>JBAYJJ010000014.1:0-28563 GCA_041665165.1 Patescibacteria group bacterium | reverse complement strand
GGGGGTGAGGTACCGAGGGCCAAAGTGCTTACTTACTGACGAACAGACAACGGTTATTGGCATACCCCTTGCGGTAGAACTCCTCGTCGCCGAGGACACGCCTGCGGCCACCGCGCCACAGACACGCGACATACCGAACGTCGTCGCCGGCCACCGCGAACGAGCCGGGAGCGACGAAATTGAAAAGCTCAGGATGAGCCTTCTGAAATTCATATCCCTCCTCGTGGGTGGCGGGACGATAACCTTTCGGAGCGACAGCCGTGCGCTGCTCCAGACCCCAAGTGATGGCCTCCTCGCATTCCCAGGCACGACCGAAGTCATGAACCAGGAAGACCTTTTCGCCGGGCGTCCTGTCCATGCCGACGCATGAAAATTCGAGTTTCCACTCGCGTCCGTCGAAGATGACCGAGACGTTTTTCTCGCCGAATTCCTTCTCGAGATCAACAAGGGACGGCATTGGGGCATAGCTCACATACACGCGATAGTGGTTCGCGGGCAATGTTTCGCCTTCTACCTTGGTCTGAACCGCAGTGGGCTTTGTCGTTTCTTTGCGCACGACGAGGAAGCGTTCGTTTTTGTCCCAATCAATTCCGAGACAGCCCAAAATCAGACAACGTCCGTTTGCGTCGAAGCTCAAACGAGCAGCGAAAGCCAAGATGAGGTTTGCCGCCTGAGGTAAGCCACTCCAGGTGCCGAGAGCCGTAATCCGATATCTTTTTTGTTCCTCAGGATATTTCTCAGCAAAAGCGAGGAGCTCTTCGTAGAGCGCGGGTCGGAATCCCTTGCGGTCAATCTCGGCCAGCAACTCATGAGTCGTCGCGGTGCAACCCATGTGGAAGTACTCAAACACGACCTCGCGGTTATCACAGCTTACGCCCTTGGAGAACACTATGTTGAACTCTTTATCAGAATCGCGATGAGCAGAGTCAACATAGTCGAATCGGCGCTTAAGTTCATCGTAAGTCGGCCGAGCGTAGACGACGGTTGCAGAAAACTTCTCTGTCGGAACAATCAGATCCGCGATCTTATTCTGCAGCTCAGGTTCGTTCACAATCCGGCGCAGGTGTTGCATCGTGCCACACCTGGCTATGACTGCGTAGGCCAAAGCCCGGAACAAGTCACGCGTGAAGTCATTGTTGCTGATGACCTCAACAATATCCTGATCCCTTTTCTTTCCCATGACACTTCTCCTCTTGCTTGGGCTTCCCCTTAATCCCGCACCATGCAGGACCATAAGGCTTGCCCAGGGCATAAGTAATATTAAGATGTTAAGGACCGTAATGGCTTAATATTGCATAAATTAGCTATTTTGTCAAGGGCAGGACAAGCGTGTAATATATCTGAATTATGGTAAAAAGAAGCCAAAACGACGGTATCCACGTCGTAGTCGAAGGCATTGATGGATCAGGCAAATCCACGGTTTTGAATGCTTGCCGCGATTGGGCGAAAAGTTTAGGCAAACAAAACTTTTTTGATGTAGTGGCGTTTTCGCAAGAGCATCATCGCTTGCCTGAAATGGACGAGATTGGCGACGCTGATGTGTTATTGACAGCTGAGCCAGGATTTTGTTGGACAGGGTCGGCGATCAGGGATGAGATCATCGCAAAGCGTGACTCGCGACATGTGACACGTGATACGAAAGACGAATCACAAGTCACGAATCACGAATCACAGGAGCCTCGATATAGTGGCTTAGAAACAGCAGAAGCCTTCTCCCTCGATCGTCTGGTCCTTTTCCGCAAAATCATTATCCCCTTTTTGCAAGGCCATCCAGACAGGATGATATTCCAGGACCGCGGCTTAGGTTCCACCTTGGCTTATCAGCCCTTGCAAGACGTGTCGCTCTCGACTGAACTGTTAGTAAAACTCTCGGGCAATGCGCAGACTTTGGCGTTCAATCCTACGCTTTTGATCTTGATCAGGACTGAGGCAGCTGCGGCCATGGCTAGGCTGGCTAATCGCACAGATAAAAAAGACGACCATATTTTTGAAGTGCCTGATTTTCAGCAGAAGTTAGCCATTCGTTTCTTATCTGATGATGTTTTAGGCCCTTTCAAGCAAGCCGGTACGATTGTATCAGAAGTTGACGGAAATTCAGGTATTGAACAGGTGGCCACAGCCGTAAAAGGCATTCTATCCACAAAACTTGAGAATTTTGCTAGAATGTAGGCATCTATTAACCCACCGTCCCACGTCCCTCGTCCTACGTCCCACGTTGAACGATGTGCGCTGTACGATGTACGATTTTTATATGCTCGATGTAACGACAGCGAAAAAGACTTTTCGCCAAACCCTAGCCCTGCTGCTGGTCACGATTTTCTGGCCAATTGTAATGGGCTTGTTTCTTATTATTGCAGCAATAATCTCTGAACAGAGTGTTACTGCAGTTTCAGCCATCTTTTCCATAGCCTGGCTCGTCCTGTTTGTTTGGCTAATTGTGAAGCTTTGGAAAATCGGCCCCCAAGTCGGAGTCTCGTCCTGGGGCGCACTTTGGCTGCTTTTTCCAGTCTTAGGCATCTTCATCGTAGGCATGCTGTTTTTGGAGCCTCTAAAATACATTGCCGATAAATCAAACCTGCCTCTTACCTGGAACTTAATAAAGGACACTTGGCATGAATTCAATAAATATTTGAAGCCCTCCATCAACTCTGCCATGTGGCTTTTGTATGGATCTCTGATCTTGGGCGCAGTCATGCTTCTCTCTGCTATCTGGCCGATATTTTATGCATTATATGCCATTGCTGCCGCCGGCTATATTGCCCTGACCCTTTGGGTAAGCATGAAAATCTTCTTGGCCATGTATAACTTGGATACTGATGGCAAGGTCAAGGGCGATGAAGGCAAGATTTCGCTCAAGAATTTCTGGTCCATGATCTGGATTGCAATCTTGACGATTTTGATCGTAGCCGGCCCAGTGGTCCTAGCCTATCTGATTTACACTGTTGGCGTCCTTGTCTCTGGAATGGGCATGTTCTCGACTTTAAGTGCCTTGGGTACAGACACGCAAAGCGCCTCAACCGCCCTGGCCATGCTTGCGAACGTGGGCTTGGGTTTATTGCTTTTAGTGATTCTGGTAGTACTTATGATCGGCGGCTGTATCTGGATAATGTACAAATCCAACCAATATAAACTGACCATGCCTGCCTTGCTCTTGCAGGGCAAGAAAGGAATGCCAGCCCTGAACGAATCAGCGCGCTTAATCAAAAACCGCTGGTGGGGCTTTTTCTGGAAAAATATGATGATTGGACTGACGGCCGGCGCATTGCTCGCCATTGTCCTGCAGATCGTGATTGGCATTATCTTGGCCATACTCCTTGCTCTCTTGCCAAAAGGAGCTGTGGGCAACGGCGTCGGTGGTTTCTTGACCATGGCAGGCCAAGGCGCTATGCAAATCATCTTAGTCCCCTTCTTGCTCTTGTTTGAGGTTAAGTTGTACAAGGCGTTCGTAAAGACAGCGAAATAGACCAAAAAAACATTGTTGAATCGGTAGAGACGCATGATTATGCGTCTCTACTTATATACGTTGCAATTCCCCTGTTTTTCTGTAAAACTACACGTATTATGAAAATGGTCCCGATAATCGGCCTGGAGATCCATGTCCAGCTCAACACCCAAAGCAAGATGTTTTGCACATGCCCCAATGTGGAAGACGGCTCGCCCCCTAATACAGCCATTTGTCCGGTCTGCACTGGCCAGCCAGGCGCTTTGCCCAGGCTGAATCAAGCGGGATTGGAAAAAGGCGTTTTAGCCGGCCTGGCGCTGAATTGCGATATCCCGGAAAAAAGCGCTTTTGACCGCAAGAACTATTTTTACCCAGATTTGCCCAAAGGCTATCAGATATCACAATTCGCTTTGCCTGTGGCTTTGGCCGGACATGTTTTTATCGATGTGCCGGAACAAGCTTTGCCTGGCCGCGAAAACGTGCGCATCGGAATCACGCGCGTGCATTTGGAAGAAGATGCAGCCAAAAATTTCCATCATGAGGTGGATGGCAAGCCCGCGACATTGGTTGATTATAACCGCGCGTCAACACCGCTGATTGAGATCGTGACTGAGCCTGATCTGCGGTCTGCCTCAGAAGCGAAATTCTTTCTGCAGGAACTGCGCAACATCATGCGCGCGATCAAAGTCTCTGAAGCTGAAATGGAAAAAGGCCAGATGCGATGCGACGTCAACATCTCAATGCTTGAGGTGGATGACAAAGGCTTCCCCATTACTTCAGTCCTTAATCCGCGCACGGAAATCAAGAATTTGAATTCGTTCCGCAATGTGGAGCGCGCCATTGCCTATGAGATAACGCGCCAGACTGGCTTGTATGAGACCAACACTCCGCCGACTGTTTCTACGCGCGGCTGGGATGATGCTGCAGGCAAAACAGTTGAACAGCGCACCAAAGAAACTTCGGCTGATTACAGATATTTTCCTGAGCCGGATCTGCCGCCGCAAGACCTCAGAAAATTGCGCGAGGATCTGAAAACAAGAATCCCGGAACTCCCGGCCGCGACCAGACAGAGGCTAAAGTATGAATGGGGCTTTTCCAAAGAAGTAGTTTCATTTTTGACTGTTGATGCTGCGTGGCGCGAATACGCTGAGCAAGTCTTGGGCGAACTCGGCACATGGCTGGAGGCCACAGACCCAGGCAAGCAAAGCGCTGGAGAGATTTTGGAAGGACGAAAGACCCAGCTCGCTAAACTGGTCGGCGGCTGGCTGACGTCCAAGCTCGCAGGCTTATTGGCCGAACGTAATCTTGGCATTAAAGAAAATAAAATCACGCCCGAAAATTTCGCCGAGTTCATTACCTTGCTTGATAAAAAAGAAATCAACAGCGCCAACGGCCAAAAACTTCTTGAATTAATGCTGGACTCAGGCTCTGATCCGTCTGACTTGATGGAAACGCACAAGCTTGGCCAAAACATGCCTTATGATGAGCTGAAAACAATCGTGGCGCGCAATATAGAAGCTAATCCCAAGCAGGTTGCAGACATCAAAGCTGGCAAAACCGCTTTGATCAAATGGTTCGTGGGCCTGATTATGCGCGAGACTGAAGGACGCGCCAATCCAGAGACGGCTGAGGATGAGATAAAGAGACAATTCGAAACTCACAACTAACAACTGACAAGAGTGGCTGGGTGACTCTTGTGAGTTGTAAGTTTATAGTTGTCAGTCCATCCATTGTTTGATCAGTTCCAGCCCCTGTTCATCGTCTTTCACCCAATGGATCTTCGGATCGCGCTTAAACCACGTTTCTTGTCTTTTTGCGTATTGATGAGTCGCGATTTTAGCGAGCTTGACTGCTTCATTCAGCATAATCTCGCCGCGCAAATAGCTGGCAATCTGCTTATAGCCGATTGAGGTCATGGCTGGCGCATCCCAAGGCAAACCGCTTTTATGCAGCTTGCGGACTTCTTCGGGCCAACCCTCTTCCATCATCCGGTCAATAGACTCATCAATGCGCCGCTTGATCTCTTCGCGCGAGCGCTTGATCCCTATTTTAAATGCCTCGATAATCGGCGGCTTTTTCGTCCTGAGTTTGTTTATGGGCTGACCGGTGAATGTGATGATTTCAAGCGCTCGAATCACACGCCGCTGGTTTTTGAGATCAACCGAAACCCCGGCCGATGGATCCATCTTGAGCAAAAGGTCTACCAATTTCTTCAATGGCTGTTTTTCATAAGACATGCGCATGTTGGGGTTGGGCGGAACTTTTGGAATGGAAAAATTTTCCACCAAGGCATCCAAATACAGGCCTGTGCCGCCAACGACTATGGGCAAGTGTCCGCGGTGGGCTATGCCTTTGATTGCCGTGTACGCTTTTTCACGCCACTCTGATACGGACATTATTTCCGTGGGCAACAAAAAGTCCATCAAATAATGCGGGATCTCAACTTCTTTCAATTCCTTTTCGTCTTGTTCTTCCAGTTCATGCATGTGCGGAGCTTTGACAAAATAGGCGTTAAAGCCTTGGTACTTCCCTTTTCTGCCTGGCGGTTTGCCGGTTCCAATCGAACAGCCTTTATAAATCTGCCTGGCATCAGCATTTATAATTTCTCCCTGATGTAAACGCGCGGCCTTGAGGCTGAGTGCGGTCTTGCCTGATGAGGTCGGCCCGACTATGACAAGCACGCGCGGCAGATTTTTAGTCTTCACCGTTTCATTAATCGTTTTTGCCATATTTTATTTTGTGGGGCGAACCAATTTGCAATCAGATATAGAGACTGGATTTTTCAAATCCTCGCAAGCCACCTTACTCCCGATTATTTCTTCATATCCCTCCACACAAGTCATGACTTTCTCGCGTTCAACCTGTGTGCAGATTGAAACATCTTTCGCGGCCATGGCTTTGTCCAGAACGCAGGCAAAAGGATATTGAGCCTTTTCACACCCGGATTTTGCGTCATTTGCGACTTTTTTTGCGCACCCAAAACCCAGCAAAGCCAGCAAAGGAATCAAAATAACCAAACCCCGTTTCATATGACCAAAGTATATCACGCTTGCTCAGCGGACAGAATCTCCCCTTCCAATATCCAGGTCAAAGGCTTCATGACCCTGACTTGAACAAATTTACCCACCATTTCAGATCCTTTCTGATTGTCTTCTAGATTCAAACTTCCAACTTCTAACTTCTTGATCGGAGCGCACACGATTTTGAGCTCGTCATTCGTGCCGAACAAGATGCCCTGGCTCACGCTCTCCACCAAAACCCTGACAGCCTGGCCCAAATATTTCTGGTTTTTGCGCAAAGCAGTCTCTTCCATCAATTTCTGCAAAGCCTCCCACCGGCTCTTTTTGACTTCTGGCGCAATATCATCCTCGTACAGCCGATATGACAAAGTGCCTGAGCGCGGGCTGTATTGTGCGTTGTATGAAATGTCAAAATCACATTCTCGATAAAGATCCAATGTATCTTCAAAGTCCTTGTCGGTTTCGCCTGGGAAGCCGACAATGATATCTGTGCCCAAAGCAATGCCTGGACGCGCTGATTTTATTTTTTCGATCAAAGCCAGATATTGCTCGCGCGTGTATTTACGGTTCATCCTGCGCAACACATCGTTTGACCCGGACTGCACAGGCAAATGCAGATAATTGACTTGCTTAGGCAATCTCAAGGCATCAATGACCTGATCATCCATTTTTATGGGGTGCGGCGCTGTCCAATGCACGCGTTCTATTTGAGGCAAGTTGTTGATTTCCCAAAGCAAGGCCGCATAATCGTTCTGATACGGATTTTCCACGCTAAACGAGCCTGGGTCCGGAGCTTTATAGGCATTCACTGCCTGGCCAAGCAAGGTGACTTCTGCTGCGCCTGCTCGCGCCAAATCCACGACTTCCTGCATGATGGCCGCGACAGACCTGTTCTTTTCCAAGCCGCGGGCATAGGGCACTGCGCAATATGTGCAGAATTGGTTGCACCCGGTTTGGATCGTTACATAAGATTTTGTCTTGGATTCACGCAAGGGCTTTACTTCAAGATAATCATCCCCTGTCACTGTTGTTTCCAGCGTCCATTCAGGACGCAGCTCCAACAACCATTCAGGTAAATGAACCATGTCTGTTGTCGGGAAAAACAAATCAGCGAAATGCAAGCGCCTGCGCAATGCTCCATCCTTATCCCGGCCAGCCATACAGCCCGTGACAGCGATAACTACGTCTGAACCTGCCTTCTTGCGTTCGACTAACTCTTCCATGCTCCCATAGATTCTCTGCTCAGCATGCTCGCGCACTGAACAAGTGTTAAAAATCACAAAATCAGCCCCCTCCTGGCTCGTGGCAGGCGAAAAACCCAGGGTCTCCAAAATCGCAGACAGCCTTTCTGAGTCATTATGATTCATCTGGCATCCATAAGTTTTGACCCAGTAGGTTGGACTCTTCATGTGCGCGAGAGTATCATATTCATTGAATAAAGTCCACGTTTTTATGAGCAAGACGCTAACCGCGGATCAACAGGCCGGGATCAAAAAAATCATGAAGGATTTTCATGTTGAAATTGACGCTGTAGTGGACAAGCACCGCAAAAAAATCAATTCCATTCTTGAACGTGCATCCGAAGAAAAACTCAAAAAACTTCGTGAGACTATCAAATCCGGGCGCTGACCTTTTACAGCTCTCGCTCTTCAATCTCCATCAGCCGATTGTATTTTTCAACTCTTTCTGAACGCGATAAAGAGCCTGTCTTGATGAATTCCGATCCGCAGGCCACGGCCAGGTCAGCGATAGTGGTATCAGCCGTTTCGCCAGAGCGATGGGATATGCTGGTCGCGAATCCGTTTTCGTGCGCCAAGATGATGGCTTCCGCTGTTTCAGTCAAAGACCCGATTTGGTTTGGTTTGATCAAAATGGCATTGGCTGCTTTTTCTTTTATGCCTTTCTGCAAGCGCTTGACATTGGTCACGAAAAAATCATCGCCCACGATTCTGCATTTCTTGCCGATCTTAGGCATTATCTTTTTCCAAGATTCCCAATCATCCTCAGCAAACGGATCTTCGATGCTCACGAACGGATATTTGCTGACCCAATTCAGATACCTAGCTTGCAATTCAAGTGCTGAATACTTTTTGCCCTCGGCTTTCAGATAGTAGACGCCTTTTTCATAAAATTCCGATGACGCGACGTCTGTAGCCAAAGCGATTTCTTTGCCGAAATTATAACCGGCTTTTTTAGTGGCTTCTTTCAGCATTTCAAATGCATCCTCCACTTCCCTGAGCTTTGGCGCAAACCCGCCTTCATCGCCAACGCTGATCGAATATCCGTTCTCAACCAAAATCTTTTTCAGGGCATGGAAAACTTCGGCTCCGGCCCTGATTCTTTCGCGCATGGTTTTTTGCTTGGGCACGATCATGCATTCCTGGATGTCCATTGACCAATTGGCATGCGCTCCGCCATTCAGCACATTCATGGTCGGTGTCGGGAGTGATGGGCCCTTGGGAAAGGCATAGATATCGCGCAAAATCTGCCACAATGGGCGTTCTGCTGCTACTGCATGAGCTTGCGCGCAAGCGAGCGATACAGCCAAGATGGCATTTGCTCCGAGTTTTTTCTTGTTTTCTGTCCCGTCCAGCTCCAATATGATGCGATCGATATCTTTCTGTTTTCGCACATCCAAACCCTGCAATATTGGATAGATTTTTTTGTTGACATTAGTTACGGCTTTGAGCACGCCTTTGCCGCCATAGCGTTTGCCTCCATCGCGCATTTCCAAAGCCTCGTGCGAACCAGTGGAAGCACCAGATGGCACCTTAGCCTCAGCACTTGCGCCGCCTTTGAGCACCACACTGCAGGCCACTGTCGGGTTGCCGCGCGAATCCAGTATTTCACGGGCAGTTACTGAGTGGATATTGTATTTCCAAAACATAGATGAGGGTACGAATTACGAATACGAACGAATATACGAATTGGCTATTTAGTACTTCGACGTTTAGCTTTTGAACTTGTACGTTTGGTCTTCGTCTTCTTTGACGTAGGACGCGGGACGTGCGACGTAGGACGTGTGAGTGCGATTATCCCCGGCAGTTTTCCTCGCGTTCCAATGTATTCCAAAAGTGCTCCTCCACCCATGGAAATATGGTCTATCCATTCGCTCATCCCGCTTTCTATCACGACCGGCACAGTATCTCCGCCGCCGACTAAGCCGAATGCCTTGCCCTTGCTGCGCATCGCGACAGCCTGAGCGATCACTAAAGACCCATGCGAAAAAGCCGGAATCTCGGTAACGCCTAGCGGCCCGTTCCAGAGGATGGTCTTTGCGCTCTTGATTATCTGCGACCAACTGCGCATGGTTTTTACTCCGATGTCGCCGATCATGTCCGTCTTGCTGATTTGTTTGATTGCTACGCATTTAGGCTTGGCTCCAAGCGCAATCTTTTTTGCGACCAATACGTCTTCAGGCAAAATAATCTTTGGACTCTTAAGCGCCTTAGCCAGCTTGATGGACTCTTTATCTGCCAGCGACTTGCCCAGGCTGAGTTTTTTGGCCGCGAAAAACGCATTAGCCATGGCTCCGCCAATCAAGATCTTGTCAGCCTTGGGCAATAGCGAGGCTATGACCGGCATCTTTGTCTCTAGTTTCGCTCCGCCCAAAATAAGCACAAAAGGTTTCTTAGGATTTTTGAGGACCTTGTCTGCTGCTTCAATCTCTTTGATCAGTTGGGGGCCAGCGGCGCTAGGCAACAGTTTTGCGATTCCGACCACGCTGACGTGCTGGCGGTGGCAAGATGCGAATGCATCATTCACGAAAACTTCGCCTAAGCTCGCATAGGCCTTGGCCAGAGCTGGATCATTTGTTTCCTCTCCAGGATAAAAACGCACGTTCTCAAGCAAAAAGACGCTCCCTGGCTTTCCGACCTGGATTGATTTCAAGGCTTCCAGCCTTTCTTGCTCATTCGTCAAGTTTTCCCCGCAAAAATGGATCGGTTTTTCCAAATACATCTCAACCAGAGGCAACAACCTCGCTGTCGAGTAATTCTTGTCTATTTTTCTCCCGAGCTTCGAGCTTCGAGCTGCGAGATTCGATGTCTTGGGTCGTCCAAGATGCGTCAACACAACGACCTTGCATTTTTGTTTGCAAAGTTGGCGGATTGTTTCGATCGAATCCTGTATCTTCAACAAATCCCCTGGCACGGGTTTTTTATGCAAAGGAATGTTCCAATCCAACCTAAGAAGCACTGTCGCCCCGTGCAAATCTTTTATTGATTTCAAGCCCTCCATACGCCAGTATAATAGCACGTTCACTAACTCTCCCCAACCCCTCCCTTATACCAAGTGAGGGGTCTATTAAACTTATTAATTAGTCCTCCCATTGAGATAAGGGGAGGATTTAGGAGGAGTTAGTCTAGGCCGATTTCAAGAAAAAGAATCTCTGGCGGGCAAAGCAAGCGCACTGGGGGGCCAACCACTCCCAGACCGCGCGAAATCAATAATTTGACGCCATCTATTATTTTTGTTCCTTGATCAGCCCTGCGCCCAAGCTTTGACGGGATGCTAATGCACCCAAACAAGGGCAGCCTAATTTGGCCTCCATGAGTATGCCCGCACAAAACCAGGCCCGAACCTTCTTTCAAACACAGAGCAGAATCCGGCGAATGAGCCAAAATAAGCTGCGCATCGGCTGAGGGCAATATGCTCAAACCCATTTGAGTATCATCCAGCCCGTAAATCCTCAGCTCCGCGCCCTCATGCCTGAAAGACAAGCCCGTATTTGTGATATTAACCAAACCCCACTCTTTAAGCTGGTCAGAAATCTTTTGCGGGTCATCAAGGTAATCATGGTTCCCCAGCACGAAATATTTTCCTGCTGCTTTGATTTGCGAAATGGGCTTGAGCCATGCAACGTCCTCGCTGTTCCACAGCACAAAATCACCGCCAAGCAATAACACGTCTGGATTCAATCCTTTTGCTCTTTCCGCTATTTTATCAACCCTGGCTTGATCAGTCTTCTTGTTTGCATGAATATCAGCTATCAATACGACCCTGATCCAATGTTTTGGATACTTGGTTAGCGCCTCTTTGTATTTACTGATTGTTATTCGTTTTGGAGCTACAAAAATGGCATACAACAAAATACACTCACAAGCCAGCATGGCATAAGAAATCCACTTATGGCCTGTAATCAATCCGTATATCAAAAAAACCAAGCCCAAAACTGCCAAAAAAGACAAGGTTAAATCAAATAATATAACTGTTTCAAGTGATATTTCCAGGTTCAGCCTTTTCATAAGCCCTGACGGACTTACAGATTCTTGCCTACCACCAGCGCCATGTCAACCAGCCTTTGCGAATAGCCCCACTCATTGTCATACCAAGCCACGACCTTGAGCAGATCGCCGCCAATCACATTGGTTAAGGCCAAATCAACAATGCATGAATATGGATTGCCAACGAAATCGCTGGAGACTAACGGTTCGTCCGATACGTCCAAAATATTCTGCCATCTTTTTTGCTTGCTCGCGTTCCTAAAAGCCTGATTAACTTTTTGGATTGTAACTTTTTTCTTGGTGACGATTGTGATGTCGGAAAGCGAAGAAACCGGGACTGGCACACGGATCGCCAAGCCGTCAAACTTACCTTTCAGGTTTGTCATGACTTCTGTCACGGCTTTGGCTGCCCCGGTCGTGGTCGGGACGATATTCTCGGCTGCAGAGCGCGCCCGGCGTAAGTCTTTGTGCGGACCGTCCTGCAATACCTGGTCTGCCGTATACGCATGCACAGTCGTCATCAAAGCTTTTTTGATGCCAAAAGCCTCGTCGATCACGGCCATGACCGGCGCGATGCAATTCGTGGTGCAAGAGGCATTGTTGATGACCTTGGATTTTTTACCCGCATCCTCGTGGTTCAAGCCCATCACATATGTGGGTACGCCTCCGCCTTTGGCTGGCGCGCTCATGATCACGCGCTTTGCTCCGGCTTTGATATGCTTGCTGGCTGATTCCAGATCCGTGAAACGGCCTGTGCATTCAAGAACAATATCCACTGCCAGTTTGCGCCATGGCAAAGCCTCTGGATCTTTCTCGGCAAAAACCGGGATCTTGACGCCATTCACCATCAAAGCATTTTTAGTGGACGATACTTCTTTCCCGAATAAATGATACGAACTATCATGCTTAAGCAAATGCGCCAAGGTTTCTGTATCAGTCAGGTCATTAACAGCCACCACATCAAAACCCTCGCGGCCAAAACCGGCCTTAAACGTATTGCGGCCGATGCGGCCAAATCCATTTATGGCAATGCGCGTCATATTATTGTGTGACTTTAACTTTTTTTACGCCGTATTCAGTTGTGTTCGGGCTGTCTGGCATCGATTTCACGAAAAGCTTGACAGCGACCGTGCTCGAGTCTGGCCAGGTGATGACAGGTTTTCCATCCGGACCCATGAATGTATTGCCTGCATTGGCTTTCCCGCCTGAAACGACCTGGTTCTTTTTCAGATTAACGATATTGAAATCCTGGATGTCTCCATTGGACAGCACGCCATAAGCAGCATATTTCAGATCCGGGGAAAATATGGAATCTTGCGGCACTTTGTCAGAGTCATAAGCCAACTCGCCTGTCTGCGCATCATAAACCCAAAGCCTCAAATCCGATGGATTGCGATTGTTGCCAAAAGACCATGCGCCAAAAGCAATAAGCTTGCCATCACTGGATGCTGCGATGGGCTGAAGCAGCTCTTCGGTCAGCGGCGCGCCAGGCAAAGACCTTACGCTCGGCAGGATCGTCTGTTTGGATCCATCTGAATTCAGTTTGTACAGCATGGCGTTGTCGCACGGCCCAGTGAATCGCGCCGGACATTTGGTGTAGGCCAAAAACAGACCAGGAACCAGTGTTTGCTGGAACCTGGCGTTCTCATCAACAGACCCGGTCTGGCGATAAGCCGGCAAAGTCAAAGCCATGTCTTTCTGTTCCTGATAAACCAAGTAGACCGAGTATCCGATTATGGCCGTGGCTGCAACCAGCAGTATGATGAAAAATGCCGTCCAAAACCCAAGGCTGGATGGTTTTGCTTTTTCTATCTTCCAACTTCTTTCTTCTAACTTCTCTGGTTTTGAAGAACGATTATTTTTCTTGACTGGCATAGTATAAAATTACAGGCCTCCAAAGGAGCGCCCCTCTATAATTATTATACCACATTTCCTTTTCGTCATGCTGAACTTGATTCAGCATCTCGATACAATGCCACTGAGTAACGGGATCCTGAAACGAGTTCAGGATGACTGCAAAAAAACAGCCGCCCTGTAAAGCAGCTGTCTCACTTTCCTGTCCCCTCCTAATGTAGGAGGGGCAAGGGGTGGTATTGGTCTTAACACTTATCCGAACCTGCGGCGTTCACCATGTCCCATCGCACAAAGCGCGCGATTACGATTTTTTCGCCGATGATTGCGATCTTATCCATCAAAAGCTGTTCAATTGTTTTTTCCTCATCCTTGAAGAACGGCTGTTTGATCAAACACACTTCCTGCAGCCACTTATCCAACTTGCCCTGGATGATTTTGGCTTTGATTTCTTCCGGCTTGTTCTCGTCTGCCATGGAAGATACGAAAGCCTGTCTCATTTTCTCCATATCTTCTTCAGGTACGCTGGCCGGCGAAACATATTCCGGGCTCATGGCCGCGACCTGCTGGACTAAGTCATTGGCAAAATCTATGAAGTCTTTGTTCATGGCCACGAAGTCTGATTCGCACTGCAATTCAAGCATGGCCGCCATCCGCTTGTTGTGATGCAAATACATGGCGATTATGCCTTCCTTGGTTGTGCGTTCCGCGGTTTTTTGCGCGGCCTTAAGAGCGCCTGAGCGCTTCAATATCTCAATAGCCTTTTCCATGTCGCCGTTGGCTTCATCCAAAGCCTTCTTGCAAGCCATCATGCCCGCATTTGTTTTGGCGCGGAGCTCTACCACTTGTTTTGCGTCTGCCATAATTCATGTAACACACTTCATATAACATGTAACAATCGGCCCTTAATATGCGCGGAAAATGTTACATGATATATGATACATGTTTTGTGAAAAATAATTAACTCCTTCTCTCTTCTTGTGTCATGGGTTTACGGTCTCGTGGGCCGAGCAAAGAACCAGCGAGCTTGGAACGGTTGGCTTCCCATTCATCCTTGCCCTGCTTGCAAGCACCGGCCACTAAGTTGACCAGGAGTTCGATCGATTTCACGGCATCATCATTGGCCGGAATCGGGAAATCGATTTCCCTTGGATTGACGTTTGAATCGCAGATGGCGATCACTTTGACTCCGCGGCGCACGGCCTCGGCCAAAGCTGTCTTATCTTTATGTATATCTTGGATGAACACAGCGTCCGGGATGCGATTCAGTTCCTGGATGCCGCCGATCTTTTCATCCAACATTTTTATTTGTTCGGAAAACTTCTGCTGTTCAAGCTTGGTGTATTTGCCGAGCTCTCCCTTTTCATGCCTGCGTTTGAGATCCTTGAAGCGCTTGATGAGCTGGGCAATCACGCTGAAGTTGGTAAGAGTGCCGCCGAGCCAGCGCTTGGTGACATATGGCATCTTAGCCTCTTGGGCTGCCTTCTCTACGATTTCAGCTGCTTGCTTTTTTGTGCCCACAAACAGGACTGTACCGCCGCGCATGGCAACCTGTTTGCAGAAAGCTAACGCCGGCTCCAAAGCCTTTTGCGTTTCTTCCAGATTAATTATATGGATATTCTGGCGTGAACCAAAAAGATATTTCTTCATTTTTGGGTGCCACTTTGAGGTGCGGTGTCCAAAATGGACGCCGGCCTGCAGCATCTCTACAAGACTCGGTATCTTCGAGTTTGACATAAAAATATTTTATAGCCTTTTAACCTCTCCTTTGCACTGCCCGGGATCCCGCCATGATCTATTTTAAATAGAGGCGGGACAGGCTCCGGACAAACTTGTGGCAAGGGATGTGTATTAATTTGCCTAAATTGGCCCAAAAATATTACCAGAATCCTTAATTTACGTCAATCCCAGCCCTGAAAAGCCAAATCTCGATTCTTTTGCTATACTAACAGCATGTTAGGCCTTTTTTTGACTGTTTTGGGCACGATTTTTGATGAAGTCACGACTTCCATCGGCAAAATTGCCATAAAATCCAAGGTTGAAAACGTCTTTACCTTTGGCTTTTTAAGCAACCTGGTATGTGCCTTATTTTTTCTTGTCTTGATAATGGTCAGGCTCCCTGAGCAAGGAATCAGTTTATGGCCGACTTTTTTGATTAGAATAGTCTCAGAAACAATCTTGAGTTTCATCACGATTCTGGCCATTGTCAAATGTACCAGGAGCACCTTCGGATTTATTCGGGTTGGCACTATTCCTCTGCTTTTAGTAGTGGACGTGATCATCGGATATTCAATCAGCAACTTCCAGATCCTCGGAATCGTGTTTGTTACATTTTCACTTCTTTATCTGTTTCTGAACCACGGCCTGGACAAACGCGGTCTAGGCCTTGCGATCCTGGCGACCATCTTGCCGGTCGTGACGATATCACTCGCAAAATATGATTTCAACCACGGTAATTCAATCGAACTCGAACAAGGTGTGGTTTATATTGTCATGACCATATTATTCTTTATCATGGCATTGAGGAGCAAAGAAAATCCATTCGTTCTTTTCAAAAAACCCTTAGTCATGCTCCAGTTTGCGGCTCAAGCCTTAGGAGCAGTGCTGTTGACTTATAGTTTCAATATTATGACTCCTTCGGTACACACGGCTGCTAAACGCGCGACCTCGGTCGCGGCTGCCGTGGCTTCTGGAAAATTAGTTTTCAAGGAGAAAAAAATAATATTAAAAATTGTCGCGCTTGTGATTTGCATTCTTGGCATTATATTACTGGCAGTCGGCAAATAAAAAAGACCGATTACTTTCCCGTTTTTGGCGGGATTTCATCGGCCGAGACAATCGTCAGCCTGCGTCAGGGTCAGGGATGCTCGGATCCGGGACCGTGAAGTAGGGGTTCACTCCCCCTTTTCCGTTGGGGTTGTATTTCACCGAGCCGTACTCGACGCCATCGTCGATGCGGCCGACGCCGGTCTGCCCGTTGCACAACACCATGATCTTGATGTTCGGGCAACTCGTCGAGTCGCAGTACCAGCTCACCTGGCTGCCGCCATTGGTGAGAGATGCTCCGGGCGTGAGCTCTGCCTCCGTGCCTGGGTAGGCCTCGGCTGGCTTCTTGTCGGCATTCTGGAGCTCGCAACGGAGTTCATTCGTGCCAGGCTGGTCAGTCCAGCAGATGCCCCCGAACTCCGTGTCTGCCACGGTGCCCGGAAAGTCGATCCAGCCGAAGAGCGAGACGTAGCGATTCGGGTCGACCGGCACGAAGAGATACGCCCTCAGAACCCCGTCGTCCGCGAACGCGAGGCACTCGGGATACAGGTTGGGCGCAGCAGCTTCGGCTTCGGGCGCCTGGGCGTCGAGCTCTGCGTCGGGCGCAGCGGCTTCGGGCAGTGCGGCTTCCACCGCAGTATCCGCCCCTGTTTCGATCAGGGCATCGGCCCGCGAATCGACCTTGGCATCCAAGCCCGCGTCAGGGGTCAGGGTGCCGGAATCTGCGCCAGCTTCTTCGAAGAGCAAGCTCTCGTCAGAGCTGCAGCCGTAGCTGCCGAACACCGTCAAAAATGCAACGAACGTAAGAACGATTCTCATGCCATCCTCCATGGGTTTGCTGAACTTCTGTTAAACGAATCTAAGCACAATTCATGAAAAACGTCAAGAGCCTTGGCTTAGATTAAACAAAAAAGCCCCAGATTCAGGGCTATAGAAGCACGTAGTACTTGATTACTTGGTCAGGGACCACTGTGCCAGGAGATTTCACGTTTCCGTTCACGGCGCCGACTACGAACTGACCGTGGCAAAGCGTGTATGTCTTGTTGCAGATTCCCGTCTCACACAACGGGTTTTTTTGCGGGTCTCCGTCACCTATGGAGGTCCCGGGCCGGACAAAGATGTACGTACCTGAGACTATCCCGGCAACAGGGATCGGACAGACCACGAGGGTCTGGCCCAAGTCCCCCCAGCACCAGCCCGCTTCGGTCGTGTCAGGCACTCCGGAAATGACCGGAAAGTCGACCCAGCCAGAAATGCGGATTCTGATTGTGTTGCCGATCCCTGCCTCGCCAATGATGAAGTAGCTGTCCACAGCGTCAGGCATGTTCTGCTGGCACAAGGTAGAGACCACAGGCTCATCTGGCTTGGCGTCCTGGACATCAGGCTGGACAAGCTCATCAGGCTGGACGTCTTCCAGGGGCGCATCAGGCTCTTCCTGTGCGTCTTCGGCCGTTTCGACGAGAGCGTCAGCGTCGGCATCCAGAGGCTTGATTACATCCTCTGCTTTTGCGTCAGCATCATGTTTGCCAGCATCCGCGTCCGCAAGCACATCTTCCTGGTACACGTCTTTGGGTGGCTTGTCGGACTTTACGTCTTCGGCAGCGTCAGAACTCGTGCCTGGAAAAGGCACGAACTCATCTCCGCCGCAAGAAACAAGACAGACAAGTGAGAATGAAAGGAACAACAGGCTAAAACGGTAGCTGATCGTCATGTGACGCCCTCCTGGTTGGGTTTGGTTTGTACTAGACGTTTACCACAAAACCCAGGTCTTGTCAACCTCTCACTAACTGACAACTAACAACTGACAAGAGTTACCAAGCTACTCTTGTCAGTTGTAAGTTTTGAGTTTTTTAGCCTCAATCTTCGGTTTCGTTTCCCATCTTCCCGCTCTTGACTGCGGTAATAATCTCGTCCAAGTCGCCGTCTAGGATATATTGGATATTGTGCCAGGATTTTTTGATGCGATGGTCAGTAATCCGGTCTTGAGGATAGTTGTAGGTCCTGATTTTTTCCGAGCGGTCGCCTGAGCCGATTTGGGAGCGGCGCTCTGCATCAAGCTCAAACCTGCGCTTGCACTCCTGATCTTCCCAAAGACGTGCGCGCAAAATCTGCATGGCGCGTTCGCGGTTCTGAGTCTGCGAACGTTCGTCTTGGCAGTTGACCACGGTATTCGTCGGTATATGCGTAATGCGCACTGCCGAATGGGTAGTGTTCACGGACTGCCCGCCCTTGCCGCCCGCGCAAAAAGTATCGATGCGCAAATCTTTGGGGTCTACCTTGAACTCAGCCTCTTCCAGCACAGGCATGACTGCGACCGTGGCCGTGGACGTGTGGATGCGGCCTTGTTTTTCCGTGGTGGGGACGCGCTGTACGCGATGGACCCCCATCTCGGATTTCAACCTGCCGTATGCGCCTTCGGCCTGAACAGTGAAAATGACTTCTTTATAACCGCTCTGTTCGTTGCGCGATTCAGACGCGAGCGCCATTTTCCAGCCATTGCGTTCTGCGTAACGCGCGAACATGCGGAACAGATCTCCGGCGAACAGCGATGCTTCGTCCCCGCCCACGCCAGCGCGGATTTCAATGATGGCGCTGGAGTGATCGAATGGGCCAGGCGGGACTAAAGCTAATTCAAAAGCTTCTTGCTTGGCCTTCAGATCCTCTTTGAGCGCTGGTAATTCAGTCTCAGCCAGCTCGCGCATCTCAGGGTCTTGGCTTGCGGCTTCAGCCTCGCTGACTGCGCGGTCAGCATCCATGTATTTTTTGCCGATGCGCAGCAATTCCTTGGTTTGGGCATAGGCACGCGTCGCTTCTTTCATTTTTTCGGAGTTGCCTAAAACAGCCTGGTCTCCCAGTTTAGTTTCCAGCTCAGCTAAGCGCTTCTCAGCTTCTTTGTATTGGTCAACTAAATTCGGCATATAAAAATCCCGCACTTATCATCGCCAGTTTATCATGAAAGACAAAACCTGACGCTGATAAGTGCGGGTGTAATATCTATTCTTCGATCAATGACATCGGTTGCTTGGCTGCCTTCTTGTCAGCCTTGGCCTTGGCGCGCTTTTCGGCCTTGACCTTTTTGCCCACAGCAGTCGTGCTTTTGGCTGCAGCCTTTTCCTTGAATTTTTCTACGCGGCGCTCAGTATCGATAAGCTTCTGTTTGCCCGTATAAAAAGGATGGCACTTTGAACACAACTCAACGTGGATGGTTTTTACGGTAGAACCAACGGTCATTTCGTTTCCACAGGCGCAGACAATCTTGGCGTCCGGGTAGTATGTAGGATGGATATCGGCTTTCATAATGGGCATAGGTTAGCAAAAAGTCCCTAAATTGGCAAGTCGCCCAAGGAACGTTTATTTACAAGCAAAAAGCCAGCTTAAATTGGCTATTTCTACGGAAAGTTGATGCGCATTCCCATGAGAAAGCATCCCAAGATATGATGCGACCGTCTGACGCCCCTGACGGCGGCTTAGACGCTTTTCCATTCTGATTTTAGTTTTTGTGCGCAACACTCGGTGATGCGGAAAATGCACCCAGCCCAGAAAGTCGACGCCCGAGGCCAGCGTTTTAATAAAAACCTTACCCGGATGAAGCTTTAAAGCAAGCGACCCGGATAAGAAGGTGGCGACTTTTGGCAGACATTCCGACAGCGCGGATCGGTCATGCGACATAAAAACGAAGTCGTCGGCGTAGCGAGCGTAATTCGTCAGGCGAAGATTCTGTTTCACATATCGATCGAGCTCATTCATATAAATGTTAGAAAAAAGCTGAGAGGTTAGATTGCCGAGCGGGATTCCCTTACCGGGGCTTGTTTCAAAACTTGTGATGATATTTTTAAGCAAACCAACAAGGCGTTCATCCACAATGCGCTCGTGCAAGATATCGGACAGAAGGGCATGATCCACGCTGGCGAAAAATTTTCGGATGTCGCATTTCAAAATCCAGCATGTCCTCGTATTGTTTTGACTCACCTTTCTTGCGAGATTTTCGAAGCGCTCCAGGGCTCGGTGCACGCCTTTTCCGATCTGACATGAAAACGAATCGGGAATAAAAAGTTCGGCAAAGAACGGATAAAGTTTACGGTGAATGGCATGATGCAGCAGACGGTCGCGCACCAACGCCTTGTGGATTTCGCGCGGCTTCGGGTCGTTAATCCGAAAGTGGGCGTATTCGCCATGCGTATATTTGCCGCTCAGCAAATCTTCATGCAGTTCGACCATCTCATCGCCCAAATGAAGCATGAACGCCTGAACATCTTTCTTTTTGCGCTTGCCTCGTATAAACTCTTGCCATGCTTCGCACAAATTTTCCATGGATGTGACTTCTTCAAACGAGGCTGTGCACAACTTCATATTGATTTTGCATTTTTAATTTATAATTCTTGGATTCATATGAGTATACCCCCCCCCCGCAACTAATCACGTCAAACTTGCCAGTTTTGCAAAAGGCTGTGGACATATACAAAATCTGGCACGCACATTATTCAAATTTTCCGCGCTTATCTAAATTTTCACTGGGTGCCAAGATCGATTCCTTGTTTACCGATCTGATTGAACTCATATTTTTGGCCGGGTATGCCGGAACGGATCAAAAATATACGTTGGTCGTAAGAACGGCAACAAAATTGGATCTTCTTAAATTCTTCATGCAAATTGCGTGGGAAGTACGATGCTTGGATCATAAAAAATATGCAGCCCTGTCCGTTCCCTTGAACGAAGTTGGAAAAGACCTCGGAAACTGGCAAAAATACTGCAAAAGAAACAACCCCCATCCAGAGAATGAGGGCGTTTAAAAAAACACGAAGAAATTTGCGCACGGCGAGGAACCGATAGTTGCCGTTCCAGTCGTTATCGATCCAATTCAGGTTGAGGTTCCGGCCATTGTCATCGTTCCACAGATACGCGACGTTGCGGTTGCCATCCACGTTCGTCACGGAGCCGAGAGGACCGTATCAAAAACCATCAAGTTCACCACCGCTCGAAAAAGCCTCGCGGTTGAATTTTATTCGGGGCAATTAGCCCGCCAGCTTTTGACACCAAGTATCTTCATATTATGGACAGGCCGTCGCGCTCTGCCGACCGGCGTACCGCCCGGCATTCTGGCTGCGCCCGCCATAGCTTTTCTGCCAGTTGTAGTTTTAGCGAAGGCTGAAGCGAGGGCGGACAAACGAACCCATCCAGATTTCGACCGCCCGAAGCCTTGGCCACGGACTGTTTCGTCTACTATCCGTACTGGATTATAGCAAAATAAAAGAGACCCTGCCCAGCGTACGAGAATCCAAGTTGCGGATTTCGTACACCAGACAGGGTCCAGAAGTCGCCCAAGTGTCCAAGCGCCGTATTAAGGGCCGAGCGTCCAAGTGACCAAGTGCTATGAAGATACCTTGCGCACGGCGAGGAACCGATAGTCGCCGCTCCAGTCGAAATCGACCCAACCCAGGCGGAGGCCCCGGCCATCGCCATCGCCCCACAGATACGCGACGCGGCGGTCGCCATCCACGCTCGTCACGGAGCCGAGAGCTACGATGGGATGCTTCAACTGCTCATCGGGGTACTTCTCAGCAAAGCCGAGAAGCTCCTCGGGCAGTGCAGGGCGGAGACCGCGCTTGTCAATCTCGGCCAGCACCTCGTCGTTGGATGCATCGTGGCCAAGATGAACGTACTCGAACTCTACTTCACACGTCTCGCGGCTGACCTTCTCGCAGACCTTGATCGGCTCGAAGGCGATGCCCTCGTAGGCCGGGTTGACGTAGCCCGAGAACCGGCGTTTCAACTCGTCCATGGCCGGAATGGTATAGACGACCGGAGCGACGAACTCTACCCGACGGATTGGCGTACCGCCGCGATAGGGGTGCGCGCCATTGGTAATCGCCTCCGGCTTAGGCTGTTCCGCCTGCCAGTCGGCTACTGCGCGTCGCACGATCTCGTCCATGGTCTTCTGCCCGTTCGGTGTCACGAGGCGATGAATCGCCTCAATCGGAGGGTTAATCCTCTCGCAAGCCTGGATGAATTCGTCGCTGAGTCCGCGTGCCAGACCGAAACCCGCCCTCAACGCTGCGTAATCCGTTCGCTTTCCCATGACATTCCTCGATTCTCTGGCTCGCCTCTCATCCTCTGCACCATGCAGAAGATCCCAGGTTTGCCGTTCCGTTTTTCGCTAACAAAGCACTTAAATATAAGGTTCAGTACCGTAGTCTGAATTAAAGAAAGATAGCATAAATTAGCCATTTTGTCAAGCCAATCGCCCCCTTTTTTGGCTTAAATAACTCTTTCCAGTTTCCCCGCCCGCCACGCAAGCTGAGCTTTGCGAGGCGTTGCGGGCAGGCAGTTTCTAGTTTAAACTGCGGCCATGTTGACCAAAGATTTTTGGTATGACCTGCCTCCAGGCGCCATTGCCCAGGAATCAGCCAGCCCGCGCGACAGCTCAAGGCTCCTGGTCCTGGACCCCAAAACCAGCTCGATCAAACACGAGAAGTTTTTCAATATCGGCCAGTACCTCAACCCTGGCGACTTGCTCGTGGTCAATGACACTAAAGTTTTTAAGGCGAGGTTAAGGGCGACCCTTTGTCATTCTGAGCGTAGTTCTACGGAGTCGAAGAATCTGGACCGTTCTGTATTACTGAACAAACCAGATCTTTCGACTGCGTTCGTAGAACTCACTCCGCTCAAGATGACAGATAGGGTGTTTGAGATATTTCTCTTGCGTCCTGAAAATAATACCTGGCTTGCTCTTGCCAAACCCGGGCGCAAACTAAAAATAGATGACATCTTGGACTTTGGCGGGGTGACGGCCAAGGTGATTGAGAAACAGGAAGGAGGTATTGTGCGTTTGGATTTTAGTTTGCCAATTGAAAAAGTCTTTGAATTCGCCGAAGCGCATGGCCAAGTGCCCACGCCGCCGTATGTTAAAGACCCGCCAAAGGATGAAAAATATTATCAGACTATCTATGCCAACAAGCTCGGATCAGCTGCTGCGCCCACAGCTGGGTTCCACTTTACGCCAGAGCTAATGGAGAGCCTGAAAAAACAAGGCATAAAATTCGCGACCGTGACCTTGCATGTCGGGCTCGGGACTTTTAGGCCCATCATGACCGAAGAAATCGAACAGCACGTCATGCACCAAGAGTGGATAGAGGTGACACAAGAGACTTGCGACCTTATTAAACAGACCAAGGAGTCTGGCCATCGGGTGATAGCTGTCGGTACAACTAGCGTAAGGACGTTAGAGTCAGCGTACAGGTTAGATCCTTTTGTCTCGTCGGACGAGACATCTCCCTTGAGAAGGGAGACCCAACCAAAAAATAAGATATTAAAACCCTTTGCGGGATTTACCGACCTTTTTTTGAAATCAGGAGATGCTTTCCATATTGTAGATGCTTTAATCACGAATTTCCACTTGCCGGAATCCACGCTCTTGGTCTTGGTGTCGGCTTTTGCGCAAAGTAAAATGCAAGTCCCTGACCAAGGAAGACGATTTGTACTCAAAGCTTACTCAGAAGCAATCAAAAATGAATACAGATTTTATTCTTTCGGCGACGCAATGTTTATTGCTTAAAAACGCCTGTCATTTCGAGCGGAACGAAGTGCGAGTCGAGAAATCTCAGATCAAATGTTACTGAGTCACTTTAGTTTCCGAGATCTCTCCATTCCGCTTCGCTACAGTCGAGATGACAATCCAAGGATTTATTCAAGTGCGTCTCGAAACCATTTGGTTTCGAATTCAGTGTTGGTTATCAAGACGACAAAAACATCCAGATGCGCGTAAGTCTTGATTTGTTTTTCATGCAGATATTCTTGCATGGCAAACATCATCTTCTGCGCCTTGGCGCGCGTGATTGATTCTTCAGGATAACCGAAGACTATGTTAGAGCGCGTCTTTACTTCCACAAAGCGCATTTCATTGCCTTTGCGCGCAATCAAATCTATCTCCCCGCCCCTGCAATGCCAGTTGCGCTCAATGATTTCATAGCCTTTTTCCTTAAAAAACAAAACGGCAATATCCTCGCCGTTTTTGCCCAAGATCTTCCTGGCCTCCATTTTATTTGTTGGCTTTAGGCAGCCACTTGCCCAGCTTTTCACGTTCAGCGGCCATTTGCCTTTTGCTCGGAATCTCAACTTTAACGTATTTGTAAATACTCCAAATCCAGAGGCCTAGGCCAACCAGCCAAACAATATACAAAGCGCGCATGCTCAAGACCGGGACTCGTTCATAGGATACAAAATACATGAGCAATCCTACCAGGCCCATGCACAGCAATAATGTGCTGGCTCGTTCAACTGCACGGCGCACCAACTTATCCAGCCCAGCTTTGACTCCATACACCTTGGCCACAATGCCCAAGATGACCATGGCCGAAAATATGATCAGCATGATAAGGCCTGACCAGTATAAAAACGGCGGCGGCTGAGTCTGGAACCAAAAGGTTGGACTGAGAAGATTGAACATATTGAACAATAGATTGCACTAATAGCGAGCAAAAATCAAAGCTTGAGTCAAGGCTATCATGCCTGATCGACCAACACATCCGTCCTTTCGTACAGCAAGCCATAATGCGAGTGGCCAACCTCGATTTCGTCCATGAACTCCATGAGCGGGGTCTGACACAAGGATTTAGCCTGCTCCAAAGTAAGCCTGTGGTCCGTCGGCGGGCCGATGACCGTGGCTTCTGCCTTCCATTCCACGACCACGATGCGGCCGCCAGGCTTGGTCAAACGCGCAATCTCGCGCAGCAAGGCGGGTTTATTTTGAGATAGGTATAAATTATTGACCAGCAAACACAAATCCAAGTCCCCGTCCGGGATGCGCGCTGAGCCAAACACATCCATGTCAGCCCACACGGTTCTGATGTTATAGATCTGTTCGCGCTTAGTGATCTTCTCAATGTGCTCCAAAACATCGCGCTGGATATCCAGGGCATAGACAACGCCATCTGGCCCAACCATTTGCGCGGCCGGTAAAACAAAATGGCCAATGGACCCGCAACCCAAGTCCGCCACGTGCCAGCCGTTCCTGATGCCGACCCTTTCCAAAAGCTTGAAAGGATTGATCAGTTCTGTACCGCTCTTCAATACAAATCCATGCATATTAGACTTGAGGCCTGTTTAAACCGAACAAAGAACCGATCGTTGCCGTTAAGAATGCATCCCACAAATTCGTGGCCACCATGAATCCGATGAAGCAGATCAATAGGCCGATCAGTTTGTATGCGAAATTAGAGCTGCCCAAATTCCTATCAGCCCAGGCGATTGATCCGAAAATATCCTGGAATTTGCTGGTCTTGATGACTATGACGGCACCGACTGCCACAATCAACAGGCCGATGATTATTCTTGTGATCATAAACGAATTATATCACGCTATCACTTTGCCTCCCACACTATTCCATCAGTCGCGACCTTGAGCTTGCCTGAAAAGCCAGACTTGCGGCAATCAGCTTCCATGGCCTGAGGCGTATCAAAACCTTCGTAATGCGTAAGCCACAGCTCTTTGACTTGGCCGCGATAAGCCAAATCCCCGCCTTGCTTTGGCCCCATATGCCCATAACCGCCAGTATATTCCTGCCCAACACGAGCTGCGCAATCTGCAATAAGCAAATCAGCTTTTTCAGCCTGAGCAAACAACGAATCTGTCAGGCCTGCGTCCCCAAGATAAGTAATTACGCCTTCTTTGCTTTCAAGCCTATAGCCCAAAGACGGATGCTGGCCAAAACCGTGGTACACGCCAAATGCCTTGATCTTCAGACCTGGAAATATTTCTTTTTCCCAACCTCCGCGGATTGATTCTAATTCGCATTTAAACTTTTCCGGGAATGCATTAAATTTTCCAGCATTCTCAGGCTGATGCCAGGCCCACACCTGCTTAAAGCCCTCAATCAGTGCCTCGTGCATGTAGATAGTCAAATCCGAGACCCCTGGGCCTGGGCCGCACCATAAAGCCCTACACAGCTTGGCTTGCATGAATTGGGGCAAAGCCGCGTGGTCTGGGTGCGCGTGAGAGATGACCAAGTGCGCCACATTCCCGTAATCATAGCCAGCCTGCTCAATGCGCATGCGGATGCCTTCGCTCGCTTCGATCAAAAGCAGATTGCCATTGTAATCAACCAGAAAACCCGGGGGCGCGCGGAAAGGGCCAGGCGTACAGCCGTTCACGCACACGCCAGTGCCCAAGGCAATGATTTTAAGTGACATAACAGCAGAATTATACCATGAAACGCAAAAACGCCTTTAGGGCGTTTCTACGTGGTGGACGCCGAGGGACTCGAACCCCCGACCCTCTCAGTGTAAATGAGATGCTCTAACCAGCTGAGCTAGGCGTCCACGGCGTGGAGTGCGCGTCAGCGCTATACTCCATTGCGCGCTTATATTAACTTAACCCGCTGTTCTTGCCAAGAGTCGTGCCTTTTGGTATCTTTCCGCTCAGGCTCGGATGGCGGAACTGGTATACGCACTAGCTTGAGGTGCTAGCGGGCGCAAGCCCTTGGAGGTTCAAGTCCTCTTCCGAGCACCAGCAAGACGCTCTGCAAAACGGAGCGTTTTGCGTTTGCGTTTTAAGCGTGAGTTATATCCTATTTTGGGATTATACTATTATAGGATATATCATAATAGAAACCTATGAGCAAGTCGGTTTACTCAAAAGAATACAAAGAAATCATTAACCGCTTAAAAAGCGCCCGTGTTAAAGCTGGACTAGCCCAGCAGGAAGTCGCAAATAAGCTAGGCAAGCCGCAGTCTTACATCTCAAAGATTGAATCAGGCGAGAGGCGTCTCGACGTTGCAGAAATCAAAAAATTCGCGAGCATCTATAAACAAGATGTTTCTTTCTTCATAAAATAGTATGGTTAAAAAAGTAAAAAACTACCCAAGAACAAATAAAGGGGTAGTTTGGCAAAAACTTCTCGGCGCCCTTTATGCTGACATTGGCAACGTTGTTTCTAACGAAAAATTAATGAAGATTTCAGGACAACATAATTACGCGCGCCGGGTTAGAGAATTACGAGCCGAAGGCTGGGATATTGTTTATAGCGCGAGCCCAACTGGATATATTTTGCGTTCAACTGATAAAACCTCAAAAAACGCTGATGTTTATATAAATTTCAAATTAAGGCAGAAGATTTTGGAAAGAGATCGATACACTTGCCAACTATGCGGACATGGAGTGAACAATGGCTATCCTGATGGCGAATCAGTCAAGCTTGAAGTGGATCATATTACCCCTCTAAAACAAGGCGGAAAAACTATTGAAGAAAATCTTTGGACTTTGTGCAGCCATTGTAATGCTGGAAAAAAATCCCTTCTAGATTACCCAGAGACAATTAAAAATCGAATAATTTCCCTCAATCTTCCTGACGACATCAGAGAAAAACTAAGCAAGTTGGCTTTGCAGCGCGGCGAGACAATCAACAGTCTCATTTTGGACACAATACGCAGAGGGATTAAGGAGTTGGAATAACTCTTTCCCGACAGCATATGCGAGCTGGCACGGAACCGCATTACCGATTTGTTTCGCAACCTGAACATTTGAACCAATAAAAACATACTGGTCGGGGAAAGTTTGAAGTCGTGCAGCTTCTCTGATGGTAATTGGCCTGTGTGCTTGTGGATGTAAATAACATCCCTTTTCTGGTTTGAAAAATTCGGTGCGAATCGTCAAAGACGGTGCATCCCATTTCAGCCGACCAAAGACATCAGTCGAACCAGTTTTTTTTCTCTTCCAACAGTCAGGAGTTAGTGCTATGGGCAGGTCAAAACGATTGCCACCGGGTGGAATCGACTTGTAGCGTTTTAGAGAAACGGGTGTTGGATTTCTTCCGATATGCCAATCTTTTCCCGTTGGCTCCAAAGATAAGTCGCTTATTGCATCTTTGACTGTTGCCCAAGATTTTAAGTGTCCGTTAAATAAATTAAACGCGTTGGGATTGGCGTGAGTCGGTTCGGGGTGTTTTGGTTTGCCTATTCTGCTCCCCAAAATAATCGCTCTTTTTCTTTTTTGAGGGACTCCGTATTCAACTGCATGCAAAACTTTTTCCCTTAATTCATACCCTAATTCCTTCGCCATTTTTTTTATACTGGAAAATTCATTGCTCGTTAAAATTTGAGGGACATTTTCCATCAAGAACATCTTCGGCTTAAAAAATGCAACAAAGCGCATATACTCTCGCCACATCTGATTGCGCGGATCATCTTTTTTTTGTTTACCCAATAGGCTAAAACCTTGACATGGTGGCCCACCTACAATCAGATCAACCGTTCTAGTCCCAATTTG
>JBAYJJ010000013.1:0-29855 GCA_041665165.1 Patescibacteria group bacterium | reverse complement strand
GGGATTGGCGCTTCAATGCGGATAGGATGTGCGGCCAAGGCCAAGGCCAAATCATTGTGCAAGGCTGTAATTTTATTCAGTTTGATGCCATCAGCTGGTTTGAAAGTAAATTGCGTGACAGACGGACCGACTGAGACTTCGCCCATTTCTACTGGAATGCCAAAAGTCTCCAAGGTGCGCTGAATAACCATTTGCCGACCAGAAATATCGCCCGAAGTCGGTTTTTGATCATGGCGTGTCAGCAACTCAAGCGGAATTTCTATCTTAGGATTCCTTCTCCTAGGCTTGGGCGCAGGCAATGGTTCGCCTGACTCCTTTTGATGTGCGGATTGAATGCGCGGACGCTCATCGTCTTCATCGCCATCAACTTCTTCTTCGTTGACTTCAATATGTTTTTGCTCTGTTGTTGCGATAGCTTGGTTTGCCATGGCCAAGCGTTTTCGCGCTGAGCTGTCTTTGATTGAACTGACCATCCAAGCGATCGGCTTCCAGGCCAAGAGCAGCAAATACTTCAAAAAGTTCAGGATTTGGATTACTCGCTGGGCGATTGTGCTAAAAGACGTATTAAAGATCAAGACCAAGGATATGCCGAAGATCGCGGCAAAAAAGATAATTGAGCCAGCTACTCCGAAAATCGGCATGAATGGCTCACCCAGCATCATGCCCAATTTGCCGCCTGCCGCATCAATACTTGAACCATCAGCAGGCTGGCCGCCGAATGTAATAAGATGAATCAATGGATTCAAGCCTAGAAAGAAGGCCACGAAACCAATGAAATTGGTGAGCTTAAGCGTGAGTTTATCCGGAAGTATGAGATAGATAGTGATGGCCAGCAAGAAGAAAGGCAGAACAATCTTATCCCAGCCCAGCACATGCGACATGGCCTGATCTGTGGCAATGCCAATGGATCCGGCCAAATCAAACAAAGAAAGCAATAAAAACAAGGCTGCGGCAAGGCACAAAACCGTAAGAATCCCTTTTTGCGTTTGCGAATCTAGTTTCAGGGAGAATTTCTTTTTTCTTCTAGGTGACATGGCATCCGCTATTTTAACAAATAATCAAGTATTTGTCCTGATTTATGCGACCTCTTCGGTTTCGCTGTCTTTAATGTCTGCGCCGGCTTTAAATGGCTCGTTTCCGTTCTCTTCTTCCTTCGCCTTCCAAGCTACAATAATCTGCTCACGAATTTTAGACATCAGGTCTGGCCTGGAGCGCAATGTTTGCTTGGCATTCTCCCGTCCCATGCCTAATTTTTCCTCATTATATGCGTAACTGTTGCCGGATTTTTTGATGACTCCCCATTCAACACCCAAATCAATCAAATCTCCGCTGATTGAGATGCCTTCGTTGTACATGATATCGAATTCGCAATTGCGAAAAGGCGCTGCCATCTTGTTCTTCACAATCTTGGCTTTAACGCGGTTACCGATAATCCTATCCCCCATCTTGATCTGGGCACTGCGGCGCACTTCTATGCGCATGGAAGCATAAAATTTGAGCGCATTGCCACCGGTTGTTGTTTCTGGATTGCCGAACATCACGCCAATCTTCATGCGGATTTGGTTGATGAAGATCACTGCTGTTTTGCTACTTGAGACAACTGGCGTGAGCTTGCGCATGGCCTGGCTCATCAAGCGCGCCTGCAAACCCATGTGCGAATCGCCCATTTCGCCTTCAATTTCTGCTTTCGGCACCAAGGCAGCCACAGAATCAATGACTACTACATCAATCGCATTGGATCTGACCAAAGTCTCAACTATATCCAACGCCTGTTCTCCAGTATCTGGTTGGGAAATAAGCATGTCATTAACATTCACTCCAATTTTGCGGGCATAATCCGGATCCAAGGCATGCTCCGCATCCACAAAGGCTGCAATGCCGCCCAATTTCTGGACTTCAGCGATGATGTGCTGAGCTAAGGTCGTCTTACCCGAAGCTTCAGGACCGTAGATTTCGATAACGCGACCACGAGGCACGCCCATCACTCCCAAAGCCAAGTCTAAAGACAAGCAACCCGTGGAAACAGAATCAACCAGCATTTTCTTAGCCTCTCCTAAGCGCATGATAGAGCCCTCCCCAAAGCGTTCTTTGATCTGATCAATCGCCTCTTGAGCGGCTAATTTACGGGCATCGCGCTCATCAACTTTTTTCACTGCCATATTTTTTAGTTACTAATTTATTTGTAATTAAGGGTTAATACGAATTATCACCGCCTCGGCGGGATCCCGCCACAGCATAATCTTTGATTGCGGAGGCGGGACGAATTTGGACGAATGTACGAATTGGTTTGTTCTATTCTTGTTCTACTTTGGCAATCTTAGCAAGTCATCACTAACTCGTCATGGGGATAACTTACCCGCTAAACGTCCTCACACGTCCTAGACGTCCTAAGCGTCCTCCGAACCTAAACCAACGACCCATCCCCTCCCGTTGTCATTGCGAGCGAGCAGCGTGGCAATCTCTTACTGAACCACCATCACCTCCTCCCAATTCGGATTCATCGAATGCACCAGCTCGATCTTCTTCAATCTCGAGCCTGCCTTAATCTGTTTTTCGCGCGTAATTGCGGAATAAGGATCACTGAAAATTTCAACATATACAAGCTTATTTGTTTTATACTTGGCTGTGAAGCTACCTGGATCTGCCTTTTCATTATGCTCATCTAAACGTCTGCATAAATCGCTTGTCACTCCGACATATAAAACGGTATTGGATGGGTTTGTAAGGATATAGACGTAATATGTTTTATTCCGATGTATATGTATTTATTAGCGCTAGATTGCCGCGTCGCTCGTCTAACTCGCTCCTCGCAATGACACAGAAAGGTGACAAGGATGAATGGTATGACCAGGATGTCGGGACGGTTTATCAGTAGATAAAATAGCCCCACCAAATGGCAGGGCGAGTAGCTAGGGAATAAAATCCACCAGACCGTTTTTGTAAGGATATGGGTCGCATCCGCCTGAGCAGTTCGGATCTTTGTCCCCGTTGGATTTGAAGCTATAAAGAAGCTGAGTGCCCTGGATATCCAAAGCCAAACTTCCGATGGTGCTACCGCACCCGCCATTGACGCTGCACGACATGTCGCCCCAGAACCGGCTGTAAGGCAGAAATACCTGGAACTCAAACCCTGCTGTGCAGTGTGGAACATGAAAGATACAGTCCAGCTTTCCGTCGCTGGCCGCCGCGTCTGCGCATTCATCAACTACGCCCCAGTCACGCGGCGTCTGGCCAGGCGGCATCCACCAAGCGAACAGCGAGCTAGTGCCAGGCCAAATCGGGCCTTGGTAAAACAAGTGGATTGTAACTTCGCCGCTGCAATTGCCAGCATCATATGCTGTGCACGCTGGCAGGCTGGCGCAATCCGGATCTTGGCAATCAATCAGGCCGTCGCAATCTTCGTCCAAACCAGTGCAAGTTTCCTGGCCGACCAAGTCACAGGCATTGGGCGAAGATCCGCCAGTGCCATATGCTCCGCCAGAACTCGCTGTCCCGAATGATCCTCCGGTTGAGCTTTCGCTGGATCCGCCTGCACCAGATGCACTAGGCGACCCTGAAGACCCGGGCATTCCTCCATTGTTGCTGGAGCCGCCCGCCGAAGAACCGCCTTGCCCAGCATCAAATGCAGGTTTGGGCTTGGATGGACCGGCCGGCCCGACAAACTCAGCCGGGTCTGGTTTTCCTTCGGCGCAGGTTGAGAGCAAGACGCACAAGGAAACGAGCAGGGTCGTGGCCACAATAGCCGCAAAAGATATCGCGAGGCTCTGTATGATGCCGTTTCTGATGCGCCTCCACGTTATGCGCGGCGCCCTCACTTTCTGATTTCGAGTTATCAAAGAAACGAATTTCAACTCTTCCATGGCTTCCTCCAATTCCCTTCATTACGCGTTACGAAGGAAAAAAAGGAAGCATGACGAAATGGTTTAGGACGGCCTATCCTTAGGCGCTTTGGCTCGCGCCAGATACTGAGCCTGTTGTTCCCGCGGACTTCCTATAGCTCGAACAAGCGGGCTGGAAATCTTTTTGCGCCCTATTTGCGGCGCCGCTGAAACGTGACCTTTCCGTACGGATGTAAAGTCCGTGTCCCCAACCCCCTCCATCCACAGACATTATTGAAATCCATGAATGTACAATCCACTTTAAGCAAAACGTATCATCATCTCCGTGGCCAGTTGCCTTACCAGCCCGGGGCAGTAACAAGGCATTTACCTCCTTGACACCGAACCCGATGAAAAAATATGTTTTGTTGGGGTGACCGTCCTAAGCTCTTTCGTTTTAGAGGTGCGGGCTGTGAAGCCTCACTTACAATCTGTTATAAAGTTGGAAAGTTGGCAATTCATGACGTCAATGACAGATGACACGCAAAAATACAATTCAATTGTTATGCACGTAGAGACGCCCTGGCAGGACGTCTCTACCGTTGTCATTGACGCATGACAACCATCTGATTGCATCATGCTGTTTAACAAATCAGACGCGTCTCTGTGTATAAATCGTTTTCTTTACGCAACCTAAAGTAAATAATGAATAGCAGTGCATAAGTCGCGACAAGCAAGAATAAATTCATGTCTTGAATTTCCAGATTTAAAAATGGCACATAGTTCGCAAGGCTAGCTGAGAAAAAAATTACTTTCGCAACTCCAAGCGCTGGCAAAGATACTACCTGCCAACCGATCAAGTTACCCCAAGCGGCCGCCATGGCGCCAAACAACATGGCCCAAGGTACGAGCGGTACGGCAATTAAGTTAGTAAAAATGCCAGCGAGTGAGACGCGGCCAAAAGCCAAAGCCATATAAGGCGTGGTCATCAACGTGGCCGCGATGGATGTGGCAGCTGCCTCGCGCAAAATATCAAAATGTAAAAATCCTAATCTGCGGTTGATGATGGGCGTCCAAATCATCAAGCCGAGCGTGGCTAAAAACGAAAGCGCAAAGCCGGCGTCAAACCCCAGCATCCACGGATCAATCAAGCACAAGATCCCTGCAGACAAGACCAACAAGCGCCAGGTCTGCGATTGCCGACCTAGGTGGCGCGCCAGCAAAACCAGCCAGCCCATGGCCGCAGCGCGGTCCACAGATGCACTAAAGCCCGTGAACATCACGTATGATGCAAGTGCGATTGTTGTTCCCCAAAAAGCTTGTCGCCTCCACAAACCAGCGCCAAGGAGCAAGGCAAAAATCACAGACGCGACAATAGTAATGTTAGAGCCCGATACAGCAATCAAATGCGTTAATCCCGCACTGCGAAATAGATCATTGGATTGTTGAGACATTCCCCTCTCCCCATATAACATGCCAGCAATCAACGCGCCTTCGTCCCCAGACATGGCAGACATGATGCGTTTATTGGTCCACGCCCGTAAATCCGCGAAAGTCTGCCGCACGTCCCACCAAGCCGGCGGCTTGATAGTCATGACGATTTTCGGTGAGCACTCGGCTTGATACTTTTTAAAGAATGATACAAATAGATGATAATCATCCTCCCCCTGCGTCCTGACTTTGGGTTTGCAGGAGAAACTGATGGTTGAGCCGATGACCAGACTGCGCTTCGCCCTAATCAAAAACGTGTTCTCACTAGTCTTCACATACGCTTGCCAGCCAAACTTGCCGTAGGATGAGTCTTGAACCGTGGCAATAAACTCGTCTTCTGATGAGACTGGTGTTTTAGGGATGGCGAGGTCAAAACGGAAAAGACCAAAGGACAGCAAAGATAAAAAGAGTAGAAGATAAAAAGATGAAATCCGAGTACGACGGAGGAAGAATAACAAACAGACGAGCCCGACGAGTGCCCAGTAAATAGACGAGGGCGTGGTTGTCAGCGGAAAGAAGGAATGGATGGCAATGCCGCACAAGAACCCGGCTGGAACCACCCAAGGCTTCAAAGCTTGTAACTTTACTGATACGCGACTCGTGATACGCGACATGTAAAACACGAAAAAATGTCTTAAAGTCGGCTCAGGATTCCCCATAGCATGGCCCCTATCCTTAAAGCCAACCCGTTAGCCTCAACGAAATCGGATTGGGTTATGTAATTCTCTTTGCACGAAAATTCTAGCAAATACCTTGATTCATTTAGGGAACCATAAGCAATCTCTAAAAAGTTTTTGAATACAAGTGGCCTCCTCCTGGCATTGCCCTCTAGGTAGTTTAAAGCCACGGATAAAGTCGACCTTCGTAATTGGGATGTACAGCCGTAAATCTCTTCTCTTGGAAACTTCCGAGACAGCCCGTAGACCAGATGGACGTATTTATCGATCAACTCCTTTAGTTCTTGATGGTACATAGAGGTGCAAGGTGACTTGTGATACGTCTAAAAATAGGGTCATACGCTTCACGTATCACAAATTACGTATCACGACGTGAGGCTCCCCGGCACCTACATTTACTATACATTTATTTAGCAAAGTGGCAAGATGTGCATATTTCCGCAAAGCAGAAATTATCCGAACAAATTTTATAAATTCTTATGAGCTTTGATCCAAACCATTCTGAATTAGAGTTAGATCCCGAGATGTCAGAAAAGTATGCACGGCTCCTTGAACAAGCGATTGGGCACAATTTCCAAGTTGACGGGATTATTGAAATAGGATCATACGCCAAAGGTGAAGCCGTGCTGGGATCTGACATAGACACGCGAGTTTATATGTCGTCTCCGGACTTTTATATTTGGCAAACATCAGGAAGTCGCCTCTCGGTCGCAAAACAAAAAGAAGCGGAACGAAAATTTTCTGATTTTCTTAAAATAACCCAAGAAAAACCACGCTTAACACTTGATTGGTTTGAATTTAATGACCCAACAGCAAAAAAACTTTGCGCGCAACTCGGTATAAACGTCGAGTTTGGCTTGGCAGATAGCAGATTCGCTGAATATGAATTGCAGCGGCTTGATAAACAACCAACCGCAGAGCATCAATTACTTTTAGAAAGTAATCTTGTTTTTGACCCCAATGAATTTTTAGCCAAAAGGAAATCAGAAATAGAAGGCAAAATCTATCCGACTTTAGTCAAATTCTACCAAGAACGGTATTTGGATAGTTTGCCGTTTGAAATTTTCACACATCTGCAACCTCACGAAATGGATAAATGGAAGTTAGAAAAAAGCCGGCAAATTCAATGGGTTAAATGGGCGGTTCGTTCCATAAGAGATGCGGTTGGTGCAAAATTCTACATGCAAAATGGCAAATTAATTTATAAAAAAAAGGATATTTTGAGTTTCTGTACGGCTTCTTTGCCACCCACGGATGTTACTGTTATAAAAGAATTATATCGTTGGAAAACTGAACCCGAGATTAGAGAACAAATGATTGACGACTTCCTTGCAAATCCAGATGAGTATTTCGCGATTTTTACAGAATATACTAGTAAGCTGGAGGAAATAGTAAAACGAATAAAAAATTTATAAAAACGTAAATATTTATTTTTTAAGCTATTTTTATGCAACAAGATGATATCAAGGACATTGTAAAAAAACATTATCAAGAAGTCGCAAATCAAAATACAGATTGTTGCACAAAAAGATGCAGTTGCAGTCAGAAAAATAATGAAGAAATCGCAAAAAGCATTGGCTATTCAGACGAAGAAATACAAGCTGCCCCTTCTGCGAATCTTGGCCTTGGCTGCGGCAACCCAATTGCCTTGGGAAACATAAAAGAGGGCGACGTGGTTTTGGATCTAGGTTCAGGAGCGGGATTTGACTGTTTCCTTGCAGCTAAAAAAGTAGGCGACGCGGGCCGTGTAATCGGAGTGGACATGACCCAAGAGATGATTGACAGGGCAAACGAAAATGCGGTTAAACTCAACTATAAAAACGTAGAATTCAAACTAGGCGATATAGAAAATCTGCCCATAGAAAACGATTCCATTGATGTCATAATAAGCAATTGTGTTATCAATCTAGTCCCGGATAAATCAAAAGTGTTCAACGAAGCGTTCCGAGTGCTCAAAAAGGGAGGAAGACTTTATGTCTCGGATATCGTGTTGTTGGATAATCTTTCGGATGAGCAAAAAAATAACCACAAACTGATAGCCGGATGCGTTGGCGGTGCCTTGCTAAAAAATGATTATTTGAAAATCATTGAGGCTGCAGGTTTTGCGGTCAAAATCCTTTCCGAAGACAAAGAAATAAGTAAGAGCCAATATCAAAGCATTTCTCTAGAGAGTCTGAAGGTCGAAGCTACTAAATAAGCTCCAAAAAAGCCGTGATGTCCACGGCTTTTTTCTTGTCTTATTTCGTCTCCAGCCACTTCTTGGCATCCATGAGCGCCATGCAGCCTGAGGCGGCAGATGTGATGGCCTGGCGATAAACGCGGTCTGCCACATCGCCGGCCGCAAAAATACCTGGGACATTAGTCTTAGTGCCAATGGCTTTGATATAACCGTCGTGCTCGCATTCCACTAAATCGCAGATGAACTCAGTGTTTGGGCGGTGGCCAATCGCGATAAACACGCCGTCGATTGGCATTTCCGTCATTTCGTTCGTGACATTGTTTTTTAACCGGATGGATTTTAGCGTTGTTTCACCCAAGAACTCATCAACTTCTGTATTAAATACAAACTTGATCTTTGGATTTTGCTTGGCGCGCTCATACATTATTTTGCTGGCTTTAATTCCATCCTCGCCTTTGCGCACAAGGATGGTGACGCTGTTGGCAATGCGGCCTAGAAAATGTGCATCTTCCATGGCCACGTCGCCGGCGCCCACAATCGCGACATTCTTGTTTTTGAAGAAAAACCCGTCGCAAGTGGCACAGCCTGAAACGCCTTTGCCTTTGAACTTAGCCTCAGAAGGCGTGCCTAGCCACTTGGCCACTGCGCCGGTCGCGACAATTACGGCGCGCACTTCCCCGCTCTGCTTTTCGCCGTGCAAAATAAACTTGTCATCTTTTGGTTCGACTTTAGTGATTTTGTCTTGGATTAATTGCGCGCCAAATCTCTCAGCATGCTTTTTGGCTTTTTCCATCAAGTCCGCACCCAGAATGCCTTGATCAAAACCCAAGAAATTATCAACTTCATTGGTTGTCGTGAGCTGGCCCCCTGGCTCTGGCCCCATCCACAAGGCTGCCGTAAGCCCGGCGCGCATGGCATAAACCGCAGCGCTATAGCCCGCAGGCCCTGCGCCGATAATGCCGATGTCGGCTGTGATGAAATTTTCAGACATAATGTATCTAAATGTAATCTCTCAGGCATCTTTTGACAAGATTAAAAAAGACCGACATTAGTGGTCGGCCCAAAAGTACCTTTTCGTATTCAGCTTCACCGGCGTCTTAGCGTCTTCCGAGCTGAAAGTGAGAGTGATCATTCTGTCTGCTACGAGGATATCCGGGATGTTCATCCAGTCCCACGCTTGATCCCAATAAAACATGCGCATCAGTGCTCCAGCTGACCTGGGCGTGAGAACAGAAATGACTTGGCCTGTACGCGGAACTAGGTTCTGAAGCTCGCGCCACCAGCGGACCACTGACTTTGGAACCTGATCTCCGTCCCTCAAATCCAGCGCTTCTGCATCTTCTATGCTCAGCGCTTCCAAGCGAGTCTTGGTGGTCTTACTGATCCTCACAATGTCCCTGTTCCGTGACTGATGCAGGTATGGGTCAACGATATTGCGGGGGCGGGTACAGACTGGAAAGGCTCGCCGGCCATAACTGAGCATCCTCTTGATCTTTTCGGCCTTGCTGTACTTTTCGTACACCAGCACGACCCAGGCCGCGTTCGCTTGGAATAGTGCCGGCGCGGGCAAGAATGGGTTCTCTGCTCCTGGCTTGCCTCGGTCAGGAGGCAAAACAAGTTCGTCTTCGGGTACTTGGATGATTTCTTTGACCAAGGGCCTTGGGCCCCAGGGCGTATCCTCCCCCAAACGAAGCTTGAGAGTTTTCTGCTGCTTGTCGTCCAAAGTGATCGTGCCGAAAGGTTCTCCATCAGCCTTCACGAGCTTGACTGTCTCGCGGCTGTTCCAAAGACACTTGAAGTTTCCATGATTTGCCCTGCAACTCTCCACGAAGTCTTCTTCCATGAACAGATGCCTCAAACGATGGTTCAACTCCTTGAAAATGGTTGAGCCGACAGGCTGGATTCCGCTCCTACAGCGAGAGACAGCCTCTTCGGGATCGTACTCGGACGAGAGAAGCGGAGCTGAGTTCATAATACCGCCTCCAGTCTTGGGTTTCTCGATTGCGAAAAGAGCTCTAATTGCTTGATTCAAAATAGAGCTTTTTTGGAAAGTTGTCAAGCATCCTGGGCTAATTTTGGCTTAAATAACGAAACTTAGGATTTTATCCTTAATATAGATGATTTTCTTGGGTGTTTTGCCCTCTAAATGCTTTTTTACGTTTTCCACCTGTTCGGCTGCTTGGCGCACAAAAGCCTCGTCTGACCCGGCAGGGACCTTTACCTGGCCGCGGACCTTGCCATTGATTTGGACCGCGATTTCCACTTCAGATACCTTGAGTTTGTCCGGATCATGGGCCGGCCAAGACGAAGCATGGATCGAATCTTCGCGGCCCAGCATGTGCCACAGCTCTTCTGTCATGTGCGGCGCAAAAGGCGCAAGGATCTTTAGATAAGACTCAAAATCACGGGCCCGCAAATCTGCTGTCTGCAATTCATTGGTCAAAATCATCAAAGCGGATACAGCCGTATTGAATCTCAGGTTATCGATGTCATCCCCGACCTTTTTGATTGTCTGATGCAAAATATTTTCATACGGCCTAACATCTTCCAGATCAAAGACATTCTCAAAACCCCCTTGGTCCCCCTTTATCAAGGGGGCTTTTTGTATTTGTTGCAAGCTAATATTCCAGGCCTTGTCCAAAAAGCGTTTTACGCCCTGGATGCCGTGTGTGTCCCATGGCGCATCCATGTCATACGGGCCCATGAACATCTCATACACCCTGAATACATCAGCGCCGAATTCAGCCACCACATCATCCGGATTGATCACATTGCCTTTTGACTTGGACATCTTGATTCCGCCCTCGCCCAAAATCATGGCATGCGACCGACGGCTGGCATATGGCTCTGAGCCGCAGGAAGACGGAACAAAGCCGCGGTCAAACAAAAACTTGTACCAAAAACGCGAATACAAAAGATGCAAAGTCGTGTGCTCCATGCCGCCATTGTACAAATCAACGGGCATCCAATATTCCATAGCCCGGCGCGAGGCAAAAGCTTCCTTATTGTTCGGGTCGCAATAGCGCAAAAAGTACCAGGAAGAACCGGCCCAGTTAGGCATGGTGTCTGTTTCGCGGCGCGCCTCGCCCTGGCAAATAGGACAACTTGCCTTGACCCAATCAGTCATGGTGGAAAGCGGTGATTCGCCAGTATCTGTCGGCTCGTAATTTTTTACATCTGGCAAAACTAAAGGCAACTCATTGTCAGTGATTGGATTCCAGCCGCAATGTTCGCAATACACCATTGGGATCGGTTCGCCCCAATAGCGCTGGCGTGAAAAAACCCAGTCGCGCAATTTGAAAGTCGTCTTCCTCTCCCCGACTCCATTCTTCTCCAGCCATGAAATCATTTTCTCAGTGGCTTTTGGTGTTTCAAGACCGTCCAAAAAGTCAGAACTCATGGAGATGCCATTACCAGTAAATACTGTTTCTGAATATCCTTTCAAAAATAGCTCAATCCGCTTTTTTGTGAACTCCGTAACTAGTTTATGAGACAAAGCTTCTTGAAGTGACATTTCAACTATTGATTCACCTTCATGAAGTTTCAATGTTTTGAGGTCAATGTCTTCTATATGGAATATCGAATAATATTTTCCAGGCCTAGTTCTGCTCGCTGCATCACCTATGTATTTAGCAGTCCTTTTCGAGATATCTAATTCAAGTTCTTCTTCTAGTTCTCTTTTCAGGCAAGACAAAATATTTTCCCCTGGTTCCCTTCCGCCGCCAAACAAGGCTATCATCCCTGGCTGAATCGGAGCTTTCTGGTCGCGTTTTTGAAAGAGGAACATGCCTTTGACGGTTTCAAGTACAGCACCGCAGCCGCCTATATCCTCGTCTGGCACGCGCACAACAGGTGTGATCGGTAGCTCAAACTTCTTCGCGAATTCAAAGTCCCTCTCATCATGCGCTGGCACGGCCATGATGGCGCCTGTGCCATAGCCGGATAAGACGTAATCAGCAATCCAGACTGGAATTTCTTTTTTATTGGCCGGGTTGATTGCGACGATTCCCTTCAATTCGACGCCGGTCTTTTCTTTATTTTCCTGGCGTTCAATCTCTGTCTTTTTCCTTGTCTGATCTTGATACTTTTTGATTTCTTTGACATTGGTCACAGCGCCAGACTCAATCCACTCCTGCACTTTTTCGTGTTCAGGCGATAGCACGAGATATGTGGCGCCGAACAATGTGTCAGGGCGTGTGGTGAAGACTTCCACTATTTCTTGATCATTAGTTGAAATTACAAAACGAACGAGTGCGCCCTCAGACTTTCCAATCCAATTGATTTGTTGCGTTTTAATCTTCTCAAGATAATCCACTTGATCCAATTCTTTGATCAATCTGTTCGCATATTTGGTAATGCGGAACATCCATTGTTCTTTTTCGCGCTTTTCAACCGGGCCGCCGCAGCGATCGCAGATTCCACCTTGGGCCTCTTCATTAGATAAGCCTATCTTGTCGCGCGGACACCAGTTGATCGTGGTTTTGGCTTTATAGGCCATGCGCTCTGCATCCTTATATGCGCGGATTGCTTCTTGGCCCTTGAGCTCAACATCTTGCGGAATCACCAACTCCTGGATAGACCTGGCTTTTCCCATTTTCTCGTCATACCAGGATTCGTAAAATTGGATGAACATCCATTGTGTCCAACGATAATAGGCTGGATCCGTGGTATTGATCTCGCGCGTCCAATCAAAGCCCAGGCCCAATGATTGGATTTGGCGCTTAAAAGTCGCGATGTTCTGCGTGGTCACGATGGAAGGATGGATCTTTTTCTTGATGGCGAAATTCTCGGCCGGCAAACCAAACGCATCCCAGCCAATCGGATACATCACATTCCTGTTCTGCATGCGGCGTTTGCGCGTTATCAAATCAATGGCCGTGTACGAACGCGGATGGCCGACGTGCAAACCCTCGCCAGACGGGTATGGAAACTCAACTAGGCCGTAGAACTTCTGCTTCTCGGTTTTATCCGGATTCTCAGCATGATAAACGCCATGAGCCTCCCACCATTGCTGCCACTTGGGCTCTATATCTTTAAATGGATATTTCTCGGCCATAATGCACAACAAATTACCATGCAAATGAGCGATTGTAAACCGCATGAACACAAAAAAAGAGACACCCTGACAGGGCGTCTCTACTTTTTTCGCTCTCTATGATTATTGGCGTGGGCGATCTTCCTGAGGGCGGGCTTTGTTCACCGCAATGCGGCGGCCACCCATATCAGAACCGTCAAACATGGAGATGGCCTTCTCTGCAGAAGCATCATCAGACATTTCGACGAACGCGAACCCACGAGGGCGACGCGTCTCACGATCCGTAGGAATGAATACGGAGACGACTTCGCCGGCCTGGGAGAAGAGCTGCTGGAGCTCCTCATCGCTGGTGCGATAAGGGATGCCACCAACAAACAATTTTACGGACATGCGTTTGTGGTACTAAAGAATTAAACAGGATACTCGTTTGCGCATGACCTTTCCACGACCTATTTGCGGCCCCCGTACAGACGTAAAATTTTACGTCTCTACAGGGACAGGATGGCTATCGCACGTTCTATCCACAATTAGATTAGCATATTTCGATGCGATTTGCAAGACCAAGAGATTGGCCTTAACTATGCGATTTGCTGGTGTATCAACGCCTATCCACCTCCCGTTCTGCGCCCTAGGCGCATCCGCCTCAGGAGGAGACTCGCACTGACTTACGCTCGCTCAGGGTAGGCTCTCGATTTTCCTATTTTGACAAAAAGGCATTACAGATTTAATCTTCATCAGCCGCTAAATTTGGACAACAATGTTCCAACCCGCACGAGGTGCCCTGATGGATGCTCAAGAAACTGAGAAACGAAATCCAACCCATACCCTAAGTCTGCGAAGAGGACAACCACGAAGTTTTGAGGACTGCTGTCAAAGCAATCCCCAAGACACTCAAAACGTTTGCCGAGAAATCCAAAAGCGCGCATATCTCGAACAAGAGTACCCCTGGATTCTCTGGATATAACCGCTAACACCTCACTCTACGCGTCCGATACGGACGTTTTTTTCTTTCTCAATCATTGCACGTATTATTCATTTCCAATCCTTCAATTTTCCTGAAACCGATCCTTTGCGGCGCATAATCCTCATCCAGCCCGAGCATGCTGGCGAAAACAATTGACTCTTCGCCATACCTGTCGCGGATGGAGTCAACGGCCTTGGTCGCCTCAACCCTTTTGCCATCCCTGTCCCCCACCCTGTCATCCTCGCACCACCCTTTGTCATCCTTGCGAATGCGAGGATCCAACCATTCTGATTCTGGATTCCCGATCAGGTCGGGAATGACAACGGGAAGTGACATCTTGAGTTGATTAGTAAACGGCACTAAGTCATGCAAAGTCACGGCCAAAAAAGTCACAGGCATTTTGCCGTCCCACATACTTTCTAAAGCGCGCGTCGCTCCACCAACGAGTGAGAAGATGTCATTGGCTGGCTCAGAAAAAGATACAGAACTGTTCATGGCTTGTTCGTACGCGAAAAACGGATGATTGGTATTTTCAAAACCGCGCGGCACATGTTTTTCAGCTGCAGCCTGAGCCACCCAATCATGAAAGCAGGCTTGGACAGACATGCTGCGCGCATACAATCCGAATGGACGGAGCCTACGGCCGGCGCGCTCAGTCAGTTTGATCAAAATCCCGAGGATCGCTCCCGGAATATCGTTCGCTCTTTTGGGCACGCAAAAAGAATGGCCAATGCTTTTAGGAATCCTGGTGCCAGCGACATCGAACAGATCGGCTTCGCGGCCGCACAAGCGCTCGTGCCACTGCCAGCCTGCTTTGCCCAGGGCTAGCATCAAGTTCATGACCGGATAATCCTTGAGCTGAAGGAGCGTGTAGATGCCAAGTTTGTTGAGGCGCCTGCGCATGTGTTTGGCTATGCCGCACACATCCTCAAGATCAAGCTTGATCAAGATGCTGTCCAGATTCTCAGGCGTGATGACCACCAGTCCATTGGGCTTTTCCAGATCAGATGCAAGTTTGGCCAGGAATTTGCTGGGCGCAATGCCGATTGAGCATTTGAGCCAGTCTCCCACCTCGCTTTGGATGCGCAAACGCGCGCGAGCCAAGGCCCAGGCCGCCTCAGCCGGATCGCGAAACCAAGTTTTCAAATCCAAAAAAGCTTCGTCAATGGAATAGTGCTCCACGCGGTCAGTGATCTCATGCAATATCCCGAACACTCGAGATGTCACAGCGCGATATTTGGGCGGATCATTCTCCACGAACACGATCCCCGGGCACATGCTCCTCGCTTCCTGCAAAGTCATGCCCACTTTTGCCCCGCGCTTCTTAGCCTCAATGGAGGCTGCGATCATGCAGCCGTTTTTGTTCAAATAAGCGCACACACCCAAAGGCTTGTTGCGCAAATGCGGATTGGCCTGCTGCTCCACAGAAGCGAAGTAGCTGTTCATGTCTACATGCACTACCATATAACATGTATCATGTAACACGAATCATCCTAGACGTTGCAGTGTTTTCCAGAGCATGGCACCGATTTCATCAGCTAAAGATATCAGCTGGTCTCGATCATTTTTAGAAAGGTAGTTTTCTTTAAAAGAAAACTCAATTAAATATCTCGACTCTTTCAAAGAACCGTAAGAAATTTGCAGAAAATTTATCAAAACAGCATTTCGTTGTCTGGCGTAGCCTTCGATATAATTCAAAATTACTGAAAGCGCGGCACGACGCAATTGTGATGTGACGCCATAAATCTCCTCTCGCGGAAATGCCCTAGTGACACGATACACAGAATGAACATAGTCATCCATTTTCTTTTTTAATATATCGTGAAACATATTCGTAATCGTGTTACATGTTATATGTTACATGTTTCGTGTCTTAAAGCATTGCTGTTTCTTCTAGAGTCCATTTGAGCGATTCTGTTGAAAATCTGAGACGAAAGGCATTCACCGCATCTGATACTGAAAAAATAAAGAATTTTTCGCGGCCAAGGCGTTCGGTATGCACTAGATTCACATGATCCACCTTATATTGCCGGCCATTCCACTTGAATAACACTGGCTCTACTTTATCCCTTTTAAAAACTGCCATCACTTCGATTGGCTCGCTGATTTTCTTATACATATTGCTTATTACGCCGTACCACGTACAACGTACAACGTACTTTTTAATGTGTTTGAATCGATTTTATAAAATTCACCATCAACTGCTCGATTCGGACAGTAAGACCAAATAGCTCCCTGAAATCAGTCTCGTTGAAATATCCATTGTCTAGCCCTAGATACAGCATGGATCTGACTTCTAAACATGAACCCTTGGCAATTTTCAAATAACGAATAAATTCTTTATTTCCGCTTCGCCCAAATCCTTCTGCGATATTATTCATTATGGATACAGCGGCACGTATAATCTGATCTTTAAAACTATAATCCCGAGTAAACGCTAAAATTTTATACAGACGTCCAGCCAACTCTCGAGCCAGTTTCCAAGCAATGACATCTTCAAAGCGCGCTATGCTCATATCTGGCGTTGTACGTTGTACGAAGTACGTGGTACGAAAGAAATTAAAACTTACGTATCACGGCCCGCACAACCCCTTGTATTATCGGGTCATAGCAGTAGATTGGCTTCATCGTAGAATTCGCGGGTTGGAGACGGATGCGGTCGCGCTCGCGATAAAAGCGTTTGAGAGTCGCGTAAGCATTATCAAGGAGTGCTACAACTACGTCGCCGTTTTTAGGCGAGGGATTGCGCTCTACGACAACATAATCGCCATCGTGTATACCATCCTCAATCATTGATTCGCCTTTGACGCGCAAGACATATGAGTTGGCCGAATCAGGCGCCAAATCAACAGGCACAGCCATGGTCTCGCGCTCTTCAACTGCTTCAATGGGCAGACCAGCAGTAATCAAGCCGGCTAAAGGCAGAATCACGCTCCTGCCCCAGCGCACGGCCTTGTCCGTTGGCTCAAGTTCACGAGCCGCTCCCCCGCTGCGCAAAAACCCGCGCGAACGCAGAGCCTGGATATGCACGTGTACAGTCGAGGGCGAAGCTAAACCCAAACCATCTGCTATCTCGCGAAAAGATGGCGCATACCCGCGGTCATTGATGAACTGGATAATATAATCCAGCACTTCTTTTTGCTTAGGGGTTAAGGGCTGTAACATACTTAATTCAAAATTAATAATTCAAAATTCAAAATTGATGTGCCCTGCGGGATTTTATGCATTTTGTTGGTTTTGTTTAAAAGTAATTTGAATTTTTGCCATTATACGAATTAATTCCATCGAAGCATCCTCTAGATGACGCGCTACTGCTTGCTCTAAATAGCCAGAATCTCTCAATAAACGAATCCAGTAGTTAGCCTCGCGAGCTTCTTTAAATGCAATAGCTATTTTACAAACAAAGTCCTTATCCGTATGAGCTCCGAGAGCTTCTTCGACATTAGCCCCGACTGATGTGCCTGCTCTTAAGAGTTGTTTAGATAATACATATTCGCGCTTATTCTCATACAAATTCTTATAAACACGAATAATGTCCAAAGCAAATTGATAACTTTTTGTTTGAATTACATTGTCCCTCATATTTATAGGTATATAATAAATGCGAAGCTACCAAAATTTTGCATTATGAATTTTGAATTTTGCATTGCCAGGAAGGGGCGAAGTCTCTAGAACAAAAATAGAACAAATGCACAAACCCGTCAAGTGTATAGTTTTAGCCAAAATGCGGAGTTTTCCACACAGGCTTTTAGTTTTACATACGAATCAGCTTAAGATACCCTATGGACATGCAATATAACGACGGCACCATACGCAGCCAGATCCGGCCAGGATTGCATGTTTATATTGTGCTCAAAGAAGATCAGGGCACAGACAAGCTGACCGAAGGCATCGTGAAAGACATACTCACCAGTGCGCCCGAGCATCACCGCGGCATCAAGGTCCGCCTGGAATCCGGCGAAGTAGGAAGAGTACAAGCAGTACAACCCATATAACTAACCCCCTGACAGAACTGATTAAAGTATGATCTACAACAAGCTGGTGCGCGACAAAATCCCTGATATAATCCTTGCCAGAGGCGTGATGCCCAAGACCCACATAGCGGATGAAACAGAATACTGGCAAAAGCTCAAAGAAAAACTGACCGAAGAAGTTGATGAATTCAAATCAGACGAAAGCATCGCAGAAATCGCGGATATCATGGAGGTGATCAATACCATCTGCGAGCATAAGGGGTTTGACAAGGCCCAAATCGAGACTCTGCGCGCAGAAAAAGCCAAAAACCGCGGCGGGTTTAAGGATAGAATAATTTTGGAAGAGTCATAAAAAATACACCCAGGACAGGTGTAAACGTCAGACTACGGGTATTTTTGATTCTGCGGGCAGAGCGACGAAGAGCGTGTCCGGAACTTCGGTCAGAACGCAGTTACTCCAGCCTTTTCCGGTTTTTTTGCCCTCGTATTCGCCGACCCAGATAGAATCCTGTCGACGGAACGAGTACTTGATCACGTCCGCGCGATGCTCATACTTCTTGGAGAACTTCAGCTCGTCCGGACCGAGCGTTATCTCCGAGAGGCCTGAGTTGCCAAAGTCATCCACCATCTCGCCCATGAAGATGCCGGACTCAAGTTCGAGCCAAATCGTGCCTGCATACATAATCCGGCACGCGCCGCCGACAAACACGACATGCACTCCCCCTTCGCTCTCGCCTCGATGCTCGATATCGAGCTTGAACTGTTCTTGAAAAAAGAAGCCCTGAATCAAATGTGCGGACATGGCCTGCCTCCTCACTCAATCCCGAGGATTTTCCTGTCGGCCGGGGTGAGCTTGTCCAAAGCTGCCTGGCGCAAGTCCTCCCGGGCAGCCGCCTCATTCACCAGCGTACAGTGTTCGAAACGGCCTTCAAGGCCAATCATCAACCCATACATCTCGCCGTCAGTCTTCACCATGACATAGACCCAGTCCACGGAGAGCTTGTGCAAGCCAGCATCCAAACGAGCAAGCTCTTCATCTCTGTGGAACCGGAAAATCGGCGACTTCATGTGTTCGGCTGACACGGTGACCTTCCACCACTTCACAATACGACAGCCAGCCAAATCCTTGCCTTCAAAAACCGGGGCCCAAAACTCATCCAATTGACTCATGACCTCACCTCCAGAATGTACGATTGGCCTCCATATTAAGCTTGGTATGCAAGGGCCGTCAAGCTGAGGTTTATTTTACAGCTCAAGTTGATGCATATATGATGTAATGCAGTATGGACCCGGCCTCTTTAAAAAAACTCAAGAGAAAAACCTACCTCCTCTTTCCTTTGTCATTCATCGGCCTCACGGGCATGCTCATGCTGCTTGCCGGCACTCTAAATTATTGGCAAGGATGGATATGGTGCGCCGTGGTATTTGCGTTCGCTTTTTTTGTAACTCTTTATTTTCTTAAAAAGTCTCCGGAGTTTTTGGAGCGAAGAATGATGTTCAAGGAAAAAGAGCAAGAACAGAAAACTATCATAAAAATTTCAAACCTCTTTTTCTCCATCGGATTTATCCTCTCTGTGCTTGATTACCGCTTTGGCTGGTCTGTTGTGCCTACGTGGCTGGTGCTCATAGCCGACGCCGTGACCATAGCCGGATATATCATCATATTCCTAGCCTTCAAAGAAAACGCTTTTGCCGGGCGGACAATAGAGACTTTCAAAGGCCAAAAAGTCATTGATACCGGCCCTTATGCCCTGGTGCGGCATCCCATGTACTCTGGCATCATCCCTTTATTTTTGGTCATGCCGTTAGCGCTCGGCTCTTTCTGGGGCCTGATTCCCTTTGCCTTTGTTCTCCTGATTATCATCTTGCGGATATTGAACGAGGAAAAAGTTTTAAAGCGAGATTTGCCTGGCTATGAGGATTATTGCAAAAAAGTGCGCTACCGCCTGGTGCCCTTAGTGTGGTAAACAATCACGCCTAAAAAACCCATGAACTTATTGACGCAAATCATTGGATATTTAGCCGCCGCTGTCGGCACTGCAGCGATGCTACCCCAAGTCATCAAGACCCTTAAGACCAAAAAAGTCAGCGACTTGTCTTTGATGATGCTGGTGTTTTACTTCGTCAATTGCTCGCTTTGGTTAACCTACGGAATCCTTATCCTGGCCTGGCCCGTGATCGTATGCAATTTTCTTGCCCTGCTTATCAGCATAATTCAATTGATACTAAAGTTTAAATACAACCAAAAATAATAAATCTAAATAATTATTAAAATCGATGAATATGAAAAAAGTCATTATCCTCAGCTCAATACTATTGGGCGCTGCTTTCCTGGGCGCAGGCTGTACCCAACAGCTCACAGACAAGTTGCAGTCGGTCTTGCCGACTTCTGTGACCAATCAGCTTTCACAGCCTGCGACCAACCAGACACCAGACGATGGCTCAGCTACCGTGATAGATGATAATGGTACCCTAAAAACATACCAAAATAAGGAATATGGATTTGAGTTCAAGTATCCGAAAGAATGGAAAACTCAATCAACAAATCTCATGGCCAGCCTGGGCGAAAAGTCCCGTATTGAATTCGCTTCAGGCCTCTCTGTCAGCGTTTGGGACACGTCAACATATTCTCTTGATGATTTGAAAGCAGCTCCTCCGGGCGGCATCGATCCTGACAGCGTCAAGGAAGCGACAATTAAAATAAACGGCTATTCAGCGGACGAGGTCTCCTATGTCATGGTCAGCGACTCTGCATCCGGAAGCAAATCCAATAAAAAAATCGTGATTCTCAAAGATGGCCTGGTTTATTTGATAGAAGGCAATGCCGAAGAATGCGCGGCCGTCATCTCGACTTTCAAATTCACTGAATAAGCCTATGATCAAAGTAAAAATTTGCGGAATGACAAATATCAAAGACGCCCTGACAGCCATTGACTATGGGGCAGATGCTGTTGGATTTCTTGTTGGGCAAGTCCATTACTCAACCGGCGTTTTCATTGAGCCGGAAAAGACGAGGGAAATAATCCGTCAGTTGCCGCCTTTTTGTTCTACGGTCTTGGTAACCCATCTCTCGCGACCAAAAGATATTATTGCTGTAGCCCAAGAAACAACTGTAAATACAATTCAATTACATGGAGATACCTCGCCAACCGAAGCAAAAGAAATCAAAGAAAAGCTGCCTTGCGTCAAAACTTACAAAGTGATTCATGTGTTTGATGAGAAAGCGATTACTGAAGCGAAAACATATGAAGGTTGCACTGATGGGATTGTATTAGACACGGCTATAAAAGAAACTGGACAAGTCGGAGGAACAGGAAAAACACATGACTGGAAAATCAGCCGTAAGTTAGTCGAGACAGTGAAGTTGCCAGTTATCCTTGCTGGAGGGCTTAACCAGAAAACGTTGAAGAAGCGATTCGAATTGTCAGGCCATACGCAGTAGATGTGAATTCGGGGGTAACAAACAAAGACGGTACAAAAAACTACATTGAGCTCAAAGGTTTTATTGAAAAAGCCAAATACGCAAAATTATAGATAATCAGCCTCCAAGCCGTACCTAAATCTCGCACCAATTCTTAAGATACTCGGCGTATTTTTTGGCGAACTCTTCTTTGGGCGTGATTTCAATGTTGAGTTCTGCCATTTTGGATTTCAATAACTCCAGATTCTGATCTTTTTCCGCATCTTCGGACATTTTTTCAAGCTCAATGATATAGCCGTAGCCTTTGGTGAAGTCTAAGGCGACTGTAATGCCGTTCCAATCAAACGAATGACGCGTACGATACCATTTGACTTCAACCCCGTGGCCCAGGGCCTTAAAAATCTGCTCCAGCTTCTTGAAATCATCCCTGTCGACTTTGATTTCTATTTCTTCGCGCTGCTCATCGTGAAGCTCCCCTTTCTTGAGCCAGATCTTGGCGAAATGATTGTTCTTTTGGATGCGCAAATCCTGGTTGCAATCAAAATAAAACGTTTCCTGATAATCCTCGCCCAAATAATTGGCGTTCTTCTTGAAATATTCCAGCAATTCCTCGAATTTTTCCTTGGAGATAAAACTCCTGATCTCGACTTCTATCATATTAGTTCAATTTTAAAGTCCTAAAGATCTTTTCTATGGTTTGCATGGCATTTTCCTGGTTGCTCCCCTGCGGTGCATAACCGATTGCGGCTAAAATTCCGTTTTTCGTTTTTATGCCGATCATCAGCTCCTTATGAGGCCCTTCTGTAGCGCTTGAAACGGCTCTCATCCTGAAAGTCTTGCCATTGATGTCAGTTTCTTCGCAGCTCAGCGTGCCCTCAACTTTTTTCGCGCAATCAATCCAATCGCCCAAAGGCACATCTGGTATATTTTCAATATCGATCTTGACCCACCCGTCAGGTATGCCGCCTGCATAATTGCTTGGGATCAACTGCACATTGTCTACCAGCACAAGATTTTTGTTTTGCTTGTCATCTACATTCCACTTTTCCGGAAGCTGAAAAGACAAGCCCAAGTCTTTGTTCAAATACTCCCTCCATGTACCTGTTGCGCTGAAAAAACTTGGTTTTGGGCTTGTCAGCGCTTGAGCTGGCAAAGATTGGGTTGTTTGTGGCGCAGGTGGCTGGGGCGCAGGCTTCTTCGGCCAAAAATAGATTCCAGCCACGATTATCATCAGGACAACTGCAGCCAGAAGGCCGATTTTGTGACTCATCTTAAACTTCATAATTGACGAGCTAAACCTTTTTAGACTTCAGACCCCATACGCAGACAATAAACACGGCTGCATACATCACAAACCCATACACGCAGGCTGGGATGCTCCCGACTGAAGTGCAGGCTCCGGCCAAAGGGCAAGTTTGGCGAAACAATTCGCCGTAAGATAGGTAGCCAGAGAAGAGCATGCCACAGATACTAAGGACCAAAACGATTTTTAAAGCAAGGCTTCTGTTCATAAAATCAAAATTTTAGAGAATTGAACATTTTATTAACGATTTGGATTCCGGCTTCCTGGCTGGGGCCGAAAGGTATGAAGCTAGTGGCTGTAAAAATACGGTCACCTTTTTTGGCTGCAATTATTATTTCATGGTGGCCCCCTTCAATATCGGAATTACTAATTTTCTTTCTGAAAGTTACGCCATTGATTACAACGTCTCCACAGGAAATCTGTACAGTGCCTTCACTCTTTTCCGTGCAATTTACGCTTTCGTCGAGACTCCCGGAAACCCACTGGATGTCCATCTTGATGGCGCCATCCGGCATCCCACCCCTTGCAGCTCCGCCTTCTTTGACATTGTCGAGGATAACTAAATCATTAGTTGTATCATCCATGTTCCACATTTTTGGAATTTGTATCGAGAAGCCAATATTTTTGTTGGAGTAGTTTTTCCAGGCACCTTCAGTTCCGTAAAATTTAACAGGAAAATTGCTTATCATCGCATCTCTATTGGAAACAAAATCGTTTGATGAAATACTCGAAACTGCCCCAGATTTCACATCGAGACTAAACAATCCTTGGATATTCGACCCTTCAAAACCAGCATAGCTAGACATCACCCCAAAGAAAACCTTGGTTAAATCTTTGTTGATTCCTAAAAAATTAAATTTAGGCCTTGGATCATAACAAAAATTTTCAGGCGTATCACCGCAAGACATGGCTAAAGATTTCTGCAATGGAATTTTTTTCCCATTTACATCCAAACCCAGCAATGTAGAGGTGGGAGTCGTGCAATGAAATTGAGAAAGTTCGCCGCTATAAATACAAGGATTTTTAATATTTAATTCAATCTGAGTTTTGTTTAGACCAGTCCCACCAACTTCAAAACTCGTCGTACCATTCTCCAGACGACTATTAACTGAAACGGCTTTTCCGGAGGTGACATCAATGTAGTATTGATTAAAATATTGCCAACCCATGTCTGCATCTCCAGTTTTCAACAAAACAATTTCGGGTTCAGTTGTGGTGGAAAATACAGGCACCGACCCTCCGGCAATTCCTATGGGCACGGATTCAAAAAGTACTTCGGCAGGCGTGCCTGCATCTTTTTCGTAATAGACTTGTACGTTTTGGTTTTGCTGATAAGACAAAATTGCCTTGCCAACCCGAAGCTCTCCCCTAATTGGCTCACAAGAAGCAGTCGAGGCGGGCTGGTTGGCTTGAGGTGCTTTATATTGGGAAGCTTGATAAATATTCTGCTTAATCTGGGATTCCAAATTTTTAATTCGTTCCCGTTGCCAAAGACCCGCGCTAGCCAGGGCCACAATAATTATCAAAACAAATAATAAGCCGATCTTGTACCAAAGAACATTGGGTTTTTTCATATGCGGGTATTTTCGCATCATGAGCCCTGATTGTCTAGTTAGTTAAATGGTATCGACCTCACCTAGCCTCTCCTCAGCTGAGGAGAGGAACCGACTAGCGGCCTCTAGTCATAAAAGTCCCCCGCGAGTGCGAGGGATTGAGCTACATCGTATATTTGTACGCGCTCCAGCCGCCCAGCACTTGTTGCTCGGACGGGTCAGTGACAGTGCCTTGCATGTTGTCTGCGTCGCTGAGCGTGGCTTGGTAGAACAAGCCGTTCAAGTAGAAATGGATTTCTTTGCCCCAGATGGATCCTTGGCCATCAGGCTCGATCGTGAGATAGCGGCCGTCCTGGATCACCTGGATGAAATCGCAGTCAGATTGGAAGGTGGTGCCCGAGAAGCACCACGGGCTGTAGACATTGACCACGGCCCTGATGGGCAGTGCGCGGCACAACGGGCCATACCCAGGTGGCCAACCGCCAAGAGGTTCAACACAGACCGTGAATTCGGTTTCCGGCTCTTGCGCAAGCTCTGGCAAGCCGAACATGTCTCGCTTAGCAACCACATGCCGCAGGCCTTTGTGCTCATACTCAGGCTCATTTGCGAAAACCGCAACCTGGTCGTCATGGATTTGCCAGGAATACTTGGCTGAGACGCCGTACGCGCCCTCGTCATCTGCGCGATACGCGACTGCTTGGATGGTTTCGCAAAAGTGATAGCCTTTTGTCGGCCAAGGCACAGCCACTTCGTCTGGCTCGCTTTCGCACGTGCTGATCAGAATGGCGGTCGGAAGCTCATCCAGACTCAGGCCTGAGTCTTTGCTGTCCTCTGAGTCCTGGGCGTCCTTTTCAACGAGCGACGGGTCTCGTTTTCCGATTTGGATGGCTTTCCCCACCTCGGCTGAGTCCGGGCCGTTGCCAGAGTCCTCTGTGTCCTGTGCGTCCTCTGTGTCCTGACCGCCGTCAGCCAGGGAAGAATGAGGCAATTCCAAAAAGCCTCCGGCATCTTCCATGTCCTTGGCCACGAACGGGCGCATGTCGCAACCCAATTCGCTGCAAGCAACGACTGCCGTAAAACCCACGAACATCTGAAACTTTTTCATGAGACTCTCCCACTAAAAAAGAGCAAGCAAAGTCGAGACCACCTCGAGGATTCGCTGCTCCGCACTCTGCTTCCAAGGTAGCAAAAATGACGAGTTTGTCAAGGGCTAATCTGTGGAAGAAAAACCAAACACCAAAAACCAAGATCCAAACAAACACCAATTATCAAATTCCAATGGATTAAGACTTTGCCTTAATTGCATTATTGATCATCGCAGAAAAAATATTGCGAAGTTGTATATTCTCATCCGTCAGCTCTCGAATTTCCTTCACTTTTTCCGGCACAGCTGTTTCCAAAAGATATAGCCAATGCAAAGTCTCTTTGGTTTCTTTGCGGACTATCCTCAGACGAAATATAAAATCTTTTTTTCCGAGCGAATCATTAGCTTCGCGATAATTAGCTCCAATAGAACCTGCAGACCTGACTATCTGACTGATAATCGGAAGAATAACCGGACTCCTCGGCAACTGGCCGCAAAGTATTATTATCTGCTTCGCGAACTCCGTTGTCCTCTTTTCAAGATCAAACTCGTGTTTCGGCATATTTGTAATAAAACTTAGATTGTAATTTGTGTGTTTGGTTTTTGTTTGGATCTTGGTTTTTGTTTCTTGGTGTTTATATATTAGTTGCACATTTTTTCTCATCGGTCAATCGTGTGGATGTGCAAACAAAAAAAGCACCCGTTAGTGGGTGCGGAGTAAACGTAGTTTGACGTGGCTCAGTTGTCTGACGCCATTCCTCTCGTCGAGCCAGGCCATGCACATTGCTCCGATGAGGCTCAAAAAAGTGATGTACAGGGGCATGCCGAGTTTGGTCATTTCGCAGGCAGCCGGGAGACTGAGCAAATCCACGCCAACCTCGTGGCGCAAAGTGGCCAAAGCCAGGATGCATTCGTGCTGGAGCCCGGCCGGATCATGCTCCATACTGTCCAGGTATTCCCTGACGTCCTTCAAATCCTTTTCCAGTGGCACGAGGTCGAAGTCATAGGCATAGGTCAGGACGTTCGTGAGGGCATACTTGAGAATCGAGGCCATCTCGATTCCGAACTCCTCGTTCAGGCCTTTGGTCAGTGCTGTGACGGCCATATCAATCTGGCCGCCCTTGATCATGAAAGCTGCGGTCGGCGGTATAAGGTGCATTTAGCCTCCTGCGCGGCTTGGTGTTGTTGCGCCGCGATTGAGTTTTGTATCACAATTTTGCCCTACAGTCAAGGGCCAGGCAAACAAAAAAGACCGCATCTGCGATCTAGGAGGTTGCCTCCAATACACGAATAGAATGTCCAATCAGATCTTTGTAGCCCAACCATCGCGAGGCCCAGTAACTAGGCGATGCATTGTATTGCTCAAATTTTGCATGAGGTACCAATCGACCCAAGGCATCGCACTCCCTTCTCAACGCCTCCAGACTCCCTTTATCAGAAATGAGGGCATAAACCTTCCAGATCAAGATCGCGTTAAGTGCTTGAAGGTGCTGTTCCGTAGGCGCCTCAGGTACCCGAAGCAACTTAGCAAACTCCAGAGTAGAGGTCTCGACTAGGTCGACAAATTTTAATCTCAAAAGATCGTTCAACTCCAGGTTAGTCCTTGCAGTCATAGCTTCCTCCTAGTCGTTTCTTTTACACCGAAACCATGATTTGGTCAAGGGCTAGGCAAATAAAAAAGACCGTTGCTAGCGGTCAGAGAAGCGCGAGTTAGGCCTTGCCGAGGACCATGGCAAGAAGCGCCATGCGCACGTAGAGGCCGTATTCCATCTGGCGGAAGTAGGCCGCCCGCGGATCAGAATCGACCTCCATGCTGATTTCGCCGACGCGCGGCAAAGGATGCATGACGATCATGTCCGACTTGGCGGCCTTCATGGTCTCGGGCGTGATGATGTAAGAACCTTGGACCTTCTCGTAGTCCGCCGGATCAGCGAATCGTTCCTTCTGGATACGGGTGACATAGAGCACATCACTGTCGGAAATGACTTCCTCAAGTTCCGTGTACTCCTGCTGGGGGACACGACGCTCGTTGAGTTCCTCGATGATCTCTCTAGGCATCCTGAGAATCTCAGGAGCCAAGTAATGCAGGTTCACCCGGTAGAGCGAGAGTAACCTGGCCAGAGAATGCACTGTCCGGCCGTACTTGAGGTCGCCGACCATGGTTACGGTCAGCCCATCCAATCGCTCGAGCTCCTCACTGATCGTGAAAAGGTCCAGCAGTGCCTGGGTGGGATGTTCACCGGTCCCGTCGCCAGCGTTGATAATCGGCTTCTTGGCGTATTCGGCCGCCTGCGCAGCAGAGCCGACTTCCGGATGGCGCAAGACGATAACGTCCGCGTAGCACTCCAGGGATCGAATCGTATCAGGCAGGGATTCGCCCTTGGCCACCGAGGAATACTTCACCTCGTTGATGGGGATGACTGAGCCGCCGAGCCGTTCCATGGCAGATGTAAACGATGCCGAAGTGCGGGTAGAGGGCTCGTAGAAAACGTTCGCGAGAATCTTGCCCTTGAGAAGATCGAACGTGCCGACCCTCTCCACCATCTCGCGCATCTCGTGAGCTACTCCGAAGATGTATTCCAGATCCGCGTGCTTGAACTGGCCTACCGATAGGATGTCCTTGCCATACCACGGTCCATTTCGGTTTTCGCCGAAGGGCATATGTGGGCTGTCGTTTCTGGGTGGTCTATTGCTTCTGGCCCTGTGTCGATTACTCATCACTACCTCCTTGGGAATGTACAACTTTGCGCCGTATTCTTGCGGTTAAGCAGGTAGATGTCAAATACTGAAAACCCCGCAAGCCCCTTTCTCAAGGGGCGGCGTACTAGTATATTAAAGTCTCCTTGAGAAAGGAGAAGCGAAGAGGTTTGATACCAAATTACAAAAAACCTCCCTTGATAAAGGGAGGTTGGAGGGATTTCAGAATATCTGGGCCATCTTGGACGCGAGTTTTTTAACTGCGCGCCAATCATTTGCCTGAATCTTCTGATGAATGAGCCTGAGGACCTTTATGGTGCGCGGCTTCATCTTGCGTTCCAGCAGCTCGTCCGAACACTTGCCCAGCCGCTTCTCGAATTCAGCCAGTGCTTTTTCCAGATGCTCGAATTCATCGGGAGCAAGACTCTTGGTAATCATCAAGACCTTGTCCTTCTCGCCTGACTCGCGACGCAAGGCGCGCATGGCAGATTCGAGGTCATGGATGAGCATGGACAGAGGTGCAAGGAAGAACATCCACCAGAAGTGGCAGGCGAAGATCCAAAGCATGCCATCGCGCGCCTTTTGCAGATAGTGTCCCCTGATTGCTGGATCAGTGCTGACAATGGCCCATGCAAGGTCTGCACAGAGGTGACGGGCATTGTTCACGAACGGCCTCTCGGAAACTCCCAACAGCTGGACATTGAGAATGCTCAGTCTTGTCATGGCGGCTGAGTGGCCTTCGTTGGCAATGATTTCCGAAAGGCTCGGGGCCTGCTTCTCAGGCAAAGTAATGCCGAGCTTGGTTCCAGATTGGTAGTTGATCGGCCCGTCGTGAATGAAGCACCACAGGTCCCAATAGAGCCTGATGCGCTCCTGAATCAGCATGAAGACTTGGAGCGTCCTGGCATCCAGGTTGGCGCCGATGCGGATCACATCTTGCTCACGCTCCTGCAAATGCCCGATACCAGCGCCGACTTGCATGGCCACGGCCATGGGGTTGGACTTGCCGGATGAGTCGGTCAAATGTTTGGCGCGTGCCGTAGAAGCGCTTTCCGCAAACCTGGCGCGAGCGACCACTTTGCGCGGCGCGCGCTTGGTGGAGAGCTCCTGAACAGACGCGGAAAACTCATTCACGAAAAGTTCAAGGTCATGAGGCCTGATTTTGTGCAAACGGACAAGGTAGTTTGCGTATTGCCGTGCGCCTTCGATCAAGCGCGCAATCTGCTCGTGTTCAATGGGCTGTCGATCATTGATGTGCAGGCCAGCCATCCAAAGCGAGTACAGGCACGGATAGCGCTGCCACTCGGATTTGTGACCCGTGTTGTGGCCCATTTGGCGGTTGCGGCGCCAAATCCATCCAGCCTGGAGCCTTTTGGCATGGGCCTTCATCTTCTTGGACTTGTCGTTCTTCAAGGTGACGAATTTGTCGCCGATCTGGACCAAGTCGCTTGATTGCAGATACTTGGCATTCAAAGCAACCCTGGCTCCGCAGTAAGGGAGCACGAACTTCTTCTCTTCTGAAATGTGCATCGCATCCTCCCATTCGACTCGCATTGACTTACGCTCGCTCAGGGCAAGCTCTTTTGTGGAGTGAAAGTAGCAGGAAAAGGCAGGAAGGTCAAGGCCAACTAACCTCGCATACAAGGCCTAACTCACCTG
>JBAYJJ010000012.1:0-29940 GCA_041665165.1 Patescibacteria group bacterium | reverse complement strand
TGCTTTTGAAGTGCCCTCATCTTACGCCAAAGAAGCCGGGATTCGCCGAGTCAACGAAAAGGGGTATGCCTTCGCATAGCGAACTGCCCGGCGAAATTTCCCGTTCCAAATTTTTAAAAGCACTAAAACGTCTTGGATTTGAAATCAATACGGTTGGCGGCAAGGGCGACCATGTCAAAGTAATGTGGCCCCCGACTCAAAAGTCGGTCACAGTAGATACTGACTTACGTAAAGACGTGCTTTATTATTTGTTGAAAGAAATTGAAAAAGTCTCAAAAATAACTTGGGAACAGATTAAAGAGAAGCTTTAGAAAAATTTATATACAAAAAAGCGTCCCTTTCCCAGATTCGGGAATGAGACGCGAAAACGATCAAGGTGCTACGCCAACTCGCGGAACCCGACGAGGGACCGACCGCCGCGCCAGCCAGCGGCAGACCAGTGCATGTTAAGCTCACGGTGCTTGACTTCAAAGCGGGAACACGGGACACCGAGGCCGCCGCTCACATCGCGGTAACAATCACTATCCTCGAGAACCGTGGCATAGTAGCCATGGAGACCGCAGACTCGACACCATTGCGTGAAGGCACCGGCGTGACCGTAGAAACCACCCAAATCCTTGAAATAATTGCGCACTGCTTCAGACGAAACGGCCTCACCGGATTTGGGCTGGAAGAAGAAAACCTCATACTTGCGACCGCGTCCAGGTATTTCTTTCCCGTCAACGCCTCGGTAGTAGTCCCATCGCTTGTAGTCAGATTCGAGATATGTGAGCTTGAGCTCTTTTTCTACCAGCGCAGTCAAATCTACGGCCGCCAGATCTGGCACGACCACGATATCAAGTTGCATGACTACCCTCCTGGGTTTGTGGTTTTGGTTGCTAAGTTAAGCACTAATTGTCGAAGTATGGCTTAACATAGCAGAAAATGGGGGAAATGTCAAGGCGGGATGAGTAACGACCACCCCTAGCCCACTCCTTAGCCGAGGAGGGGAACCAGATAGCAGCCTCTGGTTGATTTTGTTACCCAGTAGAGACATCCCATGGGACGTCTCTACCAATTAATAAATTTACAACTCATCAACATCTCGCAAGAATGATATTCGTGGCGCTTGTTTTTTTTCTTCGGGTTTTTTCCAGACTGATGTAGTGATCGGTTTTTCGTGCTGTTTAGAATTCCAATATGTGCCGCGCTGATTTTCGCCGTCATTGCCGATCTGGATTGTTGGTTCATCGTAACTGCCATCATCGTCCCACGTCCTACGTCCTACGTCCCGCGTCGTCCCGAGATGCGAGCTACGAGATGCGAGCTGCGCGGAAGCGATATTCATTTGCTCAAATAGGCGCGGCGGCAGTTCCTCGATGAACATCGACGGTCTACAAAAAGACATGGCGTCATAACCCATGACTTGCGGGTAAGTGACGAACAAACGATTCTTGGCGCGCGTCACAGCTACATAAAAAAGCCTGCGCTCTTCTTCGATTGATGCTTCGTCCTCAAGCGCGCGCGGATTCGGAAAACCTAAATTAGTGACATGAATCACAAATACCGTATCCCATTCCAAGCCTTTGGCTTGGTGAATGGTTGATAACACTATTCGCTCATCGTCGCTCGTCCTACGTCCCACGTCCCGCGTCTGGCCAGAGACGAAACCGGCGCCTTCGAGAGTTGTGTCAGCCAGAAACGAAGGAATGTCCATGTACGCGCCAGCGAATTGAGCAAGCTGTTCCAAATCCTCTGCCCTGTCTTTCCAATCCGGATATTCGCGTTCAAGATATGTACGATACATTTCAGACATCGCGATGGCGCTCAAGATCCTGCCTGGCTTATTGTCTGTTGCGCGCATCAAGGCCAGCATGTCGCAGGCGCCGCGCCAGCCCTCGACAGCCCGCGAAGGCACAAGCATGACTTGCGGATCCAAAACCTCTTCCATGCCTGCCAAATCTTTGATGCGAGAAATGATCTGCGAAGCTGATGTTGCGCCAATCCCGGCCTGCATGTTCAAGATGCGCAACCAGGCTGGCTCGTCTTTTGGGTTTTGGAAAATCCTCAGGTATGCAAGGACATCCTTTACATGCGCACGCTCAAAAAATTTAACGCCACCGCGGTATTCAAACGGGATATCGCGCTTCATGAGTTCAAATTCCAAAGCCTGGGAATGCGACGAGGCGCGGAACAGCACAGCCATATTGGCCAAAGCCACTCCCTGGCTGCGCAACAAAAGAATCTGGTCAGCTACATATTCAGCTTCTTGCTTGGCCGAGGGGCAGGCAATCAAGCCCGGACGCAAACCTTGGGCTTTCAAGCCAATCAATTCTTTTTCAAACTGGTTAACGTTATTGCTTAGCGACGAGTTGGCTACCTCCAATATCTGCGGCGTACTGCGATAATTGTTCTGAAGTTTGAAAATTTTTCCGCCTGGCCATTGGTCCGGGAAATGAAGAATATTCTTTACGTCAGCGCCGCGGAACGCATAGATGGATTGCGCATCATCCCCGACCACAAAAATATTTTTGTGCGCTCTGGCGACCAAACCCACAATCCTGGCTTGCAAAACATTCGTATCCTGATACTCATCCACTAATATGTGCTGGAATTTGTTGCCGATCAAATCTGCGACTTGCGGATTGCGCTCCATGACCAGCAGCCAGTTCCACAACAAATCATCAAAATCCATTGCATTGGATTGCAGTTTCCTTTGCCTGTACTGGTTGATCACGAACTCCATGTCGTTCACGCAATCCAAAAAATTCGGATTTTTCATCTCAACCGCTTCTTTGAGGCTGATGCCCGTGTTCAAGGAATACGAAAAAATATTGCGGATCACGGCTGGCGAAGGAAAGCGCCGCGCCTTAGGATCGATCTTGCAATCTTTCAAAACAGCTTTCAGCAAGCTCTTGGCGTCTTCCTCATCCAAAATAGAGAAGCTGGACGTGTAGCCGATCTGCGACGCGAATGACCGCAGAAGACGGTTGGCTGTCCCATGGAAAGTCCCGCCCCAAACGCCCTTGGCGCTAGTGCCCACGAGCAACCCGATCCTCTCCAACATTTCCCGCGCAGCCTTGTTAGTGAAGGTCAGCAGCAGAATAGAATCCGGCTTTACGCCCTTCTCAAGCAGATGAGCAACCCGATAAGTCACTGTGCGCGTCTTGCCGGAGCCTGCGCCGGCCAAAACTAAACACGGGCCGTCGCCATGCAAAACAGCGTCCAATTGTTCTTGATTCAATTCGCGACTGAAGTCAATGCTCATATAACATGTAACATACAACATGTATCATGCAACCGTTGCTTGGTTGTTATGTGTTACATGATTCGTGTTACATGGCGGATAGTATCAGCCCGTCAAAGAGCTTACAAACCCGTTATCGCGACCCTCTCGACAAGCTAAAAATGATGTGCTGTAATCTAATCTCACAAAGGCCAAAAGGAGGGCGGATGGGCCTGAGCACCTTGTCAATCAACGAGTACCTAGAAAAAAACCTGAGACCAAAAAGGCTGGATCACTGCAAACGGGTCCTGAAACTGATGGTTGACGTTCAACCGACATACGGGCTCGACCTGAAACAGGCAGGGCTGAGCGCGCTTTTGCATGACATAGCCAAGCATTTCCCGGAAACGACCCTTGTGTCCCAACTGGCGCAAAAAGACATCAAAACCCTCTTGTGGCTGCCAGAGAATTGCCGCTGCAGCATCTACTTGCATGGCCCTGTCGGCAGTATCCTGGTCCAGGAACTCTGGCCAGACATAGACGACCCTGCAATCCTTGATGCCATCTGCCAGCACACCTGGAGCTTCATGGAGCGCCCGACCCTCTCGCGCTGCTTGGCAGTCGCTGATATTATTGAGCGCATAGATAAAAGCGACTCAGACGGCGATCTGAGAAAATACTTCATGGAGGGTGATTTAGATCGCGCTGAACTGCTCATGATCGCCTTTGGACTAGAGCACTACAAGGCCAAAGGTTTTCCCATCCACCCGAACACGTGGATACGGCGCCAAGAGCTCAAAACTAAGCTCGGTTTGAACTCAAGCCACCTTACCCGCGACCCTCACTGATCCCGCTTGGGATCTTTTTTGTATCACACCCCTCTCCTGCTCTGTGGGAGAGGGGCTGGGGGTGAGGGCTATTCTCCGTAAGCCTTATACCGATTCGCTTTATGCTCTTCTAGCGTGCGCGCGTAATAGACTTTTCCGCTGTCATCATGCAAATAGTAGAAATAATCGCTCTTTGTCGGATTGAGTGCTGCATCTAAAGAATCTTTGCCCGGGTTGCAAATCGGCCCAGGCGGCAAACCGTCATTCTGATAAGTATTGTACGGCGAATCTACTTGCGTATCGTTGATTGATGGCCTGGCTCTGCCTGCGTTAGTAACGTAATTGACCGTGGCATCAGACTGCAAGCGCATGTGGTTTTTTAAGCGATTCAAAAATATGCCAGCAATCATCCTTCTCTCCTCCGGAGTTCTTGCTTCTTTTTCCACGATTGACGCAAGTATGACAACCTCTTCCAGATCTCTCCCCTGCTTGCGAGCTTCATCAACAAAACCTTGGGTGTTCTTGTCAAAAGCATTCAGTTGTTTGAGGATTAAGCTCAGCGGCAACTGATCTTTCCACACGCGATATGTATCAGGAAAAAGATAGCCCTCAAGCGAGGCTTTTGGCGGAAGAGCTGACAGAAAAGAAAATTGTTTGCGCAAATCAACTGCAAATGGCTTGCCTTTGACTGAATCACCCACCAAGGAAGTCATGGATGTTGCGGACACGCCATATTTCGCGAGCAGCGACGTAAGGCCGGAAATGGTTGAGCCTTCGATTATTTTTATTTCCCTTTCGTTGCTGGCCGGGCCAAGCGCGAAATCGCGCACAAGGGATCTGTAAGACGAACCAGGCGCAATTTCATAATCGCCAGCTTTGGCTTTGCGCGAGGCTGGATCAATCACAGCGTAGATCTTGTAGCCCAAAGCCGACGAAATGATTCCGCGCGCTTCCAAAGCCTGGGCTAAATCAGACACGCCCACGCCTGTGCCTAAGCTGAATTCTACATTTGTCGGCGCTGGAGAACCAATAAAGGCCGAGGGAATGAACCAGGCCAGGAAGAAGGCTAAGAGAAGAATGAAGAGCGAAGAGAGGAGATATATTTTTTTCATATGACTCCCTGATCCATTTTGCTTTCAAGCTTGCGCAAAGATTTTTTGCGGATCAGATTATGCCCGAGCCTGACCAATAATGCACTGGCCGAGCCGATGGCAAGGCCGGCTAAAATATCCGTGGGATAATGCATACCGACAGCCATCCTGCCGATTATGACTCCAAAGGTTATCAAAAGGCAAACATGGCCTGCATTCTTATTCCAAAGATACATGCTCATGGTGATGGCAGCCGCAGCAGTTGCGTGCAAAGATGGAAAAGAACTGTTCAAGGGCGGGGTTATCAAGGCGATGACATTAGACTCGGCTAAATAAGGCCGAACGCGCATTACCATCAATGACAACAACTCACCAGCAAAAACGCTGACCAGCAAAGACCATGAAGCCTCTTTGACCGCATGCCTGTCGCGAGGGTCACGCATCCACATCCAGGCCAGGACTGGAACAAACAAAAAAATCCAAAGACGAGCCAGCATGATGGCTGCCCATTCTCCCCAAGATGAAGCCAAAAAAACCTGCTGAATGCCTTGGACTATACTGCCCTCTAACATGCTGATAAGTATAACATGAAACTTACAACTGACAACTTATCACCGCTTAGAGCGGGATCCCGCCGAAGGCGGGACAAGAGTAACTTAGACGCTCTTGTCAGTTGTTAGTTGTTAGTTGTCAGTCGGTTGTGGGGTTTTCGGTTCATATGCGCACCATCTCCTCAGCGGGCACATCCAGCATTTCGGCTTTTTACCGCCAATGCAGATCTCGCGGCCAAAACGGATCATAGTCCGGTTGACATGCATCCACAAATTACGCGGCAATAAATCTTTTATGTTTTGCTCAACCTTTTCCGGCGTTTTGCCTTTGGACCAACCTAAACGATGCGCAATCCTGAATACGTGCGTATCAACTGCAATGGCTGGCACTTTGAAAGAATAGACCAGGACGCAACTCGCGGTTTTGCGTCCGACACCAGGCAAAGTAATCAGCTCTTCCATTGTGCGCGGCACCTGGCCTTTAAAATCGCTCAGGATTTTTTGGGCTATACCCTTTACTGACTTTGCCTTGTTTCGATAGAGCCCGATGGTATTGATTGATTTCGCAATCGTATTCAAATCTGCTTTGGCTAATTTTTCCCAAGTCGGAAACTTCTTGCGGAACGCAGGATACATTTTCAAAACTTGCACATCAGTCGTGCGTGCGGAAAAAACAGTTGCAATCAATGTATCAGCTGGATTGCCCAAATCCATGTCTGCCTTTTGCGGATAACGCTTGCGCAAAGCCTGGATGATTTTGACAGCGGTCTGCATACAAGACTAACTCTATCTAAGTCTTTCCCTTACCGCAAGGGAAAGACTTTAATAAAAAACGCCCGGCGTGAATCGCGCGAGCGTGAAGACTAGACTTGAACTGCATGAAAAAAACGATTCTTTACTTGCGGTGCTTATCGAGGTAGCGGTCTCTCGACCCCTGAAGCAGTACCCTGAAACGATAGTCGCGGTTCGCTTCAGCCGTCCGCGCATCATTTATCTTGTTCTGCGCTCTTTCCGCCTCGTCCCGCTCTCTTCTCATGGAGCAGAGGAGTTCCTCGTTCGTCATAGTCTGGTCAACTGATGCCAACCGTTCTTGCGCACGATTTTCATCATCGCTCGGCGTTTTCGGCAAAACTTCCAGTTTGATGCCCGAAATCCAGATTTTCGACGTCTCCATGTCACGTCCTCCTTGTAATGTTGTGGGTTGTGCGACAACCCGGGGAAAATCCTTATGGCTATATATATCAAAAACCGCGAAAATGTCAAGGACATACCTTTCCCCCAAAAGAAAAAAGCGCCCGGCGAACGAATCGCGCGAGCGTGAGAGATTGTGAGATCCTCCACACAGAAGGACCTCGTGTGCCTTACCCGCCTGTGGACGGGAGCAGAGTTAACCATCCCCTGCCAGAATTCGTCTGTGCGGTTGCCTCAGATCCACTCAGGCCTACGCCAGATGGCTTCACAGTTTTCAGGAACTCCCTCATCGGTTGGTTTGTCTCCGATGATTCTTTGGAAGTCCCATTCCCCTGCTCTACGCACCAGGTTTTAACCTGAGATTCACTGAGACCGCAACAGGTCGACTCGAACTCCGTCAGGAGTTCGAGTCGACCTGCTCGCCGGCGCGGTCGTCGTTCGACACGAGTTTAAAGTTGGGACTCGGCACCCAAGCCCCCATTAGTGTGAGGAAGGACCTCATGGCAAAGTTTATAGCAAAAATCCCCTGAAATGTCAAGGGGGTATACATTGTATCGACCTCACCTAACCTCTCCCATTCGACTCGCTTTGACATATGCTCGCTCAGGGCAGGCTCTTAGCTGAGGAGAGGAACCAACTAGCCGCCTCTGGTTAACCAGCCTTTCCCCTGCGGCTGTGCCTGCCCGCAACGCTCTCGCTTGCGAGGCGGGCGGGGGGGAAAGGCAGTCCCGCAGTATGATAAAAAGAGGGACGGATAGAGGGGTTAAATCAACGCTCTCCCCACCATTTCCGGGGCTATTTTTTGAATACCGCTAGCTACTTTATAAATTTGAAACTGAAAACCGCACCCTGAGGAGCTCGCGGATGCGGTTCTCAGTGATGCGGTTGAGTGGGGCGTCAGGACGGTTTGCGCTCGAGGAAACAGCTGATTTTCTCAAGCGGGACTACGCCCTTGGATTGGTAGGTGCCGATGGCGAGGTCAAATCTCACCTTATCGTCCTCGATGAGCGTAATCGTCAACATGGCCGAGGGGCCGGCAAGCATGGCCAAAACCATGCTATAGGTAGGGAGGGAGTGGATGATCATGTCCGAGGTGATGGCAATCGGCGGGATGAGCTCAGGATTAAAGTGATCTTCCATCTCGACGTAGGCCTTCACAAACCCGCCTGGTTGGCCGTTATCCATGAAGAGCATGATCTTGACCATCGGGTCGTGATGCCTGACTGATCTCTCTTCACGGTGTTTGAATGCCCCTCCCTCCATGGTCAGGGCGTACACTCCGACTTTCTCCTTGAAGACCTTGGTCGGCCTCAATCCAACATACCTACAGCCTTTGATGCAGAAGTCTTCTTCTTTACGAATGATGTCCATCATGAGGAACTCCTTTCGAAGAGCACGTGGGATGCGCACGACAACGGGGATGTTTGTGTATATAACAAAAAAAAGCCTTGTTGTCAAGGAGTTACACATCCGTATCGACCGCCCCTAGCCCCTCCTTAGTTTACCGTCATCTATCTCTTGGTTCCTCAGCATTCAAAAAAGGAGGGGAACCAACTGGCAGTCTCTGGTATTTTGGCCTTTCCCCTGCGGCTGTGCCTGCCCGCAACGCTCTCGCTTGCGAGGCGGGCGGGGGGAAAGGCAGTCCCGCAGTATAATTAAAAAGAGGGACGGATAGAGGGGTTAAATCAACGCTCTCCCCACCATTTCCGGGGGCTGTTCTAATTCCATTATTTTTAGGGCTGTGGGCGCAACATCAGCCAACATGCCGACCGGAGGCGTAACACTTAAGTCGCCGCCCACAACATCGCCAGTAGGCGCTCGCAAACCCTCAAATTGTTTACCGATAATCAAAAATGGCACAGGGTTGGTGGAGTGCTCCTTATCGATTGCGCCTGTGGTCAAATTCACGACTTCTTCTGAATTGCCATGGTCAGCTGTGACGAGCACGACCCCGCCCACGGATAAAGCCGCATCCACTACCCTGCCCAAAGCCTTGTCCACTGACTCATGCGCTTTGATCGTGGCCTCTACATTGCCAGTGTGCGCCACCATGTCCGGGTTGGCCAGATTGCAAATGATCAAATCATACTGCGCATTGGCGATCTCTTTGACAATCCGATCAGCGATAAGCGGCGTGGCCATGTCCGGCGCCTTGTCATAAGACGAAACGCGCGGCGATGGGATAATCACACGGTCTTCACCTGGATATTCATTTTCTTGCATGCCATTAAAAAAGAAAGTGACGTGAGCATACTTTTCCGTTTCCGCAATGTGCAGCTGCCTCAAACCTGCGTCAGATACGGCCTTGGCCAAACACGTCTCTGCAGTCTGCGGCGGAAAAGCAACTTCAATCGGCAGATTCTTTTCATACTCAGTCATGCTCACCAGCAAAAAATCCTTGAGTTCAACCCGCGGAAACTTGTCAAAGTCAGGCAAAGCTAATGCTTTGGCGATTTCGCGGGCGCGGTCTGGGCGGTAGTTGAAAAAAATGCAGGCGTCGCCAGAACTCATCTTAGCAATAGGCTGTCCGTTTTTTTCAATTACAGTCGGAATGAATTCTTCATCATACACACCAGCGGCGTATGATTTCTCGATTGCTTCAAGAGCTGACTCAGCCTTTTGCCCCTCGCCTTTGACCATTGCGTCATACATTTTCTGTACGCGATCCCAGCGGTTGTCGCGATCCATGGCATAATAGCGTCCGCCCACGGTAGCAATCTCACCGACTTTAAGTTCTTTGATCTTTTCTTCAAGCTCTTTGATAAAAATCTGTCCGCTGTTAAAAATCGTATCGCGTCCATCCAAGAAAGCATGGATCGCGACCTTGTCCATCTTGTGCAGCACACACATCTTCAGCAGCGCATACAGATGATCAAGGTGCGCATGCACTCCGCCCGGTGAGCACAAGCCCATGAGATGCAAAGTGCCTTCATTCTTCTTCACGTGCTCGCACGCATCCACGAAAGCCTGAATATTGTAAAAGGATTCATCTTCAATACTCATACCGATGCGTGGCAAACTTTGGAAAAATATCTTGCCCGAACCAATGGTAAGATGTCCGACTTCTGAGTTGCCCATCTGCCCCCAGGCCAAACCCACGGCTTCGCCAGATGCGCGCACCGTCATGGCCGGATAGGATTCTATGAGGCGCTTAAAATTCGGCATCTGCGCTTTTGTGACAGCATTGCCATCAGCCTCTGGCGCGATGCCAAAGCCGTCTATGATCATCAGAATTACTGGTTTAGGACGCATATGACGACAATTCAAAATGCAAAATGCAAAATGCAAAATTTTGAATTATTAATTTTGAATTTTTAATTATCATATCAGGGAGTGCCCTTTCATTTCTTTGGGCTTGTCCACGCCTAAAAAGCTCAAAACCGTGGGCGCGATATCAGCCAAAGTCCCTTTGCGCACGCTTTGCTTGTGGACCTTTGAAGATGCGCAGACAAAAGGGACTGGGTTAGGGTTGTGATGCGTATCAATGGCGCCGTGCGCACTAGCCATTTCTTCCACATTGCCATGGTCCGCAGTTATCATGAGCGCGCCTCTTTTTTTCTTGATCGCTTTCCAGATTAACAACAAAGATCTGTCCAAAGCTTCGCAAGCCAAGACAGCGGCTTTGAAATTCCCAGTGTGTGCCACCATGTCCGCATTGGCGAAGTTCGCGCACACGAAATCATGCCCTTTATTGACCGCCGACACGACTGCTTTGGAAATCTCTTTGGCCCGCATGTTCGGCGCGCGGTCAAACGAAGAGACTTTTTGGGAAGGGATGCGCACCCGTTCTTCGCCGAAACGCGGCGCATCATAGCCGCCATCCATGAAATACGTGACTTGCGCGTATTTTTCTGATTCGGAAATATAAATCTGTTTGTGCGTGCGCAAAGCCTCCACCAAAGTGCCGGATATTTCGTGATGCGGGAAAGCCGGAATGGCAGCACCATCGCCGTTTATCTGTTTGCCGAATTCTGTCATGGTCACAAAACATAAATCACGGACTTTCCTGCTGCGCCTGAACGGCCGCTTTTCTTTGAGTTCAAAGTCATGCTGGACAAAAGGTTTGGTCAGCTGGCGCGCCCTGTCCGTGCGCAAGTTCCAGAATATCACGGCGTCATGGTCATCAATCACCAATGCTTTGCCATCTGGCTGAAGGATTGAGGTCGGCATCAAAAACTCATCGCTCTCGCCGCGCGCATAGCCTTGCTCAATGGCTTGGGCAGCTGAGTCAGCCACGACTCCCTCGCCGCGCGTGAGCACGCTGTAGACCAGACCCGTCCTCCCCCAATTGCGGTCGCGATCCATGGAATAGAAGCGTCCGCTGACTGAACCTATTTTGAAATTTTCCGGCAAGATATCCTCCAGCTCGCCCAAAAGCTTAAGCGCATGGAACGGTTCTGTGTCGCGGCCGTCTGTAAATAAATGCAAAACGACTTTTGGCAGCTTGAGCCTTTCAGCGAACTTAATCAAAGCCGCGATGTGGTTAAAAGCCGCGTGCCCGCTTTGCCGATTAGTGAGCAAACCCATGAGGTGTAAAGCGCTGCCATGCTCAATCACATGCGCTGCGGCCCGAAGCAAGGCCGTATTATCAAAAAAACTTTTATCTTTGATGGCCTGATTGATGAGGATTGTATCAGACGGCACAGCCCGGCCTGCGCCAATCGTGGCATGCCCGACTTCGCTATTGCCGCATTCAAACTTGGGCAAGCCCACGGCCTCGCCATCAGACCTGAGCTCAGACTTGCTGTAATTACTCAAAAACTCGTGCCAGACAGGCATATGAGCTGAGGCTTCTGCATTGCCTGATATGTGCTTAGATAGGCCAAAACCATCCCAAATCAATAAAACTACAGGGCCTGGAATCTTGCGTAAAAGCTTGGGTTTTTTGCTCAGCATAGAGCCATATTAGGATACGCGATTCGCACGCTCCAAACAAGTGGATGTTTAGGCCTAAACCTTGACAAAACAGCTAATTTATGCTAAAAAGCTTAATCCTATACACCTAGGGCGTTTGGCTAAATGGCCAAGCGATTCGAAATTCGACAATCAACGGGAGGATTCCAATGCCCCATGACATCTTTAGCAAACATGCCACAAAGACTACTGCTCCGGCTGTTCCTGCGAAGAAGGCTGAGAAGCCGGTTGAGCAATCGCAAGTCCGCGACAAGCAAGCTGAGAAGCCGGTTGACCTTCAAGTTCAGCTCCGCGATCTCACGGCCAAGCAATCTGCCGCGCAAACAAAACTCGAGACTGCACTGGCCGAGGAACGCATCCGAACGGATCGCATCCAGGAGCTCGAAGAGCAGCTCGCGGCCAGCAAGGCTGAGGCCGAACAGTTCAAGGCCAACCTCGAAGCTGTGGTGAACATGGATGTGGCCAGGCACACCACAGAACTGGAAGATCGCTTGGCTGAAGCCAATCAGCAAATCCAGGACCTCGCGAACGCGGACGAACGCGTCAAGGATATGGGGGTAGATCTCCAGTACGCGAGGGAAGCGCAAGAAACGCTTCGCACAGAGCTGGACCGGGTTCAAGGCGAACTTAAGGCTGCGGCTGAGCAGTTGGCTCAAGCGCAAGCTGCTCAACCTCAGGCTGACGATGCCAAGGTCAAGGAGCTGGAACAGAAGCTCATTGGCGCTTACAACAAGGCGTCCAAAGAAGCGGAACGTGCCACAGACATTCAGCTTGCTGCTGACGAACGAGTGGCCAAGGCTCAAGGCGAGCTCGTCGATGCCTATGACAAGCTGACCAAGCTCCAAGCAGCAGTAACCGAGGCGATCCGCCAGAACACAGAAGCGTGCAACGCTGCTTGTGCCCAGGCCAACACCAAGGTCCAGGAGCTGGAAGCTAAGCTCGCCGACCCAGGACAGGAACTGGCTTACGCGCAGCAACTCGCTGCAGAAGCCATCGCCGAGCAGGAACGTGTTGTGGCTGCTGCGCAGAATGCACTGGTCACAGCCGAGGAACAACACAAACAAAGCTTGTCCAAGGAGTGCAAGCTTACGAATCGTATTGCGCTCATAGCGCTATCCGCACTCTTTCTCTTGTTTGTCATCTGCGGCCTCCGGATCTACGAAGTCTACTTCAGTGACCCGGGCGTAGTAAACGGCCCAGCGCAAACGTTCATCGGCCACAAGGCTCAGGCTGCTCCTGCCAAGACGCCGAGCATGGCAACTGGGGGCAGCTTCCCGGTCACACCCGACAACCTCAAGGAGTTCACCGGGCAAAGCGACCCTACGTGCTACGTCTCCAACAAGCTGAGCATGTGGGGCAAGGACAAGAAGCAACTGCACTTTGAGTGCAATGGCAGGTACATCAAGGACGCAGTCCGCAATTGCTGGAACGTCTCAGCCTGCACCCTCGAGGTTCCGAAAGACCTCAACAAGTAGGCAACTCAATCGAGCTCAGCTCGACTCGGCTCGCAGGTCATCATGACTGCGAGCCTTTTTTAATCGCTACGCTCGTACGAATTACGAATACGAACGAATATACGAATTTGTTTATTATGCTTGTTTGACGTCGGCTACAGAAATCTTGATTAAGAGTTCCCTATCGTCTTCCTTAGCAACCGGGGCCATGCGGCGGAAATTGCATTTTTCGCACTTATGCTGGATTTTGACTGCTTCGCCTTTTTTTACCCAGACTCCCACAGGCCGCATCATGCCTTTGCATTCAGATGCGCGGTCGCCTGGCACATCATCCATGTGCTTGCTCCATAAACATTTCGGGCAGTGGCTTGTCCGGCCATTGCCTTTTACTTCTTGTCCGCAATTTTCGCACTTAAAGTCTTCGAAGACTCTTTTTGTGTGTGGAGGCATATTTTCTGTCATCCTGAACGAAGTCATACTGAGTTGAAGGATCTGGACCGTTCTGTAACACAGACCAAGCCAGATCTTTCGACTGCGTTCGTCCGACTCACTCCGCTCAAGATGACATGAAGGTTAATCTGTCTCGGGACGCATTATTGGGAAAAAAATGACATCGCGCAGATTTGGTTGGCTAGTCAAGAGCGCCATGATGCGGTCTATGCCCATGCCCCAGCCTGTGATGGGCGGGAGGCCGGCTTCCATGGCCTGCAAAAAGTCTTCATCCAATTCAAAACTTTCTTCATCGCCTTTTTGCCTGAATTCAGCCTGCACGCCCATGCGCTGCCGCTGGTCAATCGGATCAACCAGCTCTGAGTAGGCTTTTATGACTTCCCAGCCGGCAATTACAAGCTGGAAACTATCTACCAAACGCGGATCATCGTCATTCCTGCGCGCCAAAGGCATCATCTCAGCTGTATGGTTTGTGATGTAGCACGGATCTATCAGCTCAGGGCGCACGAATTTTTTGTACAACTCGTCGATTAGCGTGCCAAGGCCTTTTTTATCCGCGTCCTCTATCTCAATCTTTTTCTTTTTCATTACTTTCAGCAGGCTATCCGCATCTTTGTATTCCAAGACATCAATCCCGCTTTTTTCTTTGATCAAGTCCGTGAGCTTATAGCGCGGCAGCTTGTTCTTGAAGCTGATAGCGTGCGTTGCACCAGTCTTGCCAATGACTTCGAAATCCAGTTTGCCAAAAGTTTGCTCTAGAATTGATTTCAAAAATTCCTCGGTAAAATCCATGTTCCACAAATAATCCTGGTAAGCCACGTAATATTCAATCTGAGTGAACTCCTGCACATGCGACGGATCAGAGCCCTCGTTCCTGAAACATTTTGCAGTCTCAAACACGCGGTCATACCCGCCGCCGATCAAGCGCTTGAGATATGTTTCGGGCGAAATGCGCAGAACCATGTCCATGTCATCTGTCTCATGGTGCGTCTTGAAAGGCTTGGCTGCTGCGCCAGTGGCAACAGACGTCAGGATCGGAGTCTCAACCTCCATGAAACCGTTTGACTCCAGATATTTGCGCGCATTGCTCAAAAACGCACTGCGCAGCTTGAAGCGTTCAAATGATTCGCGATTCGTGGCCAAATCCAGTTCGCGATGGCGGTAGACTTTTTCCACGTCCTGCAAGCCGTGCCACTTTTCGGGCAATGGTATCAAGCTCTTGCCCAAAATGGTGATGGACGTGGCCCAGACTGTCGGCTCTTTTGTCTTGGTCGTTCCGAGTTTGCCCTCAACTCCAAAAAAGTCTCCGCGGTCAAGTAGGCGTACAATCTCAAAGTTTTCTACGCCGACATCATCAACCTTAACGCCGACCTGGTGCATAGCGCTCTCGTCCTGCAACTGGTAAAAAGCCAGCTTGCCGATTACGCGCTTAAGCATGATGCGTCCGCAGACCCTGACCTCTGATTCGGGCTTAAGTTCTTTGAGCTCAGCCAGCTTGTGCGTGCGCTCAAATTTGGCTGGATGGGGCTGGATTCCCTTATCAATCAGCTCCTGCCTGCGCTTTAAACGGTCTTGGCGTTCGTCTGTGGTTATGGCCATATGGCACAAACTTTATATCAAAAACCAGATGGAATCAATCCTCTTCAATAAAGGAGACTTAAACCATCCTCCGCTAAAGCTACGGCTGACAGGCAAAGGAGGCTATAGTGCCCTATTTATCGTGCAAAAAATTCCACAGCAGGCCACCGACATAGCCCATGGCATAGCCAATGACAAAAACCATGACCAGCAAGCCAAGCATCAGGCCAAAAGAAAACGGCATGATCTGGTACACTGGCTGGATCATGTGGAGCGTGAAGATCCAATCAATGACAAACTGCGCCCAACCCAGGGCGACTAAAATAGACCAGCAAAGATGGAACACGACGAGCAATGCGCCAAGCACAAGCCCGACCTTGTTTGGAGAAAGAGCTTTTATCATAGTACGGTCAGTATAGCATTTTTCAGGAAAGGCCTCTATTTCAGATAATCATCCAAAAACGCAATGGCATCAATCTTTTTCATTTCCTCGATTGAAAGCCATTCAAATTGATCGTGTTCTTCTGGGTCAAGCTTGACCTCGCCAGAGATGTATTTGCATTCAAAGACAATTTGGATGGTTGGGCGAGCCGGATTATTGACGGTGAAAACGTGAATCGGCGACCCGATCTTTACCTCTAAACCAGTCTCTTCTTGAACTTCGCGTTGCAAAGCTCCTTCCACAGTCTCCCCTACCTCAACTGTGCCGCCCGGCACATCCCATTTAAGCGGCATATAATCATTCAAAGCCGACCTGCGCGTGACAAGGTATTTACCGTCTCTTTGGATTAGCGCGTGGCTAGCGACGAAAAAAGTGGACATGAGCCTAAAACTTCAGTAAGCACACCAACAACGCTATCAAGCCCACTGTCTGCAGAATCACATGCTTGTGCTGTTGGCGGATTTCCACAAGGATATTGATGGCCAAGGCAATGCAGAAGAACAGCAAAAAGAAAAAATAGACCCAGTTGGAAAACATGAAGACAGGGATGGAGCTGTACAGCCACGACTTAGCTTGCATGTATTTTTGCCACGGAGTCTGGCTTATGACTTTTGGATTCTGCCAATCAATGGTTTCTTCGGACATGGTTCCATTCTCTCCGGCGATCATCACGGTCGGAGCCATGACTGTCTGAAAAATTTCTTTTGACGAAGCAGGCACGGTCAATGAGCCCTCAAACATGCCGTCTTGATTTTTGCCTAACTCAATCTGATAGCCTTGTACCATGGCCAATGCACCAATCGCATCTTTGCTGATTGCGGCTTTTACCACCAAATGCGTACGGCCATCAGCAGTATCGCTCCAGGCGACAGATGACTTTTGAGCATCCAACACAGGGGAACTGACATCGTCGCTCGTCCCACGTCCCACGTCCCGCGTCTCTGGTTTTGAGCTACGAGCTACGAGTTGCGAGCTACGAGTTGCGGGTTGTGGCGTCTTGTTAATCGTCTTCTCAGCCAAGACCTTGCCTGATGATTTCAGCTGTTCGCTATTTGCTATTCGCTGTTCAGCCGATTTGATGGCTCTCAAAACTTCTGCTGATTCCTGGCCGCGGATCATGGCCATGTTTTTGGTCTCAATGGGCGTGCCAAAATGCTGGGCCACAAAAACGGTCGGCGTGCCATTAAAAATGCCGCCAGCAATGCCCACGCCAACGTCCGTATAAATACTTTCCGCTAAATTCGCATAATGGGTCGGGCTTTTCATCCAGCCGCTCATGACTGATTCTGCATCAGAAAAACCCATGGCCAAGTTCTCGCCTGCTTCTGAATAATGATAACCGGCCTGGCCTAAAAAGTATTGGAGCTTTTTGCCGTCTGGACTGGTGTGACTGAAGTACTGCTGGCTGGCCATGTCCGTAGCCCGCATTTGCGCAGATGAATCCAAATCCGCAATTTCAGTCACTGAAGCCAAGCCTTTTTCTTTACGCAGCTCATTGGTCATGGCCACAATCTTTTTGCCTTGCTCAGCTAAGACGTCTGGAGCCAAAAAAGCTTCCAAGGGTACAGCGAGCGCTGCTCCGACGACCATGACTTTTATGAGGATGAAAAAAGCGCTGTAAAAAATGGCGCGCTTGGTATGCAAAATATGCGGGTGAAAATTATTCCCCGAATGCGGTATGAAATATTTCTTTAATGTGTTGCCGTGCTTTTGATAAAAACTGTTTTTGACAGGCATATTCCGGCTTAGCGCAAACTTGTGCTTTATTTTACAGTATTTGCGGCTGAAGGGCTATTTGAGTTTAGTTTTAAGCATGCCCTCGGGAATGTCTTTGTTTTTTATCATGGCCTTGGTCTTTTCCTCCATAGTCCAGAACTTTTTGTGTTCGTAATAATGCTCCTCCAATTCGCGCAACGTATCGATAAAATCCTTGCCCACGCTCGGCACGCCTGTAATTTTACCTTCTGACATCAAACTACGGATCTCGGCGACATCAGCATCACTTCCAACGACAAGACAAGGTATTTTAACACCTAATATTGTGGCCGCGGCCGAACGGTGCTTGCCGCCGAGCATAAAGTACCTGGCCGATGGATGACTTGGTAAAAACTCGTTCAGAGCTTCTTTGTAAGTTTCATAGCGCCCTGACCTTTCAGCGAAATATCCTATCGCCGCTTCGATTGGCACCACGATCACGGGCTCGACAGCAGCCCCCGATTTATGCTTTTCGTAATATGAAAGAAGTGCCTCTGGGCTGTGCAACGGAGGATAGTCGATCATGGCTATGAGTTGCGAGGCATCAAATGCGGCCTTTTGCATATTTCATTCAGCGGAATAATCGTGCTTCGTCATGTCCGCATTTTACACGTTAAATCATGCTTCAGTTCACGAACTTGATCTGGTTCAATATCTTTTCGTAATCAGAAATATAACTATCATAGCTCTCGGCCTGGTCGCCGAAAGTTATGGCATATACATCATTACCCACGACTGTATAAACATACATGTACTTCATCTTGATGCCGCTTATTTCACTGGTAAAAACCAATTTTCGCGCATCATGACCGTCGACAGTGATTCTTGTGGTTTCGCCTTGAACGGAAACATTGCTGAACGCGCTCTTAAAGATAGCCAGAGCCTTTTCCGTCACCTGATCCAAGTCGGTTGTTCCGAAGCTCTCTGTTTTAGCCATGAAGCTGGCTGAACCCTTCATATATTGCACGGGTAGAACTGAACCCTCAACAGGTAGCCAACCTTCCGGAACAATGGCTGTTATTTTACTTGCAGCGGCCGTTGGCTTGACCGTATTGGTATCCGTCTGCGAGACGCTCGTCCCCTGCGCTGGATTATTGGCCTGATCGTTATTTTGGACGACACCCGCAGTACCGCAACCGGATAATGTGATGACGCCGAACATGATTATCCCGAATCCTATGAGCTTATTCATAAAATAATATCCTTCTATTGTTAGTTGATAAAAAACTGATGTTATAGTGCCATTTCAGTGAAATAAACGCAATAAATAAATTCAAATCCCTTCAGTAAACAAAAAAACGCTTTTGGCGCTTTTTTGTATGGCGGGTTCGAAGGGATTCGAACCCTCGATCTTCTCCGTGACAGGGAGACGTGTTAACCAGGCTACACCACGAACCCAATATTATTTTTACCCGCCTCTGCAATCAACCAATCGATATAACTTTTTCTTTTCTTTTGTTTTATTTTATATTCACGATTCTTTGCTTCCTGCGGCGTTGCATAGGTTTCGGTATACACTAGGCACCATGGTCCTCGCCCGCGAGTTGCTAGACTGACCCCAGAATTATGCTCAGCTAAACGGCGCTGGATGTCATTTGTTGCACCTACGTAGTAATTGCCTTTGGCATTTCGCAGGATATAGACAAAATGATTCATAACTACCCTCGATCTCCCCGCAGTACTGCGGGGCGTGTTAACCAGGCTACACCACGAACCCAATATATAATTGTCGTGAGAGCTTAACATAATCATATTTCCTATGCAAGCCTCAATAAGACCAAAACTAGCCAAAAATAGCCTATATGCTACGCTGTGGATAGACATATGGCCTATTGGCTCATCAAGACAAACCCCGAGGTTTTCAGCTGGGATATGCTGTTAAAATCCGGTAAGACCAGGTGGGACGGCGTTCGCAATTACCAAGCGCGCAATTTTATGCGCGAAATGGCCCCTGGCGATTTAGCCATAATCTTCCACCAAGGCGCTGAATCAGGGGCTGTTGGCATTGCCAAAGTAGCTGCCAAAGCCTATGACGACCCGAATGCCAGCGAGGGCAATTGGTCTGTCATTGATATTGAACCGATCATGCCCCTTACCCGGCAAGTCAGCCAAGATGAGATCCGCTATACCCCGGTCTTGAATGTACTTCAGCTTTTTAACCAGCCTAGGCTCTCCATCATGCCAATGACCCAGCCGCAATGGGAATTGCTTCTGAAAATTTCAAAAACAAGCCTAACCGTAACGTCCTAACCGTCCTAAAGCGTCCTTACGCGTCCTAATACCGGCTGCCAGTTGGTTCCCCTCCTCGGCTGAGGAGTGGGCTAGGGGTGGTCGATACCAAACAACATTGACACAAACCTCATATTGCTGTATATTGTGAATATCACCAACGGAAAAGGTAGCCCTATAAGGTTCTGTCCTTATGGGGTCTTTTCTTTTTTATATGAAATTTTGCCCACTAAATCGTTCATATATCGCAAGAATGAACGGATGACCCTAAACTTGAGTAGGGCTGAAAATTTATTTTTATTCGGAATGAGAACCGCTCCCAACTTTCTTTGTTCGAGCAAATATTTCACAAGACAGTAAAAATCACCATCGCCAGTCACTATCACTGCTTTATCAAAATTGGGATATTCGATCATAGCATGCAACACAAGCTCTGCATCGCAGTTCCCCTTGGTCATCAATCCTCCAACCAAGATCCCGAATACTGAGATTCACGTTCTGGCTATCAATAAAGGCGTAGTTATTTTGAGATTTATTCATAAGTTTATCAATCGTCCCCTTACCAAGGGGACAGATTTGATGCCTGCATCAAATCAGGAGATCTTCCGCATCTCAACTAGATTTGTCGTGCCTGATATTCCGGTGGGTTGGCCGGCCACGACCACGATCTGGTCATTGTTTTTTGAGAAACGGTTCTTTTTCAGATACGCGACTGATTTTGAGATAAGCGCCTGAACATTTTGGCAGGTGGGCAGCAAGAACGGCATGACCCCCCAAGACAAGGCCAGCTGATTGCAGACTCGCGCATCATGCGTGCCGACAAAAATGGGCAGTTCCGGACGATAACTGCTGACGATCCGGCCTGAACGCCCGGTCAAAGACGCGACCAAGATAAGCTTTGCGCTTGATTCATCTGCCAGCTCACGTGCCAAACTCGCGACCGCGCTCTGCTTTGTTTTAGGCTTCCTGTTTTTTACGTTCAAATCATCATAATGCGAGCTTTCTGTTTTTCTGATGATCCTGGCCATGGTCTGGACTGTTTGCACAGGATACTTGCCAGTCGCTGTTTCGCCCGAAAGCATGACTGCGTCCGTGTGATCGATTACGGCATTGGCCACGTCAGAAACTTCAGCGCGCGTGGGCCGCGGATTGCGGATCATGGAATCCAGCATTTGCGTGGCCACGATCACCGGTTTGGATATTTCCAAAGCTTTTTCAATCAATTGTTTTTGGATCAAAGGCACATCCTCGGCCGGGATTTCCACGCCCAAATCACCACGCGCCACCATGATGCCGTCTGTAGCCTCCAAAATCTCATCCATATTTTCCACTGCTTCGCGCTTCTCGATCTTGGCCAAAACCCGGATGGGTTGGCCATGGCCTTTTTGATGCTTCTTGATCAAAGCCTTGAGGTCATAAATATCTTTGGCTGAGCGCACAAAAGACAAGGCAATCCAATCCACTCCGAGTTTTACGCCAAACTCAACATCATCTTTGTCTTTATCTGACATGGACGAGGCGCTGATCTTGGTCTCAGGCATGTTGATGCCTTGGTGAGATGTGAGATGTCCGCCTGTGCCCACAAGGCAGTAGATGTCTTGGCCGCTTACTTTTTTGACTTTCACGTCCATCAAGCCGTCGCTTAAAAGCAGCCTTTGTCCAGGTTTGACGTCTGAATGCATTTTCGGATATGTGACAGGGATGCGGCCTGGGACTGGTTTGGCCTTAGTGCTGAAAATGATTTGTTTGCCAGCCACCAAATCAATCCCCTTTTCCGGCAATTCACCGACCCTGATTTTCGGGCCCTGCAGATCCTGAAGGATGGCGACAACAGTCTTCTGCTTCTTGGCTGCCGAATGGACCAGGTTCGTGAGCTTAGCATGGTCCTTATGCGTACCATGCGAAAAATTCAAACGCGCCACGTTCATGCCTGCAGCAATCATCTTCTTCAGCATGGGTTCAGTATGGCAGGCCGGACCGATTGTGCAGACGATTTTTGTTCTTTTGTCGGGGAATGTCATAGTTCGATTTTACTCACTACGCATTATACCACCATGAGACACCGCCCCCTACCCCCACCCGTTCGACTCACATCGATCTACGCTCGCTCCCTTCGATCAACTCAGGGCCTGAGCATATCGAAGGCAGGGCAGGCTCTACGCTAGGCGGGGACGTGACTTAGTAACAAAATAACTTAGTCCCCTCCTAATGTAGGAGGGGTGGCGAGCCGAATGGCGAACCGGGGTGGTCTCGGACTTATTTCCTCTTCTTCCTCTTAGATTTCTTGGCCCGCAGCTCGTCCAGCACGTTCTGGAACGTCTTCGCGTCTTCAAAAGCGCGATAGACAGAAGCAAACCTGATGTAAGCGATTTTATCGAACCCCCGCAAGCGCTCCATGACCAGCTCCCCTATTTTTGAGCTCATGACCTCTGAAGTGCCGAGCTTGGCGATATCCATTTCAATGTTATGCAAAAGACCACGAAAAGCCTCCTGGGTATATGACCGCTTTTCCAAGGCGCGCCGCACCCCAGAACTCAGCTTTTCGCGCGAGTACATTTCGCGGCGGCCGTCGCGCTTGGTCACGGTTATATCGAGCAACTCGATTTCCTCGACTGTCGAGAATCTATGGTCACACGCCTCACATGCTCTCCGGCGGCGAATAGAAACACCGTCCGTCGAAAGGCGCGAATCAATTACCTTGCTTTCTCCGTGGTTGCACACCGGACAATGCATAACTGAATAATTCAAAATGCAAAATTAATAATTCAAAATGTTGGAGGCCTTCGGCTTTTTTTATCAAATATAATCCCAAAGGGATACCTCAATTTTGAATTTTGCATTATGAATTTTGAATTGGCGTGCGGCGGCTTACATCATCTTTTTGCGAAACCAAGCTGGGATTTCTGCTGCGTCTTCCTCAGAAGAGGCTGGCGCAGGCATTTGATCGTTTGAGACCCTTGGCTGCTGCTGCGCGATTGGGGGCGGGGTTTGCTGCATGGGCGCATAGCTCGGGGGCTGGACATGCGGCTGTTTGGCCGCTGGCTGGAGCCGAGCATTATCCATCACAGGCCTTTGCACGGGGCTGGAGACTGGTTCAGGCATTGGTTTTTGGAATTGGAATTTTTCCATCCTCTCTTGCGGGCGCATCTGCGAAGGATTGTAAGTGCCGCCGGCTAAAATAGTTTTCTTACCATATTGGGACCCGGCGTTGCTCCTTTGTCCAAAACCTGTAGCTATTACCGTGACCTTGATTTCATCTTTGAGCGACTCATCCAAGATGGCTCCGAAAATGATCTTAGCTTGGGGGTCTGCTGATTCAGTAATAACCTTGGCCGCTTCAGTCACCTCATACATGCCCAAATTGGATCCGCCGGTCACGGTGAACAGTATACCTTTAGCTCCGTCAATGGAGACTTCAAGCAAAGGCGAAGCAATGGCTGCCTTGGCCGCATCAACTGCGCGGTTGTCGCCATGGCCGCGGCCGATTCCCATGAGGGCTGAGCCTTGGTTTTCCATGATGGCTCTGGCATCCGCAAAGTCCACGTTGATCAAACCCGGAACTGAAATTATATCTGAAATGCCCTGGACACCCTGGCGCAATACATCGTCAACGATTTCAAATGCATCCATCAATGATGTCTTGCGATCAATGATCTGCAGGATCCTGTCATTCGGGATGGTGATGATCGTGTCCACGTGCTGGATCAGCTTTTCATAAGCCTCATCAGCTACAACCTTCCTTTGGTAGCCTTCAAACTGGAAAGGCTTTGTGACAACAGCAACGGTCAGGATGCCAAGCTCGCGCGCAATCTCGGCTACTTTGGGAGCCACGCCAGAACCTGTACCGCCGCCTAAACCGCAGGTCACAAACACCATGTCAGCGCCTTTTAAGGCATCACGAATCTGCGCCTGGCTTTCTTCGGCTGAACGCGCGCCAATTTCCGGATTCATGCCGGCGCCTAAACCGCGCGAAACAGTTTCGCCCAAAGCGATTTTCCTGGTGGCTAATGAGACGTTCAAAGCTTGGACATCCGTATTCATGACAATGAATTCAACTCCGCGTATTTTGGAGCTGATCATACGGTTTACGGCAGATCCGCCGGATCCGCCTACGCCCACCACTTTGATTTTTGCAAAAGTTTCAATATCTGGCTTAATCTCTGGCATACCATTGAGTAATTAAAGTGTTCAAAAACCTCTTTAATGAGCCATAAAATTGCTCTTAATGATTACAAGCATAACCGCCTGGGCACACTCAGTCAAGAAAACTAAAAAGATGTCAAGAGCTCCTCTCGACATTCCGGAAAACCTCTTCGCTTCTCCTTTCTCAAGGAGATTTTAACGTACTAGGTCCCACCCTCTTGAGAAAGAGGGGTAGGGGTGTTTTCGGTTGAGCACGCGGGGTTTTCGGTATCCTTAAGGCATGAAGCTCTTAAAAATCTTTTTCAATGGATCAGTTACCTTGGAAAACATGCTTCCGGCGTGCTTCATGGATCCGGTCAAGCTCACGCCTTCCTCGCCCTGTCTCTCAGCCTCAAACCCCCATTGCACCAGCCCGACAGCCGTACTAAAAGCCGGGTCTTGCACCAACTCCGGCACAGAGCTTTCCAGGGTTGATGACCCAATGGACGCCGGCAAATGAAAAATGCGCCTGGCTACTTCGCTGATTCCAGCCAGTTTGGCCCCGCCCCCGGTCAATATAATCCCGGCCGGCAGCATGCCAGACCGTTCTATCTTTTTTAATTCTGCTTCTACTTTTTCCAATATTTCCTCAACTCTGGCCTCAATCACTTCGGAGATAAAAGCCAGCTGAACAGCTTCACTCATTTCTGCTCCATAATCCTTAAGATCAATCACATCGCTTTTCTGGAAATTGGTCGGCACGGCATTGCCCCGAGACCTTTTTAACCTTTCAGCGATTTCAAACGAGGTCCTGAGCGTATAGACCAAATCAGACGTGATATGGTCTGAACCGACTAAGAAGGTCGCGGCATGCACCAGGTCATTATCTTCATAAACAGCCATGCCGGTTGTGGTGGCACCGAGATTGATGACGCACACGCCAAGCTCGCGTTCGCGCTTTTTTGAGACTGCTTCTGCCGCGGCCAAAGGCGCATACACCAGTTCAGAAATATCCACGTTAGTCCTAAAGACAGCCTTAGTGATATTGCGCAGATGATTGGATAGCCCCTGGATAATCTTGGCTTCGGACTCAAGCCTAATGCCCTGCATGCCAACCGGATCTTTTATGTCTTTCTGGCTATCAACCGTGAATCTCCGAGGCAAAACATGGAGTATTTCGAAATTCGGAGTATTAGCATAGGTCCGCGCAGCCTCAAGCACCCGGATCATATCCTCCTTGCGGATCGTCTGGTCGGCCCGGCTGATGCCGATAATGCCCTTAGCGTCCTGGACTGTTATCTGCGTGCCGCCAACGCTCACATAAGTATCGTTGATGGGCAGGCCGATCATGCGCTCAGTCTGGTCCAAACAAGCCGAAATAGAGCTCACCGCATCCTCAAAAGAGCTGATGGATGCCTTGGTGATCCCATCTGACTTTGTTTCCGTGGCTCCGATAAGCGAAAGCTGAGGATGTTTGTCTTGGCTAGGCAAAACCTGGCCCACGACCATACGGATGGCCGAAGACCCTAGATCAAGCCCTGCAATCAAACGACCTTTCATAGGCGTACAAGTAAATAAAGGTAAGGCCAAAAAATCACTATGGCCAGAATTACCGCTGTCAGAGCAACAAGAAATACCACTGCTGCCGACAGGTCCTTGATTTGCCTGGCGTACTCGTGCACGCGAGGCTTCAGCATATCCACAAACCTTTCTACGATGCTGTTCAACAATTCTAGCACAAGCACAGCCGCAATGACCAGAATCACAATACTCCTCTCCCAGCGCTGCAGAGGCAGGAACAAGGCAAGTACGGCAACCAATAATCCGGCAAAGAGCTGGATCCGAAAACTTTGTTCTTCTTTAAAAGCAACCATCAAGCCATCCCAGGCATGCTTAAAACTTGATCCAAGACTGTGAAAAAAACTCATACTATTTTTAATAATCCTTCTTGCAACTTAAACATCTTATTCGCTTCGGCCTTTTTTACATGGTCATACCCAGCCAAATGCAATAACCCGTGGATCAATAGCCTTTGCAGCTCTTCTTTGTATGCGACTTTTTGATCCTTGGCGCTTGTTTTGGCAAATGAGGGACAAATCAGGATGTCGCCCTCCAGATTGCCGCGGCCCAAGGCATAGCCGAACGAAAGTACATCTGTGGCGCTGGCCTTGCCGCGATAGCTCTGGTTGATTCCGGCCATGGCGCGCGCAGAAACAAACCCCAGGCCCAAGGCCAAACGCTTGAGTTTCATTTTACCTGAAAACTTTTTGATTATTTCGCGTATCATATTTTCAGACATCCCGGCTGGTAGCTTCCCATGGATCGTTAATTCCAAATCAAGTTGCTTGCTCCGTTGTACGTTGTACGTTGTACGTTGTACGTTCTTCATGGCGTAGTCGAAGTTGGCGATCCAGGCGCCGTTGAGGTCGCGGAGCTGCTCGATGTCGCAAAAACAGGAGCAGGCTGTGTCACCGTGCCAGGCTGGGTTGCACCAGGTTCAAATGGGAGCTGGCCCGTGCCTGATGGAACCACTTTTTGAGGCAAGCCCTTCAAGACCAATGAATTCAAGATCATTGAATACAGTGTCCTAAAGTTAATGAAAGGCTGCTTGTCCATGTCATACTTGAACACGAAAATCTTGTCTCCCCAAGGGATGTAGGTTGTCAGCAGGTCTGGCCCGATGATTCCTGTGTAGCCGTTTTTGGATTTGAACTGCATGAGTTTCGTCTTATCCGCTTGCGGCTCACGAGCCACGAACCAATCAATGACCGAAAGGTTTTGATCATTATTCTCAATGCTGATCTTGAACATTTCGCCATGGCCAGTATCAACCGTGGCCAGGGATCCATCAGCTTGGTCCAGAGTCAAATTCCATTTGGTTGGGATCGTAACAGACCAGCCCATGGGCGCATCTGCAACCTTGACTTGTCCGCCTCCTAAAAGCTTGGCCGGAGCCTTGCGCGTCGGATCGTATAGATTGAAGACCTCATTGCCGTCCAAATAGCCATCTCCATCTGTATCAGGATTTCTGATGTCAGCGGTCAAGATAGTTTCTTCAAGATCAGTCAAACCGTCTGAGTCAGTATCCAAGCCTGCTGGCGGCAAAGGCTCTTGCTTAGGCGGCGCTGGCGGCAAAGCTTGAGTCGTGGCTTGCGCCTCGTTGCTTGGCGCTGATTCGCCGGTTTCGTTGCGCGCAATCACGCGGTAAAAATAAGCTGTGCTTGCTTGGACAGAATTGTCCTGGAAATTGGAGCTGTTGGGCGGCAAATCAGTCAGGCGATCATATATAGTGCCAGTATCATTCCGCCTTTCTATGCGCACAGCCGACTCATTGCTCGCCGTGTCAGTCCATGACAAAGAAATGCTGGTCGGGTTGGTTGAAGTCGCCTTAAGGTCTGTGGGCGCACTTGGCACTGGTATTGGCGCCACCACAACCGGCACCTGAACGACTGGTTCGGGTGCTGGCGCTGGCTTGGCAAATATCTGGTCTTTATATTGATAAGCAAAAAATCCTCCTCCGCCCACAATGGCAATCACCAAAAGCACGCCCACAATCAAACCAATGTGGGATTTTTTCGGCGCCAAAGCCGCGCCTGATTGCTGCATTTTTTCTTTTTCAATAATTTTAGTCTTAAGGGCAGCCCCATAAAACTGATCTGGTATTACATGTATCTCAGTCTCAACCACGGCGTTCGCGAGAGCCTGTGACTCAACCGGCGTTATCGGAACAACCGGTGCAGTTTGAGTTTGCAACGGCGTCTGCTCTGCATTTGAGATAATTGCTTCGTCTGTCATAATTCCTAATTGCTAAATCGCTAATTCCTAATTGCTAAATGCTAAATGCTAATTCCTAATTCCTAATTCCTAATTATTTTATGATTGTGCTTGCTTGACCATTACATCAAACAATTCCCCGTATTCATTGGTTTGGCCATTGGTTGAATAGCTAAAAGAATAGACCGTATTGCCAGACAGCAGCCAGGCTTTTGTTTTGTCTTTGGAGTATATCACAGTATCCCCGTTCTTTGCCTTATCTTGCACATAATCCTCTGCTGTTGAGCCGGGATATTTATCCGTCAGCCACGCGAGCAAAGTTTGGGCTGAAGCAAATTGCTCCAAATAGATAGTGAATGAGGCTGGCGTGCCAGTATCAATCACAATTGAGTTGCCCATGCCTGCCTTTTTGACCCAGGATTTCGGTATCATGATCCGCAAACTGCCGATGGTCTCATTTTTGATATAAGATGAGTTCTCAAGCTTTCCGGAGCGCGATGCCGGATCATAACCATTCTTCAATTCACTTAAATCATCAAACCCATCACCATCACTGTCACTTAACGCTGGGTCAGTCCCTAATAAAGCCTCCTCTGCATCAGTCAAACCGTCTTGATCCTGATCTGCACCTACGGGCACTGCAATGTTGGCAGGCACTGGGGTTGAGCTGGCCTCCTGGCCTGATACGACGGGAATATTCACGACTTGCTCAGTTGAGGTTGCGCCCAATGTAGAAGATGCTGCTTCAAGAGCTTGCTGCTGCTGGGCCTGCAAAATACCGATTGAAGCTTGGGATGCGGCCAACTGTGAATCATCTGGCGTTGGCATTGGATTTTGAATAGTTTGACCATTATTATCCGGCTCATTGCTGGACGGCACTGTAGCTTCAAGCCCTTTTTGCTGGGGCGAATTTACGCCCGACCCCTGGGTCAATGAACCATATAGATACCAGCCCCCAACACCAAGAGCGATTACCACCAAGGGTATGCCCAGCAAGATCAAGACTTTTGATCCGGTCTTTTGCGGAGTCGGAGTTTGGGGTACAAACGGCTTTTTATTTTCCGCGCCTAAACCAGGATCTTTAATTTCCGCGAAAATATCTTCGGGCTCCTTTCGTCCAGGACCCACAGGACTCATAGGACGCGGAGGACTCGCCGTACTCGGCTGGGTCGGTTCAAACGGCAAATTGGATGGGACAGAGTCAAACATATTATTTTTTATCTTAAATTATCCGGCAAAGTCGTCATTATGGTCTCAGGGTTTTCGCTTGAGGTCGCATTGAAATTAGTCGCTCCAAAAACTTTAAACTTTGAAGGCGGATCATACGTAGGACGCGGGACGTAGGACGTAGGACGGAGTAAAGGAATATTGATCGTCGTCCTGTTGCGCAAATACCAAATCCCTCCGGCTGCCAACAGCACAGTTGCTCCGATTATCACGATCCAAATTGCTATTTTGTTCATAATTACCAGTTGATTTGGTTAAACTTAACGGCATCAGTATCTTTCCCACATACAACTCCTTTGCCTAAGTATGAATCCCAAGCAGCCTGCCAGGAAGTAATCATGTTATCTACCGGAAGGTTGACAATCCCGCCGTCTAACTGATTTGTCTTTGGAACAGTAATATTCTTCGCGATGCAACGGTTTGTCCAAGGCTCTCTTCCACTGGTCCCACCGAATTTACAAGCAGACCCCCAAACATTCCAACAAGCCATGCCTGGGGGACGCAACATGGTCATGCTTATTTTATAAGCATCTATGCTATCCGGTTGGGCAAACGGGCTACCTTGAATGCTTTGCGTTGGCAAACCTAAACCTGCCACGTTAGACCACTGGTTATGGACGTTAATCGTGCCATCAGGCATGACGCTCGCAAAGTGCCAGAACGGGCTTTGGAAATCTGCTTTGGTTGAGGCTCCGGGCTGGGCAGTGAACGCATAGTTCCCTTTGTCAGTTGAGACTTGGACAATACTCTTGGTTTTGCTCCAGAACTCCCTCCAAGAAACAAGGTTCTTAAGCGCTTGCTGCTGATTCGCGGTCAAACCCGTATACCAAGAATTGTAATTTTTGGGCAAAGTCTTAGTTTGCATCCAGGTTGCGATTTCAGTATCTGAAACCTGTTGTGTCCAATAATTTTCGCCTTTCATCGGCTCATAATCAGGGCCCGCAAAATAGAGCTCAATTGGATCGCTCAAACCAGGCACGTTCGCATACCTGAACAAGCCTGTGACTTGCGAATTGATCATGGTTTCATTGCATCTTTGTAAAACCGTCAGCGGATCCGAGCCAGCGATTAGGCCTAGCCATGTATTGTAAGTATCTTTCGTGGGACAGCTGCCTACTTTGCAGAACTTG
>JBAYJJ010000011.1:0-31014 GCA_041665165.1 Patescibacteria group bacterium | reverse complement strand
CAAGCTGGTAAAGGCCTCGCAGCCTACTTCTTCCAAAGAGCATTGCGCGGCCAAGGACGGGATAAAATACGCGATCGTATCATCGTTCGGGTCATCATATTGCTTATCAGCGCTCTTCACCAGATCAAATGAAGAAGCCAGTTTGCGGTATTCGCCATAGCCTGCGCAAATAGCCGGGCACAAATCTTTGGTCGAAAGCGTGGCCGGTATTTCGGGCGCTGTAAGGTCTTCCGTATCTTTATAGCCCTGGCAGCCGACATCAGTCTGAGTGCAAACCCGGGCAAAACGCTTGCAGGCCGTATTGTCAGTCGCATCATTGCCAGTACATTTGTATTCATCAGGCGCAATCTTTAGATACGACTCGGCCAATTGGGCGGCCACACCCTCCCCGAACAATGTCGGGTTCTGCCCTTCTTCCAGCTGGATGGCATCATAACGCAATACGCCAGGCGCACCTGCCAAGACAAGCTTCAGGCTTGTCGCGTCTTTGGGCGATACGAACTTACACGTTGTCCTTACCCAGCTGTCGCTGGCTGTTTTGTTGAAAATAAGCTGGTTGCCTGAGGCCGCGCAATCTTCATACGCCGCAATGTTCGAAGTGATTGGCTGCTGGCTTCCGCCGACTGTCTTATAGAATGTGACGGTTGAAGCATCTTTCTCTGATTTTGCTTGTGTCTTCAAGTAAAAGCTCAACACATAATACCTATTTTGAGAGATTTGGATATCTTGCTCAGCGCCCTTGCACGATGCTCCATCCATCGACAGATTGCTGACCTTGTCATATGAATTGTCGCTCAAAACAGACTTGTCCAAGGAACATTGCGACCCAGTATGCCAGCCATCAAGGCTCTTGATGGAACCTTGGTCATCTTTCTGCACGCTCTCAAACGAGCCGTTCTGCACCAAATTCAAAGCCTGCTGGCCTGGTTCGAATCTATAGACTTTGCTGCAGCCCTCGGCCGTACACGGCTTAACAGTTCCATCATAATAAACGCGCGGGCCGCTGGTGACCGTGCCCACCCATAAGCCGTCTGCTGTTTGCGTGCTAGTGACGTAGCGCTCTGTCGCATACCAGGCGCAACCCATATTTTCTTCAGAGCAATGCCCCCTGTCCACGCTATTGCGCAAGTACGAAGCCATGCCCAAAGGCCCGCTGTAAGTCCGGCATGAGGCAAACTGGGGCTCGCAAGTTTTTGAATCAAATTTATAAACCGGACGCTCAGCCAAACAATACCCATAGCCTTGGGTGCACTCATTATTCTGGTTTGTACCCAAACACGAAACCACATCGCCGCAATCCTCAAACCTGGTGCCTGTACCTGGCATTATGGTATCGCCATAGCCCTTGGCCCGACATTGATACTTAGGCGATGTCAGAATCCAATTCGGATCAACCAAGTGGCACCAAGGATGGTCTTTATCTATTTCGCCCTTATCATTGCAATTGTAAAAGTTCCTTATGACTTCGCCGAGTAGGATGTATTTGCCGTTCTTTTTAAGATTGTAGATTGAATTCGCAGCCATTTCCCAGCCAATGGGCAAGATGCGAGCCAACCTCATCTTCTTGAGATTGCCTGCGCAATATGCGCGCTGTGCGCAAGCCGGATCAGTATTGTTCTTGATATCGCTTTCCGGAATCAGTTCCCAATCCGCGTGTAAACCCTGCCCATTCGGGCTGTAAGATGCGCCCTCTTGGCCTATGCCTGCGGCTCGGCCAACAGTCAAGGCGCCATCTTTTGTTCCAGCGCTGATGGCCACGGTCAGAGCCTGATCCATAGCACAACTCCATCTTCCACGCGGAGTTACGCAGGTAGACAGTTCGCTTAAAATATCCTTATCCTCGGTCGAAGAAAAATTCGGGACAATGTAATCGCCCAAGGCCTTGGCAAAAGATTGCCGTTCATAAAGATCCACTGCATCGCCCGAAGCATCTGCATTCTGCAGAGCCGTAAACTTAATCTTCATTTGGCTGGGCGTGGCATTTATGGAATCGCCCGCCGGGGAGGAATCCTGCTTAAAAATTCTTTGCAAAATTCCAACCACCATTGTATTGGCAAATGTAGCCACGGTTATGGCAGCAATCCCTTCCAATCCGGTTTGCCAGAATGCATCCATCATGTAGCTTTCCTGGTCTTTTTGATTTTGATAAGCCACAGTTACCGGATCCATGCTTTTGAGCGACTCATTGGCCATTACACTTGGGTATTTGAGCTTCCAGGATATTGCATCCATAATAGGCTTCATGCCCTGAGATTCCTGCCGCTGAGCCAACTGATTTTTCATGGCATCCAATTCACCTTGGACTTTCCGATTATTAATCTCTATGCCAATGGCCAAATCATTTGCACTTGGGTCAAATTGGGCTTTTTGTATTCTTAATGCGTCTCCGGACTCAACCATGTCTGCAATGGCCGAGAAATTGCTGGCCATGGCCGAAAGCGTACAAGTCGGCTTCATCATCTCTATGGGCTGGACGCCGGATAAAGACATGGAAAGCGCCAAGGGGTTGGGCTTGGTACAAAAACTAATCTTCGTGCCTAATTTATCTTCTGTATATGTGCCAATCGCTTCATCAAGTTGGCTGATAAACATGCTTGAGCTTTGCTCACCTACATTCTGGATCCATTCGCCAATGGGCTGGTTCCAAAACATTGGTTGGTCTCCCTGCCCGCCAGTCAAAATCAACTGGGCTGTTTCATATGCAATCCTCTGGGCCGCATAACCCATGGCATTCAGTACGCCGCCCAAAAGCGCGATCTTGATTTTGAATTCAAAACTCTGCGAAATCTGGCTGCTACGCCTATACCAATAATCCCCCACCTGGCCTTCCCAAATTTGGGCGCGGGTCAACTCGTCCTGAAGGCATTTATTGAACTCAGCCAGTACCATATCTTTATCGTAAGGACTAGCTGTTAAATATGCCGCTTGTATGGCCCAACACGTCTCCGCTCCAGTAACAAAAATCGGTGGGGGTTCTCCTACCACAGGCTGAGAAGATTCAGCGTGAACGCTAGCCATTGGCGCGACCAAAATCACCAAAACAGACACGAGCCCGATCATCAGGCCGATTTTGCTAAGGAGCAGTCGTGTCTTAAACATAAATTAAATGCCCGGTTGGGTTGAACTTGAAATATTAGCTTGCTTTTGCTCGAGCTCTGACATGGCATCGTCGAACATCTGGAGCAACTGTTCATCCGTCACTTTGCTCAATTCATCTTCGGTTATCTTGCCCGAATCAACCAAGGCTTTCCTTAAAATCGCAGGATCGCGCGGCACTTGATTCTTCCAGCTCAAATCCACACCCGTACTGCTGGCCTGGGCCTGGAAATCCTTAGCTTGGGCGCTCGTGCCCAGCATGTATTCGTTCAAGGTCGAATTTACATTATTTGTCTTGGTCACTAGATCAACAAAAGGCAGGGTAGAGCTGCCCAAGTCAAATCTCATTTGGCTTGCATTGCATTTTTCTCCATGTTTACATAAAGGATTCTCACCCAAAGCCAGCTTCACGTTGTCCGGCATGCTATCTCCAGCCGTGCTCCAAAGATACGGCGAGGTATGATAAACATTCTCCTCATCCCAATCAGATAGGCCATCGCCGTCTGTATCAATCCTTTTCGCAATCGCGTTCTGTTCAGTCTCAGGATCTTTTATCAAGTCTTTATCCTTCTCAAGCTGAGCTACTGAACCGCGAAAAGGTGAGGCGATACTGTCCATTAAATTCAAAAAAGAAAAAGAAAACAGTAAAACCGCGCCAATTACAAAGGTAATGAACGCGACTCTCTTGCTTTTGTTTAATTTTCTCCAATGTCCATCCAAAGCACCCCGGAAATTTGCTTTATCCTCCGACATATTTCGCCCTAACAGCATACCACAAAAACAAGCGCTAAAAAACCCGCAAATGCGGGAACATGTGGGTAATTTTTTTATTATCTTAGCCCCATTTGACCTTTACCTGCTTGCCATCAGCCCGAATAGGAATTCTGACTTCTAAAATCCCGTTTTTCAGCTTGGCTTCAGTAGCATCAGCTGCGACCTGGTATGGCAACACGATTGACCGGCTAAAAGACCCCCAATAACACTCTTGATAAAACCAATCTTCGGTTGTTTCTTCCTTTTTCATATCGCGTTTGCCTTTTATGGTCAGCAAATCCCCATGAATGGAGATATCCAAATCATCCGGAGAGACTCCAGCCACCAAAGATTTGATGACCAGCATATCGCCTTTGCGATACACGTCTACCGAGAGCTGGCCTTCTTCAAAGTTCGAAGACCAATCAAGCGCTGATGATTGCATAAATAGATTATATCACAATCATGGCGTTTCAGTAGACGACGCGGTTTGGGTTTGATCAGTGGACGTCAGCTTCTCAACCCCGATAAGACACACAGCCTGCCAAGGCCTGTAATGGCTATGATAGCTATCATCGCGCTTCTGCCCGTCTGCATAAATAATAGTCGTGGAAAAATCCGCATCCGCTCCAGCATGCGCAGATTCAGTACACTTCTTTACTCCTGGCGCTAAATCCAAAGTCTCGGTCAGCTTGGTCGGAGGCGGAGAAACAATGTTATAGATGCTGGGCTTGGTCTGGGTCACGATTCTTCCATCTTTAGTCCCCCACATCTCAAAATAGATTATCGTGCCCTTAATGTATGCATTGATGTAGATGTACTTGCCAGTATCATTGGTGTATTTCAAATCCGGAGACGGCTCATAAATTGTCGCATCAGTCCCGGCCGGCTCGTAATACACAACGCGATATGAGTGGTTGCGCCTTTCTACGACCGGCAAACCAGTAGCTATCGCGGCCCTGAACATGGTCGTACCGATCTGGCACAAGCCTCCGCCAAATTCAGGCAAGGTCTTATTGCCTTTAATGACCAGCTCCGGGAACCAACCATGTACGCCATCAACCGGACCAAGGGCTTTTAACATGGAAAAAGTTTCGCCGGGCGCAATCAAGACTCCGTTCACTTTCTCATTAACGGCTTTTTTAATATTCTTTAAACGATTAGGCGGCGAATTCCTATAATCAGAAGTCCCGACTCCGATCAATTCCTTGATCCCAAATTGATCCAGCTCATCGCCAGTTATCTGCGCTTGCGCCTCTTCCACGATCAAAGGGAAGGTTGACGAGGGCGGCCAAGATTTAAGGACTGGGTCCAATGTCTTGTCTATATTGATTTTACGGCCGACCGTACCGGCTTTGAACGAAACTATTTTTCCGTCTTTGATCTCCAACTTGCCGGTTTTGCTTTCGGCTTCAACGTCTTTAGCCAGCATACGGATGCTTGAGGCAAAACTCAACTTATCCAAAGTCACTTGTTTGTTATCCAGATTGACCGTAATCCAAGTCGCCAAGGTTGATGTTGGGATGGCATAAATTTTGCCGTCATATGCAAACTTCAATTTCGGACGCGCCAAAATACTCTCAACCTGTGGTAATAAAGGTTCGAGGTCACTCATCTTGGTTTGAGGTTTTATTTTTTTTACATGCAAAGTAATCGGCTGGAAATTCAGCACTTTTGCCTGGGCATTCAGTTTCTCGAAAACTCCGGCCAGATCCAATTCCGATCCGTCTGCTTCAGGTATGATCTTGATTTCGGGTTCAGCGCCTTTTTTGGTCACATAATTGAACGTGGCATTTTTCGGTTCCGGCAATTTTTCGTGCAATTGAGCCTTGAGTCCGGCCGTAATCCCTGCCTCATCCAATTCAATGTTGACCGGCACGCTCATCGGATAAATCCGCGTGCGCAGGATCTCGTAGATGATTTTCTGGACGCCGCTTTCGCGCCCGACTTTGTAAGCGTCTTTGACTGCCTTGTCCGCATCAAACCTGACCAAATCAGGCGAATCTGTGCCGGATGAAATCGAAAGATTCGCTGTTTGTCCGTTCAACGTAAAAGACAGCCCATTGGCCAAAGCCACATCGATATTCTTGTCCACTAATTTGCGCGCTTCCTCCTGAGTCAAGCCGTCCAGCCTGATATTCAAGACTTTGACGCCTGGATAGATTTTGCCTTCATACATCTTGGCATAGACCAGTGCGCCTGAACCGAAAATGATGAAAAGCAAAAACAGAAGCCCGACCGTAATGCCTGTCCAGGCCAAGACTGTTTTGAGCAATTTATTTTTTGCTTTTGATTCTGACATAATTATTCAGTTAGTAATTCGTTGATTACGCGCTTTGCCATTCCATCGTTGGATACGGAGATCTGGATCTTCTCTCCTGTTTGGGGCACATGGTCAAAAGCAAAAACAGGAAGTGTCACGTTCCCTTTTTCTGTTTCTATCAGGACCTTGTCGTCTTGAATTTCCCTTACGATTCCTTCTAACATGTGCTGGATGTTCTGATTATGCAAAAGCCTTTACGCGCCTTTGGCGTGGATCCTTTGCGTCTGTATTTTAACTGAGACGCGGAAATAAACAAAGACCTTAAGCAATCCGCATCCAAGAAACCTTTTTACAGGAAGATGCGAGTCCGGAGACCAGCGTAAGCCTGCGAAGAGATTCCATGCTTGTCGTGGATGCGGATTGCTTAAAGCCTCTGAAGTGAAAAAACCTTGTTTATCTAATTTGCGGGATTTGTATTTATACCACATATCTCTGGGCCTGTCAAGGGTTGTCATGCCCTTTTAACGCTCTGTTAGGCCAAAAGATGACAAAAGGCATCTTGCTTAAGACGCCTATAAGGAACAGTCATAATATCTCATGCTGTTTTCCACACGTCAAGGGCAATTTTTTGGCTAAAATAAGCCTATTTGAGATTTTGTAATTTTACTGATAAAAGTTGAGAAACTCCATCATTTCCCATGGTTACTCCATACAAAATATGAGCTCGTCCCATGGTGGCGCGATTATGCGTGATGATCACAAACTGGGTCTTGTCAGCCAGCGTACTGATGATTTCCGCGAATTTGGCCGAGTTAGACTCATCCAAAGCCGCGTCCACTTCGTCCAAAACCACGAAGGGCGAGGGGTTAGTGGCCATAATGGCACAGATAAGGGCAATGGATACTAGGGCGCGCTCTCCGCCGGACAGCAATGAGATGGCCTTGAGCCTCTTGCCTGGCGGGGTGGCCTGGATATCAACCCCGGATGGCCCGGCATTCGGGTCCACGGCTTTAATGACTTCGCCCAGCTCATTGACCTCTGGCTCCTCGAACACTTCAATCAACTTGGCATCCCCTCCTCCGAAAATCTTTTTGAAATAATTCCCGAACTCAAAATTCATCCTGCGGAAAGATGTTTTGCTCCGTTCCGTGATGGTCAGATCCAGCTCCTTGATGATCGTTTCCAAAGACACCATGGCTTTCACCAGATCCTCAACCTGCGTATTCAAATCATCAAACCGCTTTTTCGTGTCCTCGTATTCTTTCATGACCTCCGGGTCAATGCCGCCGATCCATTCCAGCTGGGTGCGGAGCTTGGTGATCTTGGGCAAAATACCCTCCAACGGTTCGTTACTGGTCGCCGCTGTCGCCAATTGATCGAGTCTAGAGTCTGCATTTTCAATATGCGCCCTGGCTTCTTCCAAAAACCCGTCTCTTTTTGTTTCAGCGCGCGCCAACTCAACCGCGACTTCGCTCAAGCGCCGTTCTGCAGACTGCAGTTCCTGGCGACGCGTTGAAAGCTGGCGCTGGATCTCAAAAATATGCGTGCGCTGGCCTTGCTCGCGCTTGTTCCACTCTTCCAGACCTGATTGCGCTGCCCTGATCTTTTCATTCAAACCGAGCATCTCATTCGCGATTGCGCTGATCTCTTTTTCCAAGCTCGGATCGCTGGCTTGGGATTCTGGCTCTGGCGCCGGCCTCTGCAATTTTGCGACCAAGTCCGTGACCTTGCGATTCAAATCTTCAACGATCTGTTTAAGCTTGCCAGCATCTACTTTTCCAGCTTCCAGCAGTTTCAAGAGATCTTCTTGCTTGACGCGTACGTCTTCAATGGACTCGATTATTTTTGAGAGCGGCAAAGGCGTCCACGGCTTCTCAGCCCTGATTTTAGCCACTTCGCGCGAAGCCTCAAGCCGCATCTGCTTTTCCCTGAGCTTATCCCGCTGGACTGCCAAAGCATCAATGTTTTCGCGTATTTTCCTGAATTCATCAGATGGCGGATTGGCTGATTCCATCTTGTTCAGCTCGGCCTCCAAAGCTTCGGATGCAGAAGATGCTTTGGCGACCTCTTGCGCCATCTTCTCATGCTTTTGCTTGGCTGAGGCGAGCAAATCCTTAAGCTGCTTCCAAGTGCCGCCGTAATATTGCGCCTCAAGGTTCTTCAGCTCTTCATCCAAAGCATCGCGCTGTTCTAAACGCTTGACCTGGCGCTCCAGCGAGTGCAGCCTGGGCCCGATTTCTTTGAGTACAGCATCAGACTGACGCAGATTCTCTTTGGTGGCTTCCAATTTATTTTCACTGGACTGGCGCTTGAGCTGAAAGGGCTTTAACCCGGCCGCTTCATCAAAAAATTCCTTGCGCTCGGCCGGCGAAGCAGACAAAATGTCGTCCACCATGCCTTGGCCGATCACGCTATATGTCCTCTGCCCAATTCCGCACTGGGCGAGCAGCATAGTGACATCTGTGAGACGGACTGATTGCTTGTTTATTTCGTATTCAGATTGGCCGTCGCGATACAAACGGCGCGTAATGACAATTTCGGAAAAATCCAGATCAGGCTTGTCATCATTGACGATCGTCATGTTGACTTCGGCAAAACCTGCGCGCGGTTTTTTGTCTGTGCCGGAAAAAATAACGTCTTCGGATTTTTTGCTGCGCAATAATTTTAAGCTTTGTTCGCCCATGGCCCAGCGTGCCGCATCAGCCACATTTGATTTGCCTGAACCGTTCGGGCCCACGATTCCGGTCAGGCCGCGGCGCCCGTCTGAATCCGGCTCAAATTCCAAAACAGTCTTTTGGGCAAAAGTCTTGAACCCTTGCAGCTCTAGCCTCCTAAGATACATAAATCAATGAACACAGGATAAGCTCTTTGCCTCACGCCGTCAACCGGCGCTACAAACACCAAGAGACAAAAACCAAACACCAAAAACCCCTCCTGTCATTGCGAACGAGCAGTGAAGCAATCTCTTGCCCAGACACTGACGTACTTCAGTTGATTGGCGTGAGATTGCCACGTCTTCGACTCGCAATGACTATCTGGGTTGGTTTTTCCTCGTTTGAAGATTTGATGTTTGTTTGGATCTTGTTTCTTGGTGTTTGGTGTTTAGACCCTTGTATTTTAAGCCTAGTTGTACTAGTATTACAAAAGTTATGCCGACTTATGACCAACGCGTGGCCCACTTCAGGGACGAGATGGCACGCATCCTAAACCAGAAGGTCGAGTTTCCGATCGGGTCTTTTGTGACTGTCATGGACGCCAAAATGACTACAGACCTGCGTTTTGCCAACGTGGTTTTAAGCGTTATGCCAGTTGCCATGGAAGAAGCCGTGGGCGAAGCCTTAAAAGACTATTCAAACGACATCCGCAAAGAAATGGCCAGCAAACTCCATTTGCGCCACATGCCCAACTTGCACTGGAGCTTTGACCATACTGAGGAAAAAGCCGAAAAAATCGAGAAGTATATTGAAGAGCTGAAGCAAAAGGGAGAGATATAGAGGGCTTGACCTGGCGCCAAACTTAGGCTATGCTAGCCTATTGATTATGGCTCAAAAGCACGAGTTGACCAGCTTGCATAAAGCGCTCAAAGACAAGCAGCGCGTGCTTTTGATTGCGCACAAATCCCCGGATGGGGATGCCATGGGCGCCACGGCTGCGTTTTACCAATGGCTCAAGCGCGAGGGCAAAGAACCTGTGCTGTTTTGCGCGACCCAGCCTGAAAAGCAATTTTCATATTTGGAAAACTTTTACGAGTACTCGTCTGACCCGGCTGTGTTTGACGCTATCTTTGATGCTGTGATTGTTTTTGACTCTGGTTCACTCCCCTATGCTGGCGTGGATGCATTTATGCCCAGGCTCAAGCACGCTCCCCTGATCGTGGATTTTGACCATCATGCAGTCAACACAAAATACGGTGACATCAATATCATTGACCCGAGTGCGACTTCAACCAGCGAACTGTGTGGACAATTTTTTGAATCAAACGAAATCTTCATTGATCCAATAATGGCTACAGCTTTGCTGACCGGCATTTTTTGGGACACGAATTATTTTTCCAACAGTGCGACGACTACCGGGAGCATGGACATGGGCGGCCGCTTGATTTCGGCTGGTGCCAGGTTTTCGGATATCGGCAATCATGTGCTGAAAGACAAAAACATCCCTCTGCTCAAGATGTGGGGCTTGGCTTTGTCCAGACTAAAGAAGAATGCAACTTATGATGTGGCTTCAACGTATATATATGATAAGGACATCAAGAATTTGGGATTGGAAGCTTTCGGCAAGGATGTTTTGATCAACTTCATCAATGCTGTGTGCGGCGGGGCCGGCACAATCATGGTCTTGCATGATTTGGAGAACGGAACTATTAAAGGATCTTTGAGATCCATCAACAAGGACGTGGCAAAATTCGCCGAGTTCTTCGGCGGCGGCGGCCACAAACGAGCGGCAGGCTTTTCGCTTAAAGGGAAGATAGTAGAAACCGCCAAGGGATTTAAAGTAACCTAACCCCACGTGTCATCCCTGCGAAGGCAGGGATCCAGATCTGTGATGCTTGTTAGATTCCCGCCTGCGCGGGAATGACACTGTAGTTGCGCTTAGCACTCAAGGAGTTTGACTGCTAAATAATAATACTATATCCTGTAATCATATGAATAAATACACAGTCACTTCCCAGGCCAACGACAACTATCTGGTGCCTACGGTTATTGAAAAATCCAACTATGGAGAGCGGGCTTATGACATATATTCCCGCTTGCTTAAAGACCGCATTATCATGCTTGGTTCGCCGATTGACGATGACGTGGCCAATATCGTGATGGCCCAGCTTCTGTTCTTGGAAAGCCAGGACAAGACCAAGGACATCAAACTTTACATCAACTCCCCAGGCGGCTCAGTCACAGCTGGCTTGGCCATTTACGACACCATGCAACATGTGGCCTGCGATGTTTCCACCATCTGCATCGGCATGGCCGCATCAATGGGCGCAGTGCTTTTGGCTGGCGGCGCACCAGGCAAGCGCTTTGCCTTGCCTAACTCAGAGATCATGATCCACCAGGTGCTGGGCGGCTTTGAGGGCCAGGCCACGGACATCAAGATCCGCGCTGAGAGAATCCTGAAAATGAAAGACCAGCTGAACAAGATCTTGGCCAAGCACACGGGCAAGCCTTTCAAACAAATTGATATAGACACTGACCGCGACAATTTCATGGATCCCAAGGAGGCAAAAACGTACGGATTGATCGATAAGGTGTTGGAGTGACCTGGATTGATTCCTCTTCCCGCCCGCCACGCAAGCTGAGCTTGGTCACAAAAAAACGTCCATGAGGACGTGAGGATCAGTGTTTTGTCGGCAAGAGGCTGAAACGGTTTACTCCGCGTGGATCGAGCGTTGGCGCCGTGACGGCACTCGGCTGTGGGACTGGAGGAGAACTGACCGCAGGAACTGCTGAGGTAGACGGCTCAGGAGGGGGTGGATCAATGATTTTCGAATCGCACCCGGTCTCATTGCACATCAGAAAGATCCACGAACCAGCCTCATGCTTGGAATAGGCTTCCATGGGTACGTCGAGCTTCTCCGTGCCATTCTTCGTTTTGAGCGCGAATGTGGCCTGCATGAAATCGCCCTCTGAACATTGTGGCTTGCCGAATCCCGATCCAGCGACCGAATAAACCGCGTCACACTTCAATGCTTTACTAGGGTCATTGCGATTGCCTTTAGGATCAACCTCACAACTCACAACCTTATGAAGGCAAACCCAATAGCGCTCGCTTATATAGAATGCTTTGGGTTTCTTTGCTTCACGTTCCTGTTTCTGTTTTTCTTCAAGCTTGTCCGCTTCAGCCTTAGCTGCTGCTGTCTTTCTAGCATCTTCAGCGCGAGCTGATTCTGCCGCTTTGGCCAGCATGTCAGCCTTCTTCTGTTGCTCGATGGACCAAATATCTACTGTGGATATCATCGCCGCAGACCAACGCTTCCAAGCAAGCACTGAGCCGATCAAAAGCACCAGGATAAAAATCGCCTTCCAGTGCCTGAAGAATGAACCCGCGGTTTTGTCTGCACCTTCCATGATCATCCTCCAGATGAGTACTGCAAAGTTGGTTGAACTCGGAACTTCTTGGTGAGTTTCTCGGTAGGGCGGACAACCGCCTTGGATGGTTATCGGCTTGTTGCCGTAGCGCGTCCTTAGCCATCGATGGAATGCTCTAAGGCCTTTCAGCATTACCTCTCCTTTTGTTATGGAACTGGCGCTAGCATCGCAAAAAACTGCCAGTTTGTCAAACCGGTTTGCCCTGTATTGCAAGTAAAGACGCCCTCGGAGGGCGTCTCTACCAACACATCAATTAACCAGCTTTTTCCCCTTTTTCTTCGTTATCGCAATTCACAAATGTCACGCTGGAGAGCAAGTCCCCTTCTTCGCGGAAGCGCATGATGCGTACGCCTTGGGTATCGCGGCCGAGCGTTGGCACTGTCTTGTAGGCCACGCGGATGACCACACCTTTTTTGCTGATGAGCATCAAGTCGCGCTCCTCGTCGGTCGGGGCCACGAAAGCCGCGACAACCGGGCCGGTTTTGGGTGTGACCTTCATGGCGCGGATGCCTGAGCCGCCGCGGCCTTGAGTCTTGAATTCCGTGATATTGGTTTGCTTGCCCACGCCGTTTTCTGCAATGCAGAACAGGGTGAACATGCCTTTGTCAGCCAGCTTGGGATTGATGATATCCATACCAATGACTGAATCGTCTTTCTTGAGCTTGATGCCGCGCACACCTGATGCATTCCTGCCCATGGCCCGCACATCTTCTTCCGAAAAACGGATGGATTGGCCCAAGCGCGTCACCAGACTGACTTCATCTTTGCCATCAGTCGGCTTGACCCATTGCAAGTCATCGCCATCGTGCAAACTGATTGCGATCAAACCGCTGCGGCGCACATGCGCAAAATCCTCAAGCCCGACTTTTTTGATCGTGCCTTGGCCAGTCACCATCATCAGGAACTTGGCGCCTTCAATATCATCCAAAGCCATGGCCGTGGCCGGGCGTTCGCCTGGCGCAAGCTGGAGGAAATTCACGATAGCCTGGCCCTTGGACGTGCGGCTGCCCTGCGGTATCTCATACGCTTTAAGCTGGAACACGCGGCCGCGCGTAGTGAAGAACAAGATGTCAGCATGCGTGTTCGTAGAAAGCATGAGGTCTACCTCGTCCTCTTCTTTGGTGGACAAACCGGCAATACCCTTGCCTCCCCTGCCCTGGGTGCGGAACGTATCCGGCGGCAAGCGCTTGAGGTAGCCGTCTTTGGTCAGCATCACGATCGTGGACTCGTCCGGAATCAGATCCGTGATCGAGAACTCGCCGACCGGATGCGGCACCACAGCTGTACGGCGTTCATCCCCATACTTATCCCTGAGTTCTTTGACCTCATCCTTGATGATGCTGAGCATCTTCTTGACTGACTTAAGGATGGCTTCCAATTCTTCGATAAGCTTGAGCTTTTCATTATATTCCTGCTCAACGCGCAAACGCTCCAGGTTAGCCAATTGCTGCAAGCGCATTTCCAAGATGGCCATGGTCTGGGCCTCTGACAACTTGAACTTCTTCATCAAATTGACCTTGGCTTCATCTTTGTCTTTTGATTTCTTGATGGTCTCGATCACTTCGTTGATCTTGAGCAAAGCAATGCGCAAACCTTCCAAAATATGGGCGCGGTCTTTGGCTTTGGCCAAATCAAATTCTGTGCGGCGGCGGACCACGACCTGGCGGTGTTGGATGTATTCGTGGATCACGTCTTTGAGATTCAAAACGCGCGGCACCATGCCTCCGTCAATAAGGGCCAGCATGTTGACGTGGAAAGTCTCTTGCAGCTGGGTCATCTTGAACAATTGGTTCAGGACTTTCTTCGGGTATGCGTCTTTCTTGAGCTCGATCACGATGCGCACGCCGTCTTTGTTTGATTCGTCGCGCAAGTCCCGGATGCCCTCGATTTTCTTTTCCTGGACCAAAGTCGCGATCTTCTCAAGCAAAGTCGCTTTGTTCACTGCATATGGGATTTCATTCACGATAATCTTGAACGTGCCGGCTTTTTCCTCTTGGATCTCGGTCTTGGCACGGATTACGATGCCGCCTTTGCCCGTGGCATAAGCCTGTTTGATGGCATTCTTGTCATAGATGATGCCGCCGGTCGGGAAATCCGGGCCTGGCATGATCTTCAGCAAGTCATCGATATCGATTTCAGGATCATCGATCGTAGCTGAAATGACATCGCATAATTCCGTGAGGTTATGGGTTGGGATGGACGTGGCCATGCCCACGGCAATACCGACTGATCCGAACAATAAAAGGTTTGGCAATTTGGCCGGCAGGACTGATGGTTCTTTTTTGGTGCCGTCGAAGTTCGGGATGAAATCAACCGTGTCTTTTTCAATATCAAACAACAATTCTTCGGCAATGGCTGAGAGTTTGGCCTCGGTGTAGCGGTAAGCGGCAGCACTGTCGCCGTCCATAGAACCGAAGTTGCCTTGTCCTCTGACCAATGGATAGCGCAAAGAAAAATCCTGAGCCATGCGCACCATGGCATCGTACACGGCCGAGTCGCCATGCGGATGGTAGTTGCCGAGCACAGTACCGACCACGGTCGCAGACTTCCTGAACCTGGCCGTGGACCTTAGGCCCTCCTGCCACATGGCATACAAAATGCGGCGATGCACGGGTTTCAAGCCGTCGCGCACATCAGGCAAAGCGCGCTGGATGATAACGGACATGGCATAATCCAAATAGCTGCTGCGCATTTCTTCAGACAGCGATTGGTTTATGACATTAGCGATCTTTGGTTCCTGGGGAACGATTTGTTCTTTGTCGGCCATACTGATTATTAGTAATTTTCGACTTTAACTCCGGACGGGAGATTAGGTGTTTTACTTGGGTTTGATACCGTAGCTGGTTTGAATAAATCCTGACGAGAGGCACTGCTTGAGGCAGCTTCCTGCACTTGGGCTGCCACGGCTTGCATGGCCTGCAATTCTGCCTCGCTTTGGGCCTGAGCAGTGTTCAAGTGATTCATCAGCTCGTCAATGTTCTTTTGCAGTTGGGTGCCATCTGTTCCATCTGTCTTGAAATCATTGATTGTTTGCGCGACCGGTGAATCAAAAGCACCGGCAATAGTCTGTCGCATGCTATAGATCCAGCCGACAGCAATGACCAAAAAACAAACTGCCACTCCAGCCCACAAGGAAAAACGTTGGGCCGGATCCACATCACGCGCCTCTGAATGCGCCAAAATCAATTGGCGTTTTTCTTCCACTCCCAAAATCCTCGGCCGCTCCGGTGCCGAAACCTCAGCCTCTGATTGTAGAGGATTCTTAGACTTTGTCCTTAGTCTTCTTGGGGACGTAGGACGCGGGACGTAGGACGTGGGACGCATAGTTTATGAACGTTCAATGACCATGATCAGGGTATCGTCTGCTGGTAATTCCTTTTTGCTTATCTTAAGACGATTTCCATCTTGTCTTTTACCGCCTGTAGCCTTGCAAAAAGCATCCACGCTGTCCAGTTTCGCTTTTATGCCCGGAATCTGATAGTTGATCGGTATTACGATGCGAGGCTCAATCATGTTCACGACCGCAGCCGCAGTCTTCGCATCCATGCCATCTCCCCCGCCGACCGGTAAGACAAGAATGTCAATGTTGCCCAAGTGTTCAAGTTCGACATCAGTCAGCTTGCGGTTCAATTTCCCTAAAAATCCGATCGAGATATCTTCTGCTTCTATGCGGTAGACGACTGGCCGCTTCTCGCCAGCATCTGCTATCGGGTCTTGAATGCCATAGGCAAAAATACCGCGGACTTCATATTCGCCGGGATCAGATACGATAAAAGGTTTTCCAGCTACGCCTTCAAGATTAAAATCTTTGCGCTCTTGATTGGACAACACGACCATCTCAGGTTCAACTGTCCGAGGGAACCTGATCGCGCTTTCATTTTCAAAAGGGTCGGTCACTAGCTCGCCGGCCTTGTCTCCTTGCTTTGTTTCGATACGGATTGAGGTATAACCTTGCCAGAAAATTTGCATATTTTTATGCTTGTTTAGCCCCAAAAGTTTATCACAACCGCTGACCCGAGGCAAGGGAAAAGCCTGCTTTGTTGTTGCTCAAATTTTAGCTTATTCTAGCCATTTTTTAGCCTTATTTTGTTCTGGTGTACAAAAGCGCCAGCCATGGCAATAGCCAAAGCATCAGCTGCATCATCTGGCTTGGGGATTGATTTTAAATTGAGTTGTTTTTGCACCATTATCTGGATCTGCCTCTTGTCTGCACTGCCATAGCCTGCCACAGCTTCTTTGATTTCATTCGGCGTTAGCTCGACTATGGGCAAACCTGCATCAGCCAGCATAAGCAAGATCACGCCGCGGGCCATGCCGACCTGGATGGCAGTAGATACGTTTGATTGGAAAAAAAGTTTTTCAACGCAAGCCGCGCTTGGCGAAAACTCATCGATCGCTTTTTTCACTCCGTCCCTGATAATCCTGAGCCGCTCTGGAAATTCCAAACCAGCCGCAGTACTTATTATACTGTGATGCACGTGCACTACTTTGCCCATTCCATAATCAACAACTCCTAAACCTGTAATTGCAAAGCCAGGATCAACTCCAAGAACTCTTAGTGTATTCTGCATAGGAAGTAGGAAGTAGCTAGTAGGAAGTAGAGGGTAATTTAGACGTCATGGTGTTGAGCATGCGCAATATTTGATCAAGTAAATTTACTAGCTCTAAAGTCGTCTGGACATCGGTAAACTTCAAGCGGATCGCAAGATCAATCTGGGTCTCGAGTTCTGCCGCTGAACCAAAAGCTATACGCAAAAAATGTCTGAATTCTTTTTCCGACCCTCTCCTAAACCCTTCTGCGATATTGCTCGGAATTGATAATGCGGCTCGTCTCATTTGAGAAACCAACCCATACATTTCTTCCCTTGGAAAAAGGGCTGTAATCTTATATACCAAAACCACAGCCTGCATGGACTTCTGCCAGACCACTAAATCTCTATATCCTCCAGCTAACATATTTCGATCAAACAAAGTTACCCCTACTTACTACTTCCTACTAGCTACTTCCTGCATTTAAGATGCATTAGTAAAAACACTAGACACGTCATCATTCTCTTCCAATAATTCAACCAGCTGGCCGACTGTTTCACCTGCCTGGTCATCAAGCGCGACGATATTTTTCGGCAGCCATTCTATTTCAGCGGATAAGATCGATAAGTTGAGGCCAGATACTGCTTCGCTCATGCTGGATAAATCATTTATGGCACAGATAATCATGGTCCCCTCTTCTTCATGGCGGATATCTTCTGCACCGGCATCGATTAACGCAAGTTCAACTTCGTCGCGCTTATCTGCTGGCACCAAAGCAACCCGAACCACGCCTTTATGGTCAAATTGGAATGCGACTGAACCTGGCGTGGCAAATGAGCCGCCGTTCTTGGACAAAATCTGTTTGACATCGCCTGCGGTGCGATTGCGGTTGTCAGTCAGGCACTCAATGACCAAGCCTGAACCGCCTGGGCCATAAGCTTCGTAGCGCAGAGATTCAACCTGTACTCCGTCGTCTCCACCCGCTCCGCGATTTATGGCGCGTTCAATGCTGTCTTTTGGCATGTTGCCGGCCCGCGCCCTGTCGATGGCCATGCGCAACCTGAAGTTCATGCCCGGGTCCGTGCCTTTTTCGCGCACCGCGACCTCAATCTCGCGTGCGAGCTTGGTGAAAGACGCAGAACGCTTGGCATCTATCGCGCCCTTGAACTGCTTGACCTTGCTCCATTTGCTATGGCCTGACATACGCAACAATCTTACGCATCTGAGTATATTTTGTCGAGATAGACAAAAGCGGCCCTAATGGGCCGCCTTGTTTTTGATTTATGTTTTATGCCTGTGGCGCTTCTTCTACTACTGGCTCTGCTGGCGATTGCTGATCATGCTCTTGCTCAGCATAATCAGTGGTCTCTCCCTGGCTGCCTTTAAAGTGGTAGCCAAAGCCAGTACCTGCCGGGATCAAGCGGCCGATGATCACGTTTTCCTTCAAGCCTTCAAGGTGATCCACCTTGCCGGTGATGGCTGCGCTAATGAGCACGCGGGCTGTTTCTTGGAAGGAGGCTGACGAGAGGAATGATTCAGTGGTCAAAGCAACCTTCGTGATGCCCATGAACAAGTCATCCAACTCAGCAGGCTTGCCGCCACCAGCTTCCACGCGGCGGTTCTCTTCCAAAGCGCGCGGCTTTTCCACGATCTCGCCGGGCAAGAGGTCTGCATCGCCAGAGTCGCGCACAAAGGCACGCGAGAACATTTGCCTGATGATGAGTTCGATGTGTTTGGAATTGATCTTTTGGCCCTGGGTGGCGTAAATGGTCAGGACTTCCCTGAGCAAGTATTGCATCACAGCGCGCGGGCCTTTGGTCTTGAAGAGCAGCTGCAGATCCAAATGGCCTTCGGTCAATGAATCTCCGGCCTGGACCTCGTCGCCTTCTTTGACCAAAATCTTGAAGCCGATCGGGCATGGATACTCTACCTCAGCCTCACCTTGAAAAATCAAGGTTAATCTGGTCTTGGTGAGCTTGATGGTGCCTGGATGATCAGCATTGATTTCTGTGCCGTCATTGCGTTCGATGAGCAACTGGCCCTTTTCCACCTTATCACCATCTTTGACTTTGACCTTGTCCTTGCTGGTTACGACCAATACTTCTTCCTGAATCTCTTCTGCCACAATCTTAATGATCTTGCCTGATTTTTCAGGATCAACTAAGCGCTGGCCAAGAATGGTCCTGATTTCTTGCGCTTCTGGATTGGCAATAGTGATGCGCCCGGATGTCTCGGCCATCACAGCTTTATGCTTAGGCTGGCGCGCTTCGAATAATTCTTCAACGCGCGGCAAACCTTGGGTAATGTCTGCGCCTGATGCGACACCGCCGGTGTGGAAAGTGCGCATTGTAAGCTGGGTACCTGGTTCGCCGATTGACTGGGCCGCGACTACGCCGACTGCAGTTCCGAGTTTGGCCGGCTGGTTGTAAGCCAAATCATAGCCATAGCAGCGCTGACACAAACCGCGGTGGTTCTTGCAGCTCATGACTGAACGTACATGCACGACCTTGAGCGGTTCTTCCAACTTTTTCAAAACCCTGATGTGCTCTTCGGTGATCAAGGAATCCTTGCCCACGATCACTTTTTTGGTCTTGGGGTTGATGATCTCTTTGATGGTGAAGCGGCCCTGGATACGGGTCAGCATGTTTTCGCCGATTTCCTCGCACTCTTCGTGGGTCAGCACCATGCCATCCTTGTCTCCGCAGTCCATGGACGTGATGATCACGTCTTGGGCCACATCAACCAAGCGGCGCGTAAGGTGGCCGGCGTTAGCTGTCTTCAAAGCCGTATCAGTCAAACCTTTGCGCGTACCGTGGGATGAGATGAAGTATTCCAACACGTCCAAGCCTTCGCGGAAAGATGACTTGATCGGCAACTCGATGATTTCGCCGCTCGGGTTGGTCACCATGCCCTTCATGCCGACGACCTGGCGCAACTGCACGACTGAACCGCGCGCGCCAGACTCAATCATGGCCGAAACCGGGCCAGCCGGATCCAATGCATTCTTGCACAGCTGAGTGATTTTATCCTGCACATCAGACCAAGCTTTGATGATCTGCGTGTATCTTTCGCGCTTAGTGAGCAAACCTTCTTTATATTGCGTTTCTATCTGTTGAACTTTTTTGTCAGCTTCCTCAATCAAGACATTTTTAGCGTCCAGATCCGGCAAGTCGCCCAAACCATAGGAAAATCCGGACATGGTAATGTATTTGTAGCTTGCTTCTTTGATGCGATCCAAAAATTTAGCTGTTTCTTCAAAACCGAATTGCTGAATGCTCCAATGCGTGATTTCTGCCAGTTGCTTCTTGCCTAACTTCTCGTTGGTGAACACCATGCCCTCTGGCATGACGCGATGGATCAAAATCCTGCCCACGCAGGTCTCTATGACCGGTTCACCAGGATTCAGCCTGACTTTGATTTTATCACGTGCAGCCAAATACCCGGCTGCGAAAGCATAAGCAGCTTCATCAGCCGTACCGAATGTTTTGACTACTTGGCCTTCAGCCGGTTCAAGCATGGTGGTCATGTAATAAGCGCCCCATACGATATCTTGGGTCGGTGAAACCACTGGCGTGCCAGTAGCAGGCTTGAGCAAGTTCTTGGTCGATAACATGATTTCGCGAGCTTCGCGCTGAGCCTCTTCCGTAAGCGGCACGTGCACAGCCATTTGGTCGCCGTCGAAGTCTGCATTGAATGCTGAACAGACCAAAGGATGGATCTGGATTGATTTGCCTTCGATCAAAACCGGCTGGAAGCCCTGGATGCCCAAGCGGTGCAAAGTCGGAGCGCGGTTCAGGAGCACCACGGCATTGCTGGCGATCACTTCCAAAATATCCCACACTTCCGGATTATCACCCTCGATGAAGCGATTGGCTGACCTGATGTTATGTACGATTTCGTTCTTGATGAGCTGGGCAATGATGAACGGGCGGAACAATTCCAAAGCCATGCTCTTAGGCAAGCCGCACTGGTGCATCTTGAGGCGCGGGCCGACTACGATGACCGAGCGGCCTGAATAGTCCACGCGCTTGCCGAGCAAGTTCTGACGGAAGCGGCCTTGTTTGCCCTTCAAGATGTCAGCTAAAGATTTCAGCTGCCTCTTTTTGCCGGTGGATGCCAGCACAGTCTTGGCATGGCGCGCGCTATTATCGATCAAAGCATCAACAGCTTCCTGCAACATGCGCTTTTCATTGCGCGTAATCACTTCTGGCGCATGCAATTCTATCAAGCGCTTGAGACGATTGTTGCGGTTGATGACACGGCGATACAAATCGTTCAAATCTGATGTGGCAAAACGTCCGCCATCCAAAGCCACCATTGGGCGCAGGTCAGGCGGAATGATTGGCACAGCCTTAAGAATCATCCAATGCGGCTCAATGGCCTGGAGGCCTAAAGACCTCAAAAGCTTCAAGCGCCTGATGATGTGCTCGTACTTTGCGCCTGAGGCATGGCCCAAATCTTCCTGCAAAGCTTTGGCAGTCGCACCCACATCGATCCTCTTCAAGAGTTCATCAATGGCTTCAGCGCCGATCTTGGCCTCAAATACATGGCCGAACTTCAATGCATACTCATGGTATTCATTTTCCGAAATAATCTTGAGCGGAGCCAATGTTTTCAGTTCTTTTTCAGCTTCCGAAAAATCAGCTTCCAGCTCCTTGAGTTTGCGCTCCTTATTGCCTTGGGCCTTGTCCAACTCTTCGGTCACGGCCTTGTCTGATTTTTGCGCCTTGTCGTTGATGCGTTCCACTTCGCGGTCGAATTCTGATTCTATCTGCTTGCGCTTGCCTTTGTATTCAGCGCGTAGCTGCTCAATGACTTGAGCCTTCAGATCCTCATCAACGTGCGTGATGATGAAAGCCGCGAAATACACGACTTTCTCCAAAGACATGACTGATAGATCCAACACATTGCCGATACGGGACGGCACAGAGCGCAAGAACCAAATGTGGGCTACAGGCGATGAAAGCTCGATATGGCCCATGCGTTCGCGTCTGACCAATGAGTGCGTCACTTCAACACCGCACTTGTCGCAGACAATGCCCTTATATCTGATCTTTTTATATTTTCCGCAATAGCACTCCCAGTCTTTGGAAGGGCCAAAAATTTCTTCGGCAAACAAGCCGCTCTTTTCCGGTTTCTGCGTCCTATAGTTGATGGTCTCAGGCTTGGTTACCTCTCCGTATGACCACCCGCGTATCACCTCAGGCGAAGCCAACTTCAGGCGCATGCCATTGAAGTCGGTCGTCTTTACGTTTTCTGATTGGAAAAACGACATAATAGTGGTCTGTTAGAGTTTAGGTAATTCTTCTGGATTAGATTCCCAAGCGAATTCTTCGGATGACTGCCCTGGCACTGTTGGCTTGGCCACATGAGTTGGCTTACTCTCTTCGATGCGCTTGCCGTCTTTGAGCAATTCGACATCCAAGCACAGACCCTTAAGTTCGCGGACCAACACATTGAATGATTCCGGCACATTGACCTTGGAGATGCGCTCATCCTTGATGATGGCCTCATATGCCTTGGAGCGGCCTGGCACATCGTCTGACTTGATGGTCAGTATCTCCTGCAAAGTATGGGCTGCGCCATAAGCCTCAAGCGACCAGACTTCCATTTCACCGAAGCGCTGTCCGCCGGATTGGGCTTTGCCGCCCAAAGGCTGCTGCGTAATCAATGAGTACGGGCCAATGGAGCGTTGGTGGATCTTGTCTTCGACCATGTGATGCAGCTTAAGCATGTAATTGTATCCGACTGTCGGGTCATGCTCATAAGCCTCGCCGGAACGGCCGTCGAATAATTTGATCTTGCCTGTGGCCGGGAAGCCTGCCTTGATGAGCTGATCGCAAAGCACTTGCTCTGGCACGCCATCAAACACAGGGGTAGCCACGTGATAACCCAAAGCATTGGCCGCCAAACCCATATGCGTTTCCAGGATCTGTCCCAAGTTCATACGGGAAACAACGCCCAACGGGGAAAGGATCACATCGACTGATGTGCCATCTTCCAGGAAAGGCATGTCTTCCACGCGCACGATGCGCGAGATGACGCCCTTGTTTCCGTGGCGTCCGGCCAGCTTGTCTCCGACTTGGATCTTTCTCAAGTCAGCGACTGCGACCACGATCCTCTTCAACACGCCCGGCTGGAGCTTGTCGCCGTTCTCGCGGGTAAAGAGCGTGATGCCCACTACCTTGCCGCGGGCGCCGTGCTCCAAGTACAAGGATGTGTCGCGCACGTCCCTGGCTTTTTCGCCGAAAATGGCGCGCAAAAGTTTTTCTTCGGCCGAGAGATCAGTCTCGCCCTTAGGCGTGATCTTGCCCACCAAAATATCGCCGGATTTGACTTCGGCGCCGATGCGCACTACTCCGTTCTCATCCAAATTCTTGAGTTTTTCTTCGGATACGTTCGGGATGTCATTGGTCACGACCTCAGGCCCGAGCTTTGTGTCGCGCACGTCCATAGCAAAGTGCTCGATATGGACCGAGGTAAAGCGGTCGTGGTGCACCAATTTTTCCGAAAGGATGATGGCGTCCTCAAAGTTGTAGCCATCCCACGAAAGGAAGGCGCACAACAGATTTTGACCCAAAGCCAATTCGCCTTGTTCGCACGAAGCGCCGTCTACCAGCACTTCGCCGGCATAAACTTTCTGATCTTTATTGACCCTGACGCGCTGGTTCAGACAAGTCGATTGGTTGGAGCGCTGGAACTTGATCAAGTCATAACGCCTGGATTTGCCGTCTGCTGTCTGCAGTTCGACGTGGTTGCCGGAAACAGAAACGATAGTGCCGTCATCCGGCGCCAAAATCACATGGCCTGAATCGACTGCTGCGCGGCGTTCCACGCCAGTACCCACGATCGGAGCATCCGGCTTGATGCAAGGCACTGCTTGGCGTTGCATGTTTGATCCCATGAGTGCGCGCTGGCCGTCATCATGTTCCACGAACGGAATGAGTGAAGTGGAAATGGACAGAATCTGCTTGGAAGAAACATCGACGTAATCGATCTCATGCACATCGACCACTGTCGGTTCACCGTTCTTGCGGGCCGGAGTGCGCTCAACCATGAATTTGCCGTCGCGCGAAATCGGCGTGGTGGCCGGCGCAGTCGTGCCGCGCTCTTCGGTGAATGCGTTCAAATATACGATTTCGTTCGTTACATGCGGCACAAGCGGCAATTTGGGAATGGAAATCTTGGCCAGCTTTTTTGCCAAGCTTGCCGAAATCTCTTCGCCTGCTTTGCCCACGACCTTGCCCTCGCCATCGCGGACCTCAACCCTCAAAAACTGGCCGACACCGTCTTCGCCATTGTTCTCGGCCCAATTTTTTACTTTGCGATATGGGGTTTCGATGAATCCGTAATCATTGATGCGCGCGTAGCTGGCCATGTGGCCGACCAAGCCGATGCTCGGGCCTTCTGGAGACTGGATCGGGCAGATGCGGCCATAGTGAGTGCGATGCACGTCGCGGACTTCAAAGCCGGCGCGTTCGCGCGACAAGCCGCCAGGGCCGGTCGCAGACAAGCGCCTCTTGTGTTCCAGCTCAGACATCGGGTTTGTCTGGTCCATGAACTGCGAAAGCTGGGAAGACATGAAGAACTCGCGGATAGCAGCGATCACTGGGCGCGCATTGATCAACCTGCCTGGTGTTAAGGCGGTGATTTCCTGCGTGGACATCCTGTCTTTCACGATGCGTTCCATGCGCGCCAAACCAATGCGGAAGCGGCTCTGCAAGAGCTCGCCGATGGCGCGGACGCGGCGGTTTCCGAGGTGATCGACATCGTCCGGATCTTCCTGCGTGTTATTCAACCTGATGATTTCCTTTAAGATGGACATCAAATCGTCTTTGGACAAAATCCTGTTCTCTTCCTTGGTGATCATGTCCGCGTCCCAAGGCATGCCGAAACGCTGGTTGAATTTGTAGCGGCCGACCGGACCCAAGTCATAGCGTTCAAACTTGAAGAACATGGAGTGAATCAAAGATTTGGCATTGTCTGCCGTGGCCATGTCTCCGGGGCGGATGCGCTTGTAGACTTCGATGTAGCCTTCGTCCTCATTCTTGGCCACGTCCTTGGCCAAAGTCGCATCAATGTATTTATTGAGCGGGTGGACATCGATGTCCTTGAAAGCTTCTTTGATTTCTTCGTCAGCTGACATGCCGAACGTCCTGAGCAGTGATGTTGCCGCGACTTTGCGCTTGCGGTCGATCTTCACCCAGATCACGTGGTTCATATCTGTCTCGAACTCCAGCCACGCTCCCCTGTTTGGGATGACCTTGGCGCCATAGTATCTGCGGCCGCGGCCAGCTTCGGCCGTGAAGAACGCGCCAGCCGAACGCACGAGCTGTGAAATGACCACGCGCTCAACGCCATTGATCACGAATGTTCCGCGGTCAGTCATCACCGGCAAGTCGCCCAAATAAATTTCCTGTTCTTTGGTTTCGTTCGTGCGCTTGTTGACCAACCTGGTCTTTACGCGCAAAGGCGCCTCAAAGGTGATATTTTTTGCCTTTGAAGTCTTTTCATCGAATTTCGGTTCATCCAAAAAATAATCCGTGAGCGACAGCTCAAGATCGCGTCCGATAAAGTCCCTTACAGGCGACAGTTCCCGAAACAGCTCGCGGATGCCGTTCTCAAGAAACCATCTGTAGCTTTGTCTTTGGACTTCGATCAAGTCCGGCAAAGCCATCGCATCGCGAGAGGCCGTGAAGTATTGGCGTTCGCGCTCTTTGGGCGCTTGGCGCCTGAAAACCCTGGTCTTCATGGATAATTCTTCTAATTATGATTGCTTGCATGCTGCCCGGACTCGCGCACATGGGACAGAGGGGCATTTGGCCGAGCGCCCGACAGCCTTGCTAGCTATCACTGTTTAATTATCTTGGGTAATGGATCTTCCGGTGGACTGACACAAAAACCCTCTAAAATTCTTGGCTTTCTAGAGGGATTTTTTTGGTTTTTAAAACTTGGTACGCATCACTTTTTTATGAAATTTTTGGATGAAATTCAGACTCTTTTGGCCGTGAACAGCCTGCAAGTCTTTTGTCAAATAACATCCAGATTGGCCCAATTATCACATTTCTACCGGATCATGTCAAGTTTTTAACCACAGGCCTAACCACCACAGGCCCAAGTCCTAGGCCATTGTCAAATCAAATGCCTGCCACTCTTGACAAAATCGCTAATTTATGCTAAATTACTTGATTCAATTCGCAATTTCGCTCGTACACAACTTGGCCATTTCTGTTGATTTGGCCATTCACCTGGAGGAAGTAACATGAAACGAACCCTGTCCATCTATGCAGGAACTCTCGACTCTGACGCTGGTTTGGATCTCAACTTCATGGTCGATCTCGAAAGCGAGGCTCTAACCGCGCCCTATCGTGCGGCTCTGACCTTGGTCAAGAAGGCCATGATCAACAACTACCTGGAACCCGAGGATCGAGTGGTTCTGCGGGGGTTGATCCACCCCGACACCTGGAAGGAACGCGAGTTCGACGAGCGCCTGTGCCGCAAGTACAGGTTTGACCCAGACCTCAAGGTAGAGACCTGGATCAGGGGCATCGAAGTACGCTTCGAAGCCCTGCTAGAGCTGAGAAACCTGCTCGAACTGACCATGCTGATCGCAGAGAACGAGGTTCGAAGCGTGGGCCAAGCCAGAGCCAAGGAGGAGCAAAAACAACGCCTCGAGCGCGACGAGTCTGAGCTCAAGGCCTGGTGGGACAGCCTCAAGCCCGCTCAATGCATTGCTGGGCTGGAAGCCATGATGCTCAGCCTGAACCTGTCTCGCAAGGAGATGGAGCAATACTGGGACGTGGCCAGCCCTGAGATGCGCACCCGGCTGATGGGCATTGCCATGTACGCCTTGGAGGTCAAACCCTCCAGGCGCGCAAAGGATGTCCGGGCACGTCAGGAGCCCAAGCCCATGAAAAAGGAGCGCGGCCGCCGCGGACACCTGCGGCTCGTACCGCCTGTTGCGGCCTAAACCCGAACATTCAAGGAGGAACTATACAACCCGCCGACTGGAACACACTTCCAGCCGGCGGTTTTTCATTTTGGCTTATTTTGGCTAAAAATGTGTAATTTGGCTCAATCAAGCCAATAAAATTTGCGCTAATATTAGCCAAGAAAACCAGTCAGAGACTCTTGACAAAAACAAGAATTTCTGGTATAGTATATCGTTATTTTGAAAAGCCTTCGAAGCGCGCATTGAGGAGAAAAACCTTGCAGCACCCGAACACGGGCTATGTTGCAGGCGGAGGAGGAAGCATTGAGATCCGGTGCAAACTGGAACTCTGTGTCAGTACAACTCCAGGATTGGCATGCACTTGTGCTTTGCCACTCCATACCTCAATAAGCGCCTCGAAACGTACCATCGTACCCCGTACTACGTACCACGTTGTACGAAGTACGTTGTACGACAAATATCTTGAGAGACGTGGAGGAGAGAACAACTCTCCACAGAAACACCATGAAAATTGGAGTTTCCGTGGGAGGGGTCGCCAACCTCATGCAGTCCGGTGCAAACTGGACTAACTTGACTAGTAGCTACCATGATCACTGGATAATTTATTATCCTGTGTATCCGCCTCCGCATCTTTCAGGGTATTTGTTTGCCTAAAAAAGTGGTAGAATTAAACTGTTATGGCTAAGAAAAAAGCTCAACCAACCCACATAAAGACCCCGGCAAGCAACACCATCGTGCTTTCAATGCGGAATATTGAAAAAAAGATCCGTAAAACCCAGCCTCCGGTCTCGCGTATCCATAAGGCAAAAGTTAAATATAACCGCAAAAATAAGCATCCTTTTAAAGAAGATTAAGCTGATTTGAGTAAAATGGCCCTAATTAGGGTCTTTTTTGTTGGTTGAGTTGAACCTCAGGGCCTTGACAAATATCCAAATTTTTGCTAAGATTACCTATTCATTGAAAACTGGCTGAATACAAATGGAGGGGACTTTTGGCTATGCCAAATGAGTGTTTTTTAGACTCCGGCTTAGGCTGGGCTCAAAAAAACGCAAGCGGGTTCGTGTGAAGCTTCTGCCTAAAGCGAACATCGCCTCCATCTTTATTCTGCCAGACTCCCCCATGTTTTTTCGCAAACAATTTACGACAAGACATGGAGGAGCATGAAGCTCCTTAAACATTCAAACTTCACCCGAGGAGGACCTCATGGGAACACGTCGATCAATACCGGACATCAGGAAAGCGAAACGAATGGGACTCAGGGGCGTGCTCGCCGAAAGCGTGTACGTAAACCTGGGCAACGAGGGAGACAAGCCGGACGAGAATTCACCCCCTCTCCCGCTCTGGACCAAAACCATTCACCCCCTCAGGCGCTGGGCAAACCGACTGCTCCGCAACGACTTGATGTATGTCACGACCACAGGAATGCTGTACTGCAAACAGCGTCTCCAGTTCCTGGACAAGCGGGAACTCTCCATGGTCGAAAAGCGAAAGAACGACCCGGATGATGTGGCTGACATTTTCGTCGGCGAAGAGGTAGAGAGCAAAATCCCGTGCCTCAGTGAAACGTGGCTTCACGTTTCCACATTACCCGAATTCCAGGTTCATGAGCGAGACAGGTTCCAGGAGCTCTATCCCGAGTACTGGAGCGGTTTGCACCTTGACGTGCAAGAATACATCTCGAACTACGACTTCAACTGTGATGTGTACGTCAACCCGGATACATGCGAGCTCGTTGAAAACGATCAAGGTCATGTCAAGGGCTTGTACACCATGAGCTCTGCTCTGCACATGCTGACCAAGGCCTACTGGAGCATGGGTCTGTCTTCCGAGGAACGCGGGCTGTTCGCCCAAAAAGACTTCCCTCAGTTTCTGATGGGCTTTACTGGCAGCCGTGATGGTGAAGACCGGCCCGATCGTACGGGCTGTTTCATCATCAAGATTCCGTCGCGTGGTAACAACCAGAGGATCAAGATCGTCTTCATGAGCTTCTTCGCACTCCGCCTGATGCTCATGAGTTACTACGTCTGGATGACTGACGGATCACTGGAACGCCAAGCCTATCGCTACGGGCTGGAGATGCCAGCCGAGGCCTATGGATCCAGGGAATGGGACAGGCTCAACCAAGACTCCCTTGTCGATCAAGCACCCGCAGCCGAAGACGATGGTGCTAGCAGCGGTGAGCAAGCGGGTGACAACGCTGCCAGCGAAGAACAGACCGACGATGGGTCGCATCAAGCCCAGGTTGGCGACGATGTGGAAGAAGGACTGGACGACGTCGAAACAGAAGTAGCCGGCATGGAAGAAAAGCCGGATGAGGTCGTTCCTCCCAAGAAACCTAGGTTCTGACACCGTACTATGCTGCAAACGCACTCGCGAATGCAGCTTTTTTTATTGTGTTGTTGTTGACGCTTGTGTTGGTAAAACACTAGTTCCGGTCGCGGACTGATTGTATGTAACGTATCTGACTGTTTCCACTTCTCCGCCATAGCGCCGCCTAGCGACAACATCTAATCGAGTCGTGCCCCTGGGCACATCAAAAGAGATGTCAAAAGATCCGTCCGTTTCCACCACGGCTGATTGGCCGTTGATTGTGACTGAGGCCGACGAATCTGTCTTGCCCCTTACGCGCAATAGCGAGTTGTTGATCACAGCATGGTCAGCCGGCTCCAGGATCTCTAGTTGGGGCGAGGCCGTAAGGTGACCAGCCTGATGCGCAACATACCAGCCAAGAATACCTACAACTAAAACAATCCCAACTAAAATAAGATATTTGGAGGGCACGAACAAATCAGATTTCTTGATTCTCCTGGTAAAGACAAAATTATCTTGGCCTGATTTTTTGCCCAGCCGCTCGAGTACTAAACGGTATTTTTCTAAAAAAAATCCGACCCTGCCGTCCAAAGCGCTTACCAAAGAACGGACATGCCGCTCAGCATATGCTGGGTCATTCAATTCTTCCAGCCGCTCTTCTTCAAGCAGACGGATCGTGTTCTTATGGATGCCTGTCGCGCGCTCCAAAGCATCGCGCGTCCAGCCGCGTAATTCACGTAACTGCCTAAGATCAGCGCCAAATCCCTGTTCTGGGCCGATTTTTTTTTGGACAAAAGACATACTACTCCTCTTCTATGTCTGGAATCTCGCGATTGACCTGGTCTAATGCAGGCTGCGAACCTACAGGTACTTGATCCATGCCTTTGGTGAATTCAACTTGCAGAATTTCGCGCGGCTTGGCACCGTCTGATGGCCCGATGAATCCTTCGGCTTCAAGTAAGTCCAAAATTCTGGCTGCGCGCGCATACCCGACCTTAAGCCTCCTTTGCAGGAGCGAGGCGCTGGCCTTGCCCGCACGGATGATTTCTTCCTTAGCCGCGGGCAACATCACGTCTGCATCTTCATCCATTATGCCTCTGCTGACATCAGATAAAGAAGTTTGATTCGCGCGTTCCACTACTCCTGGATCATAATCCGCTGGTTCGTATTTTGATTTTATATATTCAACCACGCGGTTGATTTCATCATCCGCTACATACACGCCCTGGATGCGACGAGGCGATGACATCTCCGCTGTTGAATACAACATGTCGCCACGCCCGATAAGCTTGTCTGCACCTGATTGATCCAAAATAGTACGCGAATCCATGGACGAAGCCACGGAAAACGCAATGCGCGCCGGAATGTTAGCTTTGATCAGGCCGGTGATGACATCCACTGATGGCCTTTGCGTAGCCAGCACTAAATGGATACCGACTGCGCGCGACATTTGAGCCAGGCGCACGATTTGAGATTCCACGTCCTGCTTGGCTGTTACCATAAGGTCAGCCAGCTCATCAATAATCATGACAATATATGGCAATTTTTCCTGGCAACGCTGGTTATAGCTTGCAATATCGCGGGCCTGCATCTTGGACAACAAATCAAAACGGCGATTCATTTCGCGGATGGCCCATTTCATGGAATTGACTGTCTTTTCCACGTCAGTTATGACCGGCGTAATCAAATGCGGAATTCCATTATAGATCGGGAATTCAACGCGCTTCGGGTCAACGAGTATAAGCTTGAGTTCGTCCGGACCGTTTGAAAACACCAGGGACATGATAATCGTATTCAAACAAACCGATTTACCTGAGCCTGTTGCCCCAGCCACGAGCAAGTGCGGCATTTTCGTGATATCCGAGAGCCAGGGCTTGCCGCTCACGTCGCGGCCCAAAGCAAACGATAATTGGCTGCGGCGGTCGCGCCAATCTTTTGTTTCAAATAATTCGCGTAAGCCCACAATGGCTACGCTTTGGTTTGGCACTTCTATACCAACTAATGATTTGCCTGGGATTGGCGCT
>JBAYJJ010000010.1:0-31136 GCA_041665165.1 Patescibacteria group bacterium | reverse complement strand
CTACCAGCCTTCGCTGAAGCTTCGGCTGGCGCGGCCAGCGTAAAGATGGTGAAGCGAAGGCTGGTAGTCGGCCATAGCCCGATAGGGGCGAAGGCGGACTTTTGGTTTATCATGCCTTCGCTGAAGCTTCGGCTGGCGCGGCCAGCGTAAAGAAGGTGAAGCGAAGGCTGGTAGTCCGCCATAGCCCGATAGGGGCGAAGGCGGACTTTTTGGTATATACTTTATACATATGTTTTTTGTATACATTCTCAAGCATCGTTTGGATGGTACTTTGTACAAAGGTTGGACAACCGACATCGAACGACGATTGAACGAGCATCAAACCGGCGGAACGTGTACGACAGCTAAAAAAAATGGAGATTACGTTCTTACATGGTATTGTGCCTTCCCAACAAAAACCCAAGCTATCTGTTTTGAAAAATACTTAAAAAGCGGTTCAGGTCGTGCCTTCGCCAATAAACGACTATTGGTATGAAACCCTGGTTTGTTTATATTCTGCATTGCAAAGACAAATCCTTGTATACCGGAATCACTACTGACCTGGAAAACAGGGTCTTAAAACACAATCAAGGCAAGGGCGCCAAGTACACGCGGTCCAGAAGACCGGTCAAATTGGTCTGGCACGAAAAAGCCAAGTCTGAATCAATTGCACGAAAAAAAGAGGCTCAGATAAAAAACCTGACCCGATTCAAAAAACTTGAGCTTATTTCTTTTTCCGACGGACAGAAGGCAGGCCGTATTTCCTTAAACCCAAAAGAACCTTTTCGGCAGCCTTGTCCCAAAAAAACTCTGGATTGATGTTTTGACGTGTTGCACCATCAATCTGATCTGACAAAGCTTCTATCCAGGCCTTTTCATCCGTTGGATCAAGCGACACTCCATTCTGGCCCATGACTTCAGGTAAAGCTCCAGCATTGCTGGAAATGACCCTAGTATTTGCTTGCTGCGCTTCTAAAGCGACCAGCCCGAAGCCTTCGTCCAAAGACGGCACACAAACCATATCTGCAGCCAATAAAAAATTGCGCTTTGTCTCATCGCTCGCCCGGCGGATAAGGTACATGTGATATTTGGCCTCATGCGGCAAGGCTTTGATTTCCTCAATCACATCTTCGTATTTCCAACCCACGTTTCCTACAATCACAAGATCGCGCGTTTCGCGTTTAGGGTTAAGGGTTTGGCGATATGCCTTCCAGGCGCGAACCAACATGGCTAAGTTCTTCCGAGGCTCAATAGTTCCCAGACATAATATGAAGGGTTTCTTGAATCCGTATTTTCCTGCGATCATTTGTCGCGCTGACTCTTTTTTCGCTTGGATGTCTTTGATGACAGCCAACTCACTATCCCCGCCCTCATAAGTGACGACTACCTTTTCCGCGCGTTTACCGATTTTTTCCAAAACTTTTTTCTTTGTGTATTCAGAGACCGCAAATATTGCCGGAGCTTTCTTGAGCCCGCGTAAATAAAGCGTCTTCGTCACCAGCCGCTTGAACCAGGATTGGGGGAACCATTCTGGATGTTCAAAGATGATTAGGTCGTGGACCCAAGGCAGGGCTGGGACTCCTAAAAATGGAGGGATGCTTCCGCTCGGGACAAAAAGCATATCGCATGGCTCTTGTTTTAAGCCGCTACGCAGAGCTGAGCCTGTTCTGGAATCAAGCGGAATACGCGGACAAGCGTCCCAAACTGCATCGCTCGGCACATAAGCCAGCCACTCAAAAGACTGGTCTTTTATCAACCTGGTACAGAGCTCGCGTGCAGCATGCGAAACGCCAGCGCCAGGCTCCCCTTCTGGGGACAGGCATCTTAAATCAATCCCAACACGTACCGCCATAGATAATTAACCTATAACGAATCAGCTGTGTTGTAAAGCCTCAATTCGCCCACTGGTACGAATCAAAAGCCCACGATGTAAGGGCTTTCACATCATTGTATCTTGAGAAATGATTGTCGCTGCCGAGCAATACGGCCACGATCTCATGGCCTTGCTTGTCTTTGGTCACCTGGGCCAAGCAATAACCGGCTTCAGGCAAAGAACCGGTTTTGGCGCCAACGATCTTATACGGATCTTTGTTCAAAAACGAGGTCAACAGCAGATTAGTGGATTTGATGTCATAGGCCTTGCCTGCCTTGGTGGTGACACTGACCTCTGGCTCGGTCATGGCTTTGCGGATGTCAGGATTATTCAGGGCCAAAGTGGCCAAAGCAGCTATATCCGCGGCATCAGATTTATTCTGCGAATTCAAACCACTTGGATCAGCAAACTTCATGGAGTTGAGATGCAAATCGCGCGCCTTCTCGTTCATGCGTTGCACAAAATCCTCGCGCGTCAAATGGCTGGTACGCGCCAACATATTGGCCGCGGCATTGACTGAACCGACCAGCATTGCGCGCAATACTTCGCCCCGCGTCAAAGTGTCGCCAGACTGGAAGACTGCCTCGCCTTGATGGTCAAAATCACTGTCCTGAAAAGTCATTTCCTGTTTGAGGTTTGATTCGTTCTCCAGAGCGACGATTGCGGTCATGAGCTTGGTCAAGCTGGCAATGGAGCGTTGCTCGTGCGGCGCTTTAGCATATAAAATGCCACCGCTGGCAACATCGGCCACGAACACGCTCTTGCCTGTGGTGGCAATACCAAGATTGCTTGGATTTTTCTTTATCGGCGGCTTGATTATCTCAGACTTGTCCGGACCATACTGTACAACAGTCACTTGAATCGGCACGTTTTGTCCATAAACCCTGAGTGCGCTAACGCCAGGCGCTGGGGCCTGCTCAATCGACATGGCTGTCATCAATGCTAAAAGGCTGCTGATCATACGTTTAAATCGCTTTTGTTATCTTCTTGTTTTTCTTTTTCCGGTTCATTCAACTGGTTCAACATGTCGACAATGGCTGTATGCCCGCGCAAAGCCTGATAATCAGGCAGGTCTGTGACGGATTTCAGGCCTAAGTGCTTCAAAAAATCAAAAGTAATCGCATACGTTGGCTGCCCAAGCCGCTCATCCTCTTTTTGTTCGACTAAACCGCGGATCATGAGGTTGCGCAGAATCAAAGATGATTGCACGCCGCGGACTTGTTCCAATTCAGGGCGAGTCATTGGTCCGCGATAAGCCAAAATAGTCAAAGCTTCAAGCGATGCGCGCGTAAGCTCCCCTTGTTCATCGTCTTTGACCACGGTTTTGACTATTTCAGCTGCTTCGGGCTTGGTCACAAGCTCTACCTCGTTGCCGTAATTCTGGAGCATGAGCCCGCTCCCTTCATCCAAGCGCTCCGCAAGATCAGCCACAGCCTTTTTCACATCCTCGGCTTCAGCTTTGGCCAGCTCTGCCAGCTTGCGCAAAGTCATGGGCCGTGCGGCCGCGAACAATGTCGCTTCTATCAATTGGTCTAGATTCATATTTGTTAGGCAAATGATTCGACTAATGGGTCGCGCTCCGGCGCTTCTGGATGGGCTGATATGGAGATATCATTGAACAGATCTATTTGTTCAACCATGACAAAGCGCTGTTTGACGAGTTCAAGCAAAGCCAGAAAACTCACGATCGCATCTTCGCGGTGCTTGATGTCTTTGATGTATGTCTTGAACGAAATCGTGGCATGCTCATGGATCCGGCCGAACAAGTCCTTAATCCTTTCGTGCAAGGAGATGGCTTTGCGGATCGCGACTTTGGGCAAACGCACGATCGGCTCGATCCGGGCAATGATGCGCTTCATTATCTCTGACATGATATCCAGGCTGGCATTCTCAGGCGGTGAGAATTTTACTTCGCGGATGCGGCGCACCACTGTTTGGCTGCGCGAAAAAGATTGGTTGCCCGATTTCCATATCTGGTCGATTTCTTTGGCCGCGGTCACGAACATCTGGTACTGGCGCAATTGGGCTTCCAAATCCGGGCCCTCTTCCATCTCCTGATCAGAAAAGCCAGGGAGCAATAATTTGGATTTGTAATAAACGAGCTTAGAGGCCACAACTAAAAAATCTGCCATTTCCTCGGGCAGAACCGTCTTAGACTGCATGTACTTGATGAACTGTTCGGCCACGGATGCCAAAGACAGCTTGGATATTTCCAGCTCATCCTTTTCTACGAGCTGTAAAAGCAGGTCCAAAGGACCCTCAAAATGCTCGATATTCACCGTATATCCCACGGCCTAATATTAGCAAAAAAGCGCCAGGCAATCAACTGGTTTACAGGTCTTTTCCCACAGCCTGGGCAATTGACGTATAGCCGTCTTTTTTGATCAGTTCTGCCAGGTGTCTGAGCAGAGTCGACGGGAAGGTTGGGCCATTATAAATAACAGAGGTAACGATTTGGACAACGGACGCGCCAAGCTTGATTTTGCGGTACGCATCCTCAGCTGTTTCAATTCCGCCGAGCCCGATGAATTCAAAACGCGGGCGCCCAGCCTTGGCTGCCACGGCAAGCATATGATCAGCTTTCATCTTGAGATGTTGGCCAGACACTCCCCCTTTGGTGGCTTTGGCTAAATTCTTTGACGTGAGACCTGTGCGATCATGCGTGAGGTTCGTAAGCACAAAACCTTTGGCCCAAGAATATTTTTCCGTGTCTTTGAGTATTTCCAATACGCGTTCATCGCTCAAGTCAGGCGAAAGCTTGAAAAAGACTGGCTTGGATGGATGGATGGCATCCAAGCGCGACAAAAGTTCGCGATACAAAAGCGGGTCCTGGCAATATTGGTTGGCATCGCCCACATTCGGACAAGAAACATTGACCGTCATGTAAGATGCGAACGGCTCAAGCTTGGCATAAGCATCCAAAAGATCCTGCATGCCAGCCTCACCAGACAATCCAGGCACATTTGATTTGGCCACAGAGATGCCGACTGGGATGGGCCAAGGACGGTCTTTAGCGATCGCTGCAAATCGATTTTTGACTGCATCAGCTCCGGTTGAAAGCAGACCATAGTTGACCACAAGCGCGCGATCCTCTGGCAAGCGCCACAAACGCGGACGCGGATTGCCCGGGCTGAGTTGACCGGTGATGGATCCAACCTCAACATAACCGAAGCCGACCTCATTCAACGTGTGCACTATCCTGCCTTCTTTATCAAAACCAGCGCCAACTCCCAGAGGATTTTGGAGTTTAATGCCGGCGATTTGAGTCTGCAGAACCGGGTCAGCATATGGTTTGCAAAAAAACCTGACGATTGATCTGGTAGCGCCAAAACGCCCGAGCCAATATCCAAAACTATTGATCCGGTGATGGATAAACTCAGGATCCATCAGGAAGAACACTGGTTTTAGAATTTTATCGTAAATGACTGACATACAATGCAAAATTCATAATTCATAATGCAAAATTTACGAGGCCTAACGGCATTCATTCTATAAAATCGCGTAGCGACACAAACATTTTGAATTTTGAATTTTTAATTTTGAATTATTCGTATGTGTGCTTCCGCGACCTGGTCAGCTGGCAGCTCGGACGGCGCGCCCATGAGCAGATCCCGCGCATCGCCGGTCTTGGGAAAGGCAATTACTTCACGGATATTGGGCTCATTGCACAACAGCATCACCAGCCTGTCCAAGCCCGGTGCCGCACCTCCGTGCGGGGGCGCGCCGTACTGGAAGGCCTCTAACATGTGCCCGAACTTTGACTGGATTTCATCGTCTGACATGCCTAAAATCTCAAAAATCTTTTTCTGCATGTCTGGCTCGTGGATCCTGATGGAGCCGGATGAGAGTTCATAGCCGTTTAACACCAAATCATAACTCCAGGCCCTGACTTTGAGCGGATCCTTGTCCAAATATTTCTTGTCCTTGGGGTTTATGGCGCAGAAAGGATGGTGGGCAGTGTTCAGTTTGCCGTCGCTCCCCATTTCGAACATTGGAAAATCTATGACCCAGCAAAATGCCAGCTCGTTCGGATCGTTTTTGTCGACTCTCAAGTCCGGCTTGTCTGTGTTGTGCTGGCTCATGCTGTCTTTATATGAGAGGCGCGGAAACTTTTTGAACGTAAGCTTTTTCTCAGGCGCGACTTCTTTGATCAAAGCGAGCATCATCTTTTCTACGAGCTTCAAAACATCTTCCTGTTTCACGAAAGACATCTCAAGATCAAGCTGGGTGAACTCCATCTGGCGGTCGCCGCGCGCATCTTCGTCGCGATAGCACCTGGCGATTTGGAAGTACTTCTCGATGCCAGCCACCATGAGGAGCTGTTTGAATTGTTGAGGAGACTGAGGCAAAACGTAAAATTTTCCAGGATGCAATCTGGATGGCACAAGATATTCGCGCGAACCCTCAGGCGTGCCTTTGACCAAGGTCGGTGTTTCAACTTCCAAAAATCCTTGCTTGACCAAAAATTTCCTGAGCGATTGCGTGACCTTGGCGCGCATCTCCAGATTCTTTTGCATGCGCGCAGTGCGCAAATCCAGATAGCGGTACTTGAGGCGCATTTCCTCATTCACGCCCGACGTATCTTTATCGACTTCAAACGGCGTGGTCTTGGCATGGTTGTAGACTTCAATGTCCTTGCCCAAAATCTCAATGCTTCCGGTCGGCAAATTGGGGTTGATCTGCTTCTCCCCTCTTTTTTGGACAATGCCTGTGATGCAGATCGCATCTTCTGGCCGCAATTCGTCCATCAGCTTTTGCGCAGAGGGCGTGAGCTCGCTGGGCACAAGCACGACCTGGACCAAGCCCGAACGATCCCTAATATCCAAAAAAGCCAACTTGCTCATGTTGCGCCTGGAGTGGATCCAGCCCTTTATACACACGGTTTGTCCGGCCTTTTTGACCGCGTCTAAAATCATTGTACGTTGCATAATATGCCCTTTAGGTTACATAAAAAAGCCAGTAAAGTCAAAACTAGCAAGTGTCATCCTGAGCGGAGTCTGACGGAGTCGAAGGATCTGGTTTGATCAGAACGACCCAGATCTTTCGACTTCATTCGTCGAACTCATTACGCTCAAGATGACAGATTGTGTTCTTCCAGTTTTCAGTGTCTTAGGTCGTGGGTTGCGCTTTCTGCACCGGAGTATTTGATTTCACGCAAGTTCCTTCGTTTTGGTTTTGCGCACTGCATTCCAAACCAGGCTCGCAAGGCAATCTCATTTCGCCTCCGCACTTGGCGCCTTCCTCTCCCAGATTTATTCCTGGTGAGATGGCCTGAGGTGCTGTACTGTTCGGCCAAAATTTAAAAACAGCAATAATGACAGCAGCGACCAAAATCAGACCTACAGCCATCCAAGTGAACCACCCGAACTTTGAGCCCTTTCCTTCGTTGAACGTTTTTCCTTCGATTGTCATAATGAATCAATTCTACTAAAAAAAGCAGCTTTTGCAAACTGCTTCGAGACTCAACCGCGTGAAGTTGGGGTTTTGGCCAGGATTACCGGACGCAAAGACTTGATACCGACCAAGGGCGTGCCAGCCATGAACAACCTGAGTTCAGCCCCGCACTTGCAGGCCTCCTCGTTCAAGCCAGCCAGCGAGTACATGCAAGGCAAGCACACTGCTTCCAGCAAGCGAGGGTGGAGAATGCTCGCATAGGCTGTGCCGACTACGTTCACGAGCTGTCGCTGAAGATAGTTGCTGAAACCGGCAAAAGCGCTGCTTTCCATGAATGGCCGAAAATTCTTGTAAAGCCACTCGTAGAAATCCACTTCTATTTCCCGGTTCCCCCGCCTGAATGTCCGAGACCGAAGAGTCTGATTCTCCAATCTCTGGACATATTCAGCCTTGGCAGCATTGTCATCCAGCCTCGCAATGTCTGTCTTGGCGTCAAAATAGCTCCTGTGCCATTCCTTGAGATCGACTACCTGAATTGAATCAAGCTCTTGGGGCTTGATCCAGAACAAAGCACGGCAGACCTGCTCCTCCAAATCAATGGCAGGCTGAGCCAGATCAAAGTTCCAGGTGAACATGGGCTCAAGCTGAGCTAAAATCAACTTCGCCTTGTCTTGAGCATAGAACCTGAACGCCAGCTGGCAGATCTCCTTGTGGAACGCTTCAATATCTTCTTGCGCTAACCCTGCTTGTTGCTGACTCTGGATTACGCTACCCATCCTAGCCCTCCTTTGTTACGGAGTTCTGGCCTGAATAAGCTAGTCAAAGTACGAGGCAGATGATGCTCCCTTAAATCGAAAACGTCAATACAAAAAGCCCCCTTTAGTCAAAGGGGGATCAAGGGGGATTAAACCCTGTTTTAGCGGGTACTGGCAGGCGCGTGGCGGTGGAAAGTGTCCTTGCGGCTCTTTGCCTCCTTCAGGCGCATGTCCTTGAGTTCTTTCTCAGTCAGGAGGCCGATGACTTGGGTCTGGCCATTGCGCTTGACCAAGATGTGGCAGCGCCGAGAGCTGATCGTGATGGGGTATGCCCAGTGCCCGGATTGCAGGCGTTGGCCATTACTCGGCTCCTTGACCGCAATCTCCAGCCTGGCCTTGATCAGGCCGGGCAGGATCTTGCCATGCGCTGCGAGCGCCTCAGGAATCTTCTCAGCTTCAGGGCGGTCGGGCTTGGCCTTGATCACGCTCAGATGGCGACGAAGCTCGGCCAGCACGAAGTTCTCAACAGCTGCGCTCGGCAACCCAGGACTGCAAATCCTGGCATAGGCCGCAAAGATCAGCAGATCTTCAACGGACTCGTAATCCGCTCGAAGCTCTTTCACCACATCCCTGGCCAGCACGCGTAGCACGTCCTCGGCCGGCGGAATGAAGGCTGGCCTGGACTCAGGGGCGGCCTCAGCAGCCTCTTCCACTTCCTCGAGCTCTTCTGCATCGCAGATTTCCGACGTGTTGGACCGGGGTGCGGCTGGCACGTAAAACGGGTTGGGCCGAGCCCTCTGTCTTACGTTTGCCTTGCCAAAACATTTTCCTCCGCTCGACTTCATCGTCAGGGTCATGCACATTCTCCAAATGGGTTGTGGTCTCCCCCGTGAGACGACATTATGTCGACTTTTACGGGGATGCGTCTCTAAGACATTAAAGTAAGAGCGGCTACGAGGTTAACATTTATCGCGCTATTTGTCAAACATCCCCTGTTCGTCAAATATTCGTAATTCGTATATTCGTTTGAGTTATTCGTAATTCGTAGGAACGCGCGGCGTACAAAAAACCCCGCATACACGTGTATGCGAGGCAAGAATCAAAGGCGCGCGAGTACGGTGCGTGAGGCGACAAGCGAGCCGGAAGCTGCGGGCTGGCAGAACCAAACCCCGAGGCTACCTTTGTCATTATCAACGCATGGCACAGTACCGTCTTCGTGCCGAGAACCAGCGCACAGCGTGACAGTCCCCGTGTCAAGAAGCTTGCCTCGAGTCTTCCAGTTATACCACAGGCAAAGCACGAGGTACTCAAGCAGTGTGATGTTTTGCTTCAGATTCATCAAACCACACACCTTGCGGTTGGCCAGAACATCGGCCGAAAAACCCGCATTCTCTTCGTCAGATTCCTCCCGACCTCGGACGCGTATGGCATATGCCGTAGCTGACGTGCGGTCGTTTACAGTCACCGTGCTGTCCAGGTTTTGACTAGGAGGCGTATACGAATGGATGTACCGCGTGCACTTGGCCCAAGTCTGATTCATGGTCAAGCCTTGCGCGATCATGACCACCCAATCAAAACCAGGGTGATCCCAAGGAATCTTGACATTGGTGAAATCAACCGTCAGGTTGAACACTTCTTTGTAGAAGCGCGTGTAGTCCGTGGCCCAGCCCTCAACAGGGACAAGGCTTACTGAATCATCTGGCACACTGAACACTGACATGAAATCCTTTTCATTGATGATGCGCTGGATGTAAAACAGCACACTCTCAGGATCTCGTTGCCTGTGCTCAGAATCGCCGATTGTCATGGCGCTGATTGACGCCCAGGCCTTGTACAGCTTCTCATACACATTGCCACTATTCATGGCTAACTCCCTTCTGCGACACAATCCAACATCCGCTATTCACAGATGTCCGTCAACCAAAAGTGGTTGAACCGGCTAGGACAAAACTAGCACGTTTTAGCCAAAATGTCAATACCAAAAGTCTCCCTTGTCAAAGGGAGACTTAGAGGGATTTTTGGCTAATCTCACGGTTCCAACCTATTCAATAGCCTCGGAAACGGTATGGTTTCACGCACATGGTGCAGGCCACAAACCCAGGCCACAATGCGCTCTAAGCCATAGCCAAAGCCAGAATGCGGGACTGATCCGTATTTGCGCAGATCCAAATACCATTGGAAAGCTTTTTCAGGCAAATTGTGCTCGCGCACGCGTTTGATCAATTCTTCGTAGTTGTCCTCGCGCTGTGATCCACCGATTATTTCGCCATAGCCTTCGGGTGCGAGCAGATCGGAATTCAAGACATACCGCGGATCATTGGGGTCGCGCTTCATGTAAAAAGCTTTGACTTCGGCTGGATATTTTTCAATGAAAATAGGCTTGTCATACATTTGCGTGAGGATTGTCTCATCATCAGCACCTAGATCGGCCATATCGCCGATATCACTCCCCTTTTCGCGCAAGAGCTTGATGGCTTCGGCATGCGTGATGCGATAAAAAGGCGCCACGACTTTTTTCAATGGCTCTTGATCGCGCTCCAAAAGCTTCAGTTCTTCCTGGCAAGTCTCAAGCACGCATTTGACGATAAAAGAGATGAGCTGTTCCTGGATTTCCATGCTCTCTTTATGCTCCACGAACGCGGCTTCAGCATCCATCATCCAGAATTCAATCAGATGGCGGCGCGTTTTGGATTTTTCAGCGCGAAAAACTGGGCCAAAATCAAAACAGCGGCCGACTGAGGCGATGGCGGCTTCGATATATAATTGACCTGACTGCGCGAGATACGCTTTTTTATCTTCAAAATAATCTATCTCAAACAATTCAGTCGTGCCTTCGCAAGCATTGGGCGTGAGTATCGGTGAATCGATCTTGATGAAATGATTGTTACGCATCCAATCATAGGTCGCGTTGATGATTGTGTTGCGGATGCGCATGACTGCCCATTGCGATTGCGCGCGCAGCCACAAGTGGCGGTTGTCCAACAGAAAATCCGGGCCATGTTCTTTTTTGCCGATGGGATATTCCTCTGCCTTCTGAACAATCTCAAGACCTGTAACTTGTAACTCAAAAACGTCAACCTGTTTGGGATGCTTGGTCACAATGCCCGTGACAATGACTGAAGATTCAACCGTGACCTCAAGCGTGCGATTCCAGGTGATCTCATCCACTTGGCTTTGCACGCACACGGCCTGCACAAAACCAGACCCGTCGCGGATTTGGAGGAAGGCGATTTTGCCCGAAGAACGGACATTGTAAGCCCAGCCTTTGATGGTTGCGCTCTGGCCCACGAGCTCTGAAAAATCTGATATAAAGGTTTGCATATTTTATTTGTCATTCTGAACGCTTCGTTTGTCATCTCGACCGTTCTTCCTTTTGTCATCTCGACTGTAGCGAAGCGGAACGGAGAGATCTCAGAAACTGACGTCACCTAGCCACGTTAAATCGGAGATTTCTCGACTTCGTAAAACTTCGCTCGAAATGACAACGGGATAAGGCTCAAGATGACAGTAATATTGGCTTATTTTCACTCTAAAGTCAATGTCAGGCCATTATGCACTCAATCGTGACCAAGCCATGCGGTTCGCGGTCCAAAGGCGCGTGCTGGAGGGCCAAGCGCACGGCATTCAAAGCCTTTTGCAAAGCATCTGTGGGGATGGAGACAGGGAGTAAATCGACAAAAGCCGCGCTTTCCATGAGGCGCAAACAGGCCAAGGCATTAGCCTCCAAAAACAAGGCCGAGGTATCGCGCGTAGCGCACGAAGTGCAGAGCACTCCATTATTGTCCAGCGAGTACTTGGCCTCTTCGCGTTCTATTTCGCGGCGGCAAGACAAGCATAAATTAAGGCTTGGGCCATAACCCAAAAGTTTCAAAAGTTTAAGTGCGGCCGCAGCATACAATAATTTGGATCTATACGCAGTCGGTTCTTGGGGTAGATCAGAGAGACATGAAAGAAGTTGCTGCCAAAGTTCAAAAATTCTTTTGTCCGCGATCCCGGTCTTAAGCAAAGTGAGACACAGGTCCGCGAAAGCACCGCCGACGACTAATGCCCCCAATTTTCGTAGCTCGTAGCTCGCATCTCGTAGCTCGCTTCCTGACGTCTGTTCAACGTTGTACGTGGTACGTTGTACGTGGTACGGCGTAGCGACCGCGAGATGGGCGTGCGCTTTGCCAGGCGCAATCATGACGTCTGCGAAAGACAAGGGCTCAAGCGAGCAAGCTTGTTTCGCAGTTGTCTTGGATGCTCCCCTAGCCACAGCAATCAGCAGCCCGTGTTCCAAGCCGTACATAAAATACCTCCGGTCTGTTTCCCGGTAGGCTGACTTTTTCAGAACAATCACTTGGTCGCGGATGTACATACAACTATAAACTTACAACTGACAAGAGTAACCTAGCCACTCTTGTAAGTTGTCAGTTGTCAGTTTCCGCTCTTTGTAAGTAAGCCTCAAGCATAATTGACGCAGCCACAGCATCATCCTGGTTCTTGGACCCGGTCTGATGCATGTAATAAGCGGCTTGGGCGCTTGATAACATTTCATTCTGCTCGTCCACTGGTATGTTTTGCGTCCTTAAATCAGCGATGAAGCGCTTAATGGTCCGCACCTGCTCGTTTTCCTGGCCTGGGTTCTTAAGCGAAACAGGTATGCCCACTACGATTCTCTCGGCTTTTTCATTTTCAAAAATAAGCTTGATCTGCTTGATGGATTCGCCATGTCCCTGATTCTCCAAAATCATCCACGGGCTGGCGATCCTCGTCTCAGTATCGCCCAGTGCGATGCCGATCTTGCTTTCTCCGTAATCAACTCCAAGGATTCGCATATTATTTTAGGGTAAACCCGATTTGTGGTTTGGGCATTTCATCATCTTCCAACAATTTCCTCAATGCGTCAAAGACCGCTTTAAAATTTTCGTCATATCTTTTCTCGAGTGCTTCGAGTTTCAGCTTCAAATCCTCATGCGAGGCAACCATTTCGCGCAACTTAGTGAACGTCCTAATTATCTGGATGTTGACCATAATGGCGCGCTCGCTGTTCAAAACACTGGAAAGCATGGCAACGCCTTGTTCAGTAAAGGCCAGCGGCAGATACCTTGTTCCGCCCCAACTTGGGGTGCCATTTTGGCTCCTCAAACTTGAGGTCACAAATTGTGACCTCAAGTTTTGCGCTTGGTGTAGCTCTGTTTCGTCTCTATCCAACTGAAACATGAAGTCTTCTGGGAAACGTTTTTTATTACGTTTAACTGCTTGATTTAGCGTTTTAGTAGAAACGTCATAAAGCGCTGCCAAGTCGCGATCAAGCATAACCCTCTTGCCTCGAATAAAATAAATGTAGCTTTCAATGCGTTCCAAGGGGACAAGAAATTGATTGATTTCAGGCATAGACTTTGCTTAATTTATTGGATATCACAATTTGTGATATCCAGTTTTGCGCTAGACGAAGCTCTTTTGGAGGTGCCAAATCGGCACCTCAAGTTTAAGGTCACAAATTGTGACCTTAAAGGCGTTACTTAATCGCTCTAATTATAACGTCTTTTAAGTATTGGTTTTTAAAATCCGTCTTCTCGCCTATTTTTGCTTTCCCGTCTGAGACAAACCTGACTGAAAGCGGCTTTTTGTATTTATTTGAAAGGCCTTGGACTGTTTTTAATATATCCAATATTTTCTTTGGATCTTCGTCGATTCCTATTGGATAAGTATCTACGCCCAAACCTGAATGAAGCGACAAGAACAGATTTCTTTCCAAGGTAAATTCGCCTTTTTCGTATTCTTCAGCAAGTTCAAAATCCTCAAGGCATGGAAACATTAGCCCGCAAAGGCCGATGGGTTTTGGATTGTTTTCTTTGATAAATTTTGTAGTCCTAAGGTAGATGTCAGACAAAACAGACTCCTTAAAGGTTGGGCCGAGTCTTTTTATCAAATTAACCAAACTGCTTTGGCCTTGAAAAACTGGCGCGATAGAAGAATCGATTCCTAAGTATCCTTTATCATTTTTGAAAAGTTCATCTATTTCCATCCAAACCAACCTAAGTTTATCGAACCACTCCTCTAAAGTTTTGCACCCATCCGACAAATCCGTAGTTTGAAGCCCAATGGAAAAGCCCTCTTTACTATAAGTGGCGGATGGAAAATACGGACTCGAAGGTTGGTTATTAAACACATATGCAAAATTAAAAGTCTTTTTTGCATCAGTCCTTATAATCTCGAATAAATAATCAACTTCGCTTAATGAAATTTTGCTATTTGTTAAATCCAAATTCATTGATAGGTCCGGCTCAATAAAAAACTTATCTCTATTTTTAATAGCATCTTCTAAGCTAGGGACGCCGATGCATGTCAAAATCTCCCCCCAACCTTCTTTCGGCCGTTCTATCGAATTTGAACAAATGCGCAATGTTTGAACCTCAAACCCCTTGCCCACCAGCATGTGCTGGATCTCATTCAACTTCTCGATCACAGTGGTCGGCTTTTCCGAAAAAACACATATCGAGCGTATAATTTTTTTCATATCGTTGGTTGGTTTTAATCTTCAGTCGGCCACGGTGTTATCAACTCAAACCCGCTCTTGGTGACTGCGATAGTGACTTCCCAGTGCGCGGCCAAAGACCCGTCTGCTGTCGCGACAGTCCAGCCGTCTTCTTTGTGTTTTACGTGCCAATCGCCCAAAGTGATCATTGGTTCAATTGCAATGCACATACCTGCTTTGAGTTTGATTGGTGCCACACGGCGCTCGTGATAGTTCGGAATCTGCGGGTCTTCGTGAATGCCATGTCCCACGCCGTGGCCGACCAAGTCTTTTACAATGCCGTATTTTTTAGGTTTCAAATAATCTTCAATCGCAGCGCCGATCTCGTGCACCCAAGCGTTTTCTTTAACCACTTTCAAAGCCTCTTTGAGCGACTGCTTGGTATCTTGCGAAAGGGCCCTTGCCTCTGCACTGCAATTGCCCACGCAGACCGTGGCTGCCATGTCCGTTGCCATGCCTTGATACCAAGCGCCAATATCCAAGCTGACTAAATCGCCATCCTTGAGCACCCTGTCTGGCGTGGCTGCCGCGTGCACCACCTCGTCGTTGATGGAGATGCAAACTGCAGATGGATAAGCCGTGTCATCCTTATCTATTTTATAACCCAAAAACGAGGGCTCTGCCCCGTGCTTTTTCATTTCTTCGCGCGCAATCCTATCCAGTTCCTCTGTATGCGCTCCAGGCACGCAAGCCTGCATTATTTTAGACAGAGTTTGCGACAAAATCTTGCCGCCCTCTTTCATAAGCGCAATCTCTTGCTCTGTTTTCAGCTTAATCATAGTTCAAACAAGATTAACATAACTGACGACAAACACCAAGATACAAGATACAAACACCAAACAAACATCAAAATACTCAAATACCAAAAAACCAGTTGATGTTTTGGAGTTTTGGTATTTGGAGATTGCCCCGCCTCGATTTGAAGTAGATGATGGCGGGGTCCCGCACGATGCGGTGATTTGGATCTTGGTTTTTGTTTCTTGGTGTTTATTAGTTAAAACCTAACTTACTCATCTTCCTAATCATATCCTCGAATACATAAGGTATAGCTTGTTCGCCGTTAATGACCAAAAGCACGCCCTTTTGCCTGTAATACTGGGCCAAAGGCGCAGTCATGAAATGATATGCTTTTAGCCTCTGCTTGATGATCTCTTCTGTATCATCTTCGCGCCGTATCAACTTGCCCCCGCAGATTGAGCAAATGCCTTTCTTGGCTGGCGGCGCTTCTGTGAGATGGAATGTGCTCTTGCACTTGGGGCATTGCCAGCGGCCATGCAAACGCTTGATGACCAGCTCATCAGTGACCTTAAGCTGGATAGCCAGGTTAATGTTAAGCAAATGATCAAGGTGCGTGGCCTGCTCCACATTGCGCGGATAGCCATCCAAAATAAAACCGCGCGTCAAATCCATGTTCTTGAGCTGGCGGATCATGACTGCGTTCACCAATTCATCGGGCGCGAGCAAGCCCTGGCTCACGTATTTGCCCACGAGTTTTCCCAGATTTGTTTTCTCTGACATTTCTGCGCGGAACAATTCACCGGAGCCGATCAAAGGAATTCCGAAACGTTCGGAAATCAAAAGCGCCTGAGTGCCCTTGCCGCTCCCTTGAGGTCCAAAAATTACTGCGCAGACGCGTTTGCTTTTCATAAATTACAGCATGCGGAAAACGCCAAATAGAATATAGGAAAAAACGATTGTTGCCAAAAATGCCCACGACCGAAGTTCACGTTTTGTATCCATTCCCCAGACCCAGGCCACAAAACAGGGCAAAATCATGGCCAAAACCACAAAAAAAGGTTGAACAGCTAATTGGAACAATAGAGCTGAGCTGATGATGAACGGAAGCAGGCCTGCGATCTTGCCCACGCCCGGATTCCAGACAATTGTATTTTTCGCAAACCAATTTTTCAGCTGCGCAGGCAAAAGCAAACCCGGCGTAATGCCGACTTTCATGGCCTCGGAAAATAAAGTCGCCAAGCTCATGTTGTCTGCGCGCAAGTATTCATAAGCCACGACTCCAATGGCGCAGACCAAGAGAGCAAGAAAAGGAAACTTGGTCGCAATCAATAATCCTATCCCGGCTGCGCCATACAGCACTGAAATATTGCTGATGAAAACGCGCGGCAAAAAATACTGGATCAGCGTCAGCACACCAGACAAAGCCAGCGCCCAAGGCAAAGGCAAAATAGACAAAGACAAAATCCAAATCCCGCAGATTGAAAGCAGCCACAAAACAGTTTCCCACCACATGTATGAAATGCTTTTGCGCACCATGCTGAAGATCATGGTAACAATCAAGAGGCCCAAGGCCGCGGCCTCTACCCAGTAAACAGAATCAGGCAAAATAAAGCCGCGTTTTCCCAGCAAAAAGAAGCAGGCGATAGAAATCGCGCCTGTAAGCAAATAGCATACTAGATAAGACCAATTCCATGCCGGCAAATCCTTCCTATCAACAGTATTCATGGAGCAAATGATAGCACTAACCGGGCTTGCTAACAATTACCAATTTCGAATTACCAATTTCCAAAAAATAACCAATTCTACAATAACCAATTCATACATTCGTTCGTATTCGTCCCGCCTCCGCATTTAAAGATATGCTTTTGCGGGATCCCGCCCCAGGCGGTGATAATTCGTACATAAAAAAATCCCCCACCATCTTTACAGATGAATGGGGTGAGTCTACGTTACCAGACGATGGCAACTGGCTTTTCTGCAGCCTCCGTCGTTCCATTGCCCAACTCGCCATTGCTATTATCTCCCCAACATTGAACCTTTCCGTCGTTGAGAAGCACGCAGGCGTAGCCATCGCCACCTACAATTTGTTTTGCGCCCGGGATCGTTGCGAATACTTCCGGCGGATTGATGGTGTTGGGCTGGTCATGGGGTTGTGTTACCCCCCAATGCATCACATCTCCGCTCTTGGTCAATGCATATTGAGATACGCGGGACTGAGACTCGACCATCGCAACGTCCAGCACATCTGTCACGCCTTTTACCTTAGCCGGCACCATATCCGCATAGTCCGTATCAGGGCCACTCCAGAAGAGCCACAGACTCTGGCAATCCCAGCAGGACAGAGATCCATCATTGTGGATTGCGCAGTCCGTATCGGTCAAAGCTACGTCGGATAGGCCTGCGAATAGAGTCGGAGTACCAGAAGCGGAGAGTGTTGTTTTCCGATAACCGTCCGGGCTCGTCGTGCTCGGAAATACGCATGAGTACGAGCCGCCCGACCATTTCATAACCGTTCCATCGGACAACGTCGCTGTATTGAAGCCGCCGACTGAGATTGCTTTCACAGCCGTAAGTCCACCGACTGGTTTCGGATTGTCGTTAACTCCGAAAGACAGGACCATGCCGTCATTCCGAAGCGCCAGAAACGTGCCCGAGCCGGTGCCAACCAATTGGACAATACCTGTCGCTCCAGCAACTGACTGGATTTTGCTTTCCCAGCCCTTTTCCGGTTGTTGTGGGTCGATGAGAGAAACGGGTTCGTTGTTCCAGCACGAAACAGTATCATCATCTTTCAATATGCAAAACCCATTCGACCCGCCAGGTACTACGCTCTTTGCATGTTCCACCAGTGGAACCAAAAGCGGATAAAAGCATTGGTGTTCATGTGGGCCACTTGCGGTTCTCTGATCCCAGAAAAGTTCTTCTGCTTCAGAGCCCCACACAACCATTCTCCCATCATCGAGCACGGCATACGTGCCAATAGCAAGGTATGTGGTGTGGGCGTTAATGCCAACACGTGGACAGAATACGGCACTGTCCCACTCTTTGGCTGGCGGGGTATTTCCGCTATCGCTGCTCGAGCAGGCAGAAATGAAAACGGCTACTGACAAGAATGCAAACAAGCCCAACCAAGTAAGCATTTTCGCCATGATGGCTTTACCTCCTGCGTTCTTTGCGAACAACTCGCTTTAGCGGACCATCCGCGGCCACGGCTTTCGTTTATCAAAGAACGATTCAGCCTAGCTGATTTTGAGGGAAATGTCAAGACAGATATATGCCCTTGGTAATAACAAAAAGCGCACCCGGACGGCGAGAGCGTGAGACGTGAAGCGAAGCTTTATACGTCTCGAGTGTGCTCTTTGCCGCGCGGATGCGCGAGATTCCAATAGCAACTCTGATTTTAGGCCTTGACCTTGTGAATGCCCCGCCAATCAACTAACATCGTTCTCCCGTTGTTGAATACGCGTTTGGTTGCACCGTCGGACATATCCCGCAAGAACAACATCAGGTCGCCTTCGTCACAAATGATGCTAATGACCACGTACCTACCTACGGAAAGTTCATCGAAAGCCTCATCGCTCCCCCAGCCGCTTGGGTCGCATGTTTGGATGGGCTCTGTAACCTCGAAAACCGCGCTTTCTGGCGGGCATGTAGTGAAGTTACTGCAAAGGTGGGCAGGGCAACGCCCGATCCTACCGAACTCCATACAAAGATAGTCCGTGACTGACTTCGCCGCTTCCTCATCTCTCAGAAAGAGCCTTTCCTTCATATCAGACCTCCTCTGTACCGATAACTATCATAAAAAAGACGCTTCTGTCAACCCCCGACCACCAAAAAACAGCCCTGTTGAGCCGTTTTATTGTTCTAACTTCTATATTCTAACTTCTAACTTCTGGTCGCTTAATACGAATCGTACTGCCTCATTGTGACCTGAGCCTCGACTTGTTTCACGGATTCAATGATAACAGAGACTACGATCAAGAGGGATGTGCCGCCAATGGCCAGAATCTGCGATCCACCGGCGCCTTTGACTGCTAATGGCAACACGGCAATCAAACCAAGGAAGGCCGCGCCAAACAGGTTTAAACGGTTGATGACGAGGTCCAAATATTCACTTGTAGGCTTGCCTGGGCGAATACCTGGTATAAAACCTCCTTGCTTCTGGAGATTTTCCGCGATCTTGTCCGGATGGAAAATGACTGAAGTGTAGAAAAAGGTAAAAGCAAATACCAAGCCGAAATATAAGGCGGCATAAACCCACTGATTTTGCATGATCACCAGCACCCAGCGTGCAGCATCAGCCAACCAAGGCGTGCGGGCCTGGGCAAAAAATTGGGCAATAACCGAAGGGAACAGCAACATTGATATGGCGAAAATGATCGGGATCACGCCAGCCATGATGAGCTTGAGCGGCAAATGCGTGGCCACTCCTCCAGAATAAGAGCCCTGTCCTCTAACTTGCCTGGCGTATTGCACAGGAATATTGCGCTGAGCTTCGTTGACAAAGACCACGCCCACGATGGTTACGACTGCGACAATCGCATACAACACAACGTAAATCCATTGGGATGAATCATAGGTAGCCATGAACCTGGATGCAGTCTGGGGCAAACTGGCCACAATGCCAGCAAAAATCAAAAGCGAAATGCCATTGCCGACTTTCTTTTCTGACATGAGCTCTCCCAGCCACATCAAGAACATGGTGCCGGCCGTAACAGTGGCAATCAAAGAAACCAGGTGTAAGATGTCGGTCTGGGTCATGATATTCATCTGTGACTGTTTGAGCAAAGCAATCAAAGCGAACGACTGGACAATGGCCAGAGGCACGGTCAGCAACCTTGTCCACTGCTGGATTTTGCGCGTACCAGATTCCCCTTCTTTCTGGATATCCTCAAGCTTGGGGATGATCATAGTGAGCAACTGGAAGATAATGCTGGCCGTGATGTAAGGCGCGACTCCCAGAGCAACGACGGAAAAATTCGTGATTGCGCCGCCCGAAAACAAGCTCAACATGCCCAAAACCTGATTCGCATCGAAAAACCTACGCAAAGCTGCCAGGTCTATTCCCGGGAGCGGTATGTGCGCCGTAATCCTAAACAGGACCATGGTGGCGAGCACAAACAGCAGGCCATTGCGCACTTCTTTAACTTTCCAAGCTTGAAGCAGTTTTTCCCACATATTTGCTCAATAATTTATCACATTTACGTGATACGCGATACGTGATACGTGATCTGTGGCTCGTAACATGGGCTGATGACGTTTCACATCTCACGCATCACAAGTCATTTCGCGAGGATGACGAATCGGGTTTATTTAGACTCAAACTGTCCGCCAGCCTTTTCTATCGCTTCCTTAGCCGAAGCCGTGGCAGCTATCTTCACCAGTTTCAAAGCTGTCTTGATTTCGCCTTTGCCGATGATTTTGGCTGAGAGGGCGCGCTTGCTCACCAAGCCGGACTTTTTGAGTGCAGCTAAGTCAACAATGCCAGGCGAAGTAAACCTCTTGGCCAAAATTTCCAAGCTCACTGTCTCTGGTTTTTCGTACAAGGATTTGAAGCCGCGGTTCTTGGGGAACGACAGCATCATAGCCCTGATGCCTTTGAGCTTGAGCTTGTTCCTGCCGCCGCTTCTGGCGCGCTGGCCTTTAGTGCCTTTGCCGGCAGTCGTGCCGCGTCCTGAAGCATTGCCGCGTCCAACCCTAAAACTCTTGGTCTTGGACCCGTGCGCAGGCTTCATGGTGTGCATTTCAATAGTCATATTTTTGGTTTAGGAAGCTTTTTCCGGAGCAGTTGCGGTTTCGGCCGATTTTACTGGCGCGACAATCTGCTTCAAAGCTTCGAACACGGCTTTGACGTTATTAGTCTTGTTTTTCGCACCCAAGATCTTGGCTGAGATGTTCGGTATGCCAGCCAATTCCAAGACTGTGCGCACCGGGCCTCCGGCTTTGACTCCAGTGCCTTTAGGCGCTGGTTTCAGAAGCACGACAGCTGCGGCGAACTTAGCCTGGACAGCATATGGGATGGTCTCATTCACCAATGGGACAGTAATCAATGATTTGCGGGCCTGAGTCGTGGCCTTGGAAGTAGCGGCTGCCACATCCAAACCCTTGGCCAAGCCAAAGCCTACGCGGCCCTTATGGTTGCCGATTACTGACAAGACACGGAAGCGCATGCGCTTGCCGCCTTTGGTGACGCGGGTGACGCGAGCGACTTCAATGTTCTTTTCTTCATAATCAGACTCAGCCGGGACTTCGGTGCGGGGCCTGCGGCGATCGTTTCCGCCGCCTTTGCCGCCGCGGTTTCCGCCTCCACGCTGGGGCCTGCTGCCGCGCACGTTTCCGCCGCGACGATCTTTGTTGCCGCGCGAAGGATCCGTCGGCACTACTGCCGCGGCTGCTGGTGTCGCTGGTTGCTCCACTGGCGTCGAAGTTTGTTCGACAGGAGTCGAGCTCCGCTCGACTTGAGTTGCCGCTTGTTCTGCTGGAGCTGAGCTCTGCTCGGGTTGTTTGATTTCGTCAGTCATAATATTTGTGGTTAGAAAACCAGACCGCCTTCGCGGGCGCCCTCAGCTACAGCCTTAACGCGGCCATGGAAGCGTTTGTCTCTGCGATCAAAAACGACTTTTTCTATCTTCTTTTCCTTGGCGCGTGCAGCGATAAGCCTGCCTACTTCAAGAGCTGCCTCAGATTTCTTGAGCTTGGTCTTGAGTTCTGCATCAGAAGCCCAAACCAGGGTCTTGCCTGAAGCGTCATCAATGATCTGGGCATAGATATGCTTCAAGCTCCTGCGCACCGAAAGGCGCGGGCGCTCGGCTGTGCCCGTTATCTTGGCCCTGACTCTGCGGATGCGGAGCAGGCTGGATTGCTGCTTGGATTTGGAGTTATTCATATCTTATTTTGTGGCAGTCTTGCCGGCTTTACGCCTAATGGTTTCTGTCGTGTATTTGATGCCCTTACCCTTGTACGGTTCCGGTGGCTTGATCCTGCGGATGCGGGCTGCGGTTTCTCCGACCAAGTGCTTGTCTATGCCGGAAATCGTGACGATCTGCTTGTCCACGGTCGCAGTAATGCCTTCCGGAATCTTGAACAGCACTGGGTGCGAAAAACCGACTTCAATCTTCAGATCGCGCCCGACCAAAGCGACGCGGAAGCCGACGCCGATGAATTCCAAGGCTTTCTCATATGGCTTTTGCACGCCAAGCACGGCATTGTTCACCAACTGGCGAGCCAAGCCCCACAGAGCGCGCTGCTGCAGATTGTCTTCTTGCTCGATTTTCACGTTAAGCTCGCGGGTCGCAGCATCCTGAGTCAGGCTCGTGTGCGGCGGAAACTTAACCGTAAGGGTGCCTTTGGGGCCCTTTACGACTATCTGGTCTGCGCTCACCGTGGCTTCTACGCCGGCCGGGAGCGGGATTGGTTTTTTTCCGATACGTGACATATTTTTAGTATATTTCGCAGATAACCTCGCCGCCCAACCTGCGCTTGCGCGCTTCTTTGTTGGTCATGATTCCGGCAGAAGTTGAAACTATGGCAATACCTATATCCGAAAGCACGCGCGGCAGCTCGGATGCTCCGCGGTAGACGCGGCGTCCTGGGGTCGATATGCGGCGGATGTTCCTGATAACCGGAATGCGGCCGTTATATTTGAGCTTGAGTTCAAGCGTGGCCTTGGGGCCGTCTTTGCTCACGGAAACGTCGGAAACAAAACCCTCATTGGCCAAAATTTTGGCAATGGCAACCTTCATCTTGGATGAAGGTGATGTTAGGGTCTCGTGTCCTGCGGCCTGCGCATTGCGCAAGCGCGTGAGGAAGTCGCTGATTGGATCTGTTATCATATAGGTTTACCAACTGGATTTCTTAACACCGGGCAGTTCGCCGCGTGTGGCGAGCTCACGGAAGCAGATGCGGCACAAGCCGAAGTCCCTGAGGTATCCGTGTCTGCGTCCGCAGCGCCAGCAACGGTTTACGTGCCTGGTGCTGAACTTTGGTTTGCGCCTTGATTTGGCGATTTGATTCTCTGTAGCCATATTATTTTAAGGTTGAAATGGGAAACCAAGCTCTTTAAATAAAGCCAGGCCGCGTTCGTAAGTTCCCGCATCTGAAGCAATCGTCACTTCCAGGCCGTGCACGCGCTCGACTTCGTCCGGACGGATCTCAGGGAAAGGCAGATATTCACGGAAGCCGACCGAAAGGTTGCCGTTCTTGTCTATATGTTTCTTGGAAATGCCACGGAAGTCAGTGATACGAGGGAAAGTGACGTTCAGCATCTTGTCCAAGAAGCTCCACATGCGTTCGCCGCGGAGCGTGACCTTTTTGCCGAGCAACATGCCCTCTCTTACCTTAAAGCCAGCAACTGATTTTTTGGCCAGCGTGTCCACGGGCTTTTGCCCGGTGATGCGCCTTAATGTCGCATCAATGGTTTCAATGAACTTTGAATCTTTTTGCGTGGCCTGGATGCCGACCGAAATCGTGACATGCTTAACCCTAGGCACTGCAAGCCGGTTCTTTACGCCAAGCGACTTCATGAGCGATGGCGAAATTTCTTTTTGGTAGCGTTCTCTGAGATTCATATATTTTTATGCCTTGGGGCGGTCATCGTGGCGAATCCTCTTCTCCGACGCATCGATAAGCATCACGTTTGAAGCATGCAAAGGCATGGAGAATTCAACAACCTGTCCTTTTTCCTGGCGGTTACGCGCGCGCAAATGCTTTTTGGCGATATTAACGCCTTCGACCACCACGCGGTTAAGCTTAGGAAAAGTCTGCATTACCTTGCCGGTCTTGCCCTTGTCCTTCCCGGTGATGACAGCGACCATGTCGCCTTTTTTGATCAAAAGTTTGGACATATATTTACAGGACTTCAGGGGCTAAGGATACTATCTTCATATAACCTCTGGTGCGCAACTCGCGGGCCACTGGGCCAAAGATGCGGGTGCCTTTCGGTTCCTTGGTCTTTTTATCGACTATGACTCCAGCATTGTCATCAAAACGGATGTATGTGCCATCCGGGCGGCGCGTTTCTTTGTGCGCACGCACCAATACAACCTGGACTACGTCAGATTTCTTCACAGTCCCGTGTGGCACAGCTTCCTTGACCACGCAGGTGACCATATCGCCCAAACCAGCGTAGCGTTTTTGGTAGCCGCCCAAAACGCGGATGCACTGCAGTTTTTTCGCGCCCGTGTTGTCTGCAACTACGAGCATTGTTCTGTGTTGAATCATAATGTTGTTTGGGCCTTAACAGTGCGGACGTATCTCCAACGCTTCTGCGAAGAGAGCGGTCGGATTTCCTCTATCTCGATCACGTCGCCGACATGAGCCTTAGCCTCTGCATCATGCACCTTGAAGGAACGCGAAACCGCGTATGTTTTGCCATACTTGGGATGCTGGATTTTGCGTTCAATCGTAACCACGACGGTCTTGGCCATCTTGGCGGATTTCACGGTTCCGATTAGGCGCCTGCGCGCAGATTGTTTAGTAGTTTCCATATATTTATTTGCTCATTATGGCGAGAAGGGCGAGCATGCGGGCCAAGTCTTTGCGTGACTTTCGCAAGTCACGGACTTTGGTATGCTGGCGGGTAGTCACTTTGAACCGCAAGTCACGTACATGACCGCGCGTCTCGGCTATCTTGGTCTGGAGCTCTTTTGCTGAGAGCTGTTTGAGATCTTTTGCTTTCATATTACGTGCGGGTTAGGTAAAGCGTCTTGCAAGGCAATTTGTAACCAGCTAGATTCATGGCTTCCTTGGCCTGTGCCTCTGGGATGCCATCCATTTCGAAGATTACTGTGCCGGGCCTGACAGGAGCCACATAGTGGTCCACTCCGCCCTTGCCTCCGCCCATGCGGATTTCGTTGCCTTTTTTGGTAATGGGCTTGTCCGGGAAAACGCGGATCCAGATTTTGCCTCCGCGGCGCGTATAGCGCGTGAGCACGCGGCGGCAAGCTTCTATCTGGCGCGAGGTGAGCCAAGCCGGTGTGGTCGCCTTCAATCCAAAACTTCCGAAAGCAAGGAAGACCTTGTCGGTCGCTATGCGGACATTGCGTCCGCGGCCTTTATGCCATTTTCTGTGTTTTACTTTGCGTGGAATCAACATATTTTTTTCATGTATCTTGTATCATGTAACATGTATCATTTCGATCATGTTACATGTTACGTGTTACATGTTACGTGTTACAGGTTTTGAAGGGCGGCGGTCAAATTGGCCAGGGCGTGCATCGCGATCGCGAGCGCCTGGTCCGCGCGTGGTGGTGGGTTGATATAAATCGCGCCTATCCTTGGCAAACACGTCGCCGCGATAGATCCAGACCTTTACTCCGATCGTACCCATCATTGTTTTGGCGAAATCCTGGGCATAATCAATGTCAGCGCGCAGATTGGAAAGAGGGATTTTGCCCCAGCCCAACCATTCGCGGCGCGCGATTTCTGCACCGTTCAAACGGCCTGAGACTGCGATTTTAACTCCCAAAGCGCCACCTTTTTTGACGCGCTCGATCGTCTGCTTGAGCACGCGGCGGAAAGGCATGCGGCGTTCCAGTTCGGCGATGACCTGCTGCATGACGACAGTCGAATCCAAGGCGGCCTTAGCCACTTCAGTCACATTCAACTGGAACTGGATGCGCTTGCCCGGGAAAAATTCCTTCAAAAACTTTTTCTTCAGATCCTCAACGCCAGTGCCTGAATGGCCGATGACCAAACCCGGCTTGGCTGTCGCGAGCGTGATGTTGAGCGATCCGCGCGAGCGGTCGATCATGACCGAGCTAATGGCCGCATCTTTCAATTCTTTCTTGAAAAAATTCCTTACCTTGTAGTCCTGCTCGATATTGCTCTTGTACTGCTCATTGCGCGCAAACCAACGCGACGGCCAGGTTGTGGTCGTTCCAAGACGAAATGCTATTGGATGTACTTTGTGTCCCATATATTTTATTCCTTAGAATCTTGAAGTTGGAAGTTAGAAGTTTGATCCGCTTCCGTATTTCCGATCTCTAACTTCTGACTTCTAGCTTCTAACTTCTGCGTGCGCGTTCGGGGTTTATAAGTCTTTTTGGCTTTGGTCGGGCGCACATCATCAGTCAACACCAAATGGATGTGCGAGGTGCGCTTGCGGATAGGCGCGGCGCGGCCAAAAGCGCGAGGCCTGGAGCGTTTGATGGTTTCTCCGGCATCAACTGTGATGGATTTGACCCAAAGCTTGTCCTTATCCAATTTGAAATTATGCTCAGCATTGGCAATCGCAGACTTCAAAAGCTTAAGTATGGGTTCGGCTGCAATTTGCTTCAAAAATACGAGCTGGGTTTCGGCGGCTTGCACTGTCTTACGCGAAATCAGCCGAGCTATGAGGCGGACTTTGCGCGGGGACATGCGGAGGCGAATGAGTTTAGCGGTGACTTCCATATATATGTTTATTTAGAAGATTTGGCAGCAGGCGCGGCAGCTACAGGTGCAGCTCCGGCAGCGGCTCCGGCTTCAATGGTCTTTTGGATCTTGCCGCCATGCCTCTGGAATTTACGCGTTGGCGAAAATTCACCGAGCTTGTGGCCCACCATACTCTCGACTACGAGCACGGGAATGTGGCTCTTGCCGTTGTGCACGCCAAATGTAACACCGACCATCTCAGGTGTGATGGTTGAACAGCGCGACCAGGTCTTGATCACGGTCTTCTCGCCCGGCTTAAGCTTGGCTAGCTTCTCCAACAGCCTGGGTTCGGTAAATTGTCCCTTTTTTAAACTTCTGGACATAGTATTTATTGGTTACGACGAGGGCGGCGCTGGAGAATTAAGTGTTCCGAGGGCCTGTTCTTGCGCCTGGTCTTTACACCCATGGCGTGCTTGCCCCACTTTGTCTTGGCATACTTCATACCAATCGGGTGCTTGCCTTCGCCTCCGCCGTGCGGGTGGTCAACCGGGTTCATGACTTTGCCGCGGACAGTCGGCTTGATGCCGCGATGGCGCATGCGTCCGGCTTTGCCATAACGTACCAAGCGGTAATCCTGGTTGGACACAACACCGATTGTCGCCATGCATTGTTTGGAAAAATTGCGCATCTCGCCGGAAGGAAGCTTAAGAGTTGCGAATTCGCCTTCTATGGCCATGAGCTGGATAGAAGCACCGGCTCCGCGTCCGATCTTGGCACCCATGCCCGGAGAGAGTTCAACGGCATGTATCATCGTGCCCAAAGGGATGCGGGCTAAAGGCAAGCGATTGCCGATTGAAATTTCAGCCTCGCCTTTGATGGTGCTTATGATCTGATCGTTGATCTTCAGATTATCCGGCGCAATCATGTAGCGCTTCTCGCCGTCCTTGTAGGTCAAAAGCGAAATGCGTGCACCGCGCACAGGGTCATATTCAATGGTCGTGACAGTGGCTGGAATATCATATTTATCGCGCTTAAAATCAACGACGCGATAAAGCTGCTTATGTCCCCCACCCTGGTGGCGGACAGTGATTTTGCCATTGGTGCGGCCGGCAAAAGCCTTACGCGGGATAGTGAGCGACTTTTCCGGCTTGGAACGCGTGATATCAGAAAAATCCTGCACCGATGAGATGCGGCGGCCTTTGGTAACTGGACGGTAAATCTTAATAGGCATATTGGTTTATACTCCTTCGTAGAGATCAATCTTTTGGCCTGCCTTCACGCACACATAAGCCTTCTTCCAGTTGTTGCGCTGGCCATGCATGCGGCCGCGCGTGGTGCGCTTGCCTGCTCCGCGGGCTGTGCGGACTTGGTCGACTTTAACGCCATACAAAGCCTCGACTGCTTTCCTGATTTCAATTTTCTCGGCTGAGACCGGGACATTGAAAACATAGATGTTTTTGGAAGCAGAGACTGCGGCCTTTTCGCTTACGCGAGGCGAAAGCAAAATACGGTAAGACATTCCAGCCTGGCCTTTGGCAGTCGCGGCCGTAACCACGTCTTCCTTTTTGCTCTGGCTCTCTGGAGTCAGTATTTCGTCTTTGTCGCGAGCTTCGAGCTTCGAGCTACGAGCTGCGGTTTTTTTTCTAGAGAAGATACCCATATTATTTGCGTTTATACAAAGCTTCAAAAGCCGGGATAGCAGCTTGCTCAAACATTATGGCCGGGTACTTTACAGTATCAGCCACATGCAAAGAGTTCACGCTCACCAGTTCGACGTTCTGGATATTCCTGACCATGCGCATAAGCATGGGGTTTGAGCTTGCAGTCACGACCAAAGTCCTGCGTCCGAACGGCAGCTTTTTCATCCAGCCGGAAAACGACTTGGTCTTAGGATTTTCAACCGGAAACTTGTCCACGATAGAAAGCTTGTCATGCGCAACTCTGTCGGAGAGCACCATAAACAAAGCCTGGTGTTTAAGTTTACGATTGATTTTTTCTTGGTAATTGCGTTCTTTGCGCGGGCCAAAAACAATGCCGCCGCCCACCCATTGCGGGGAACGGATTGAACCTTGGCGGGCACGGCCTGTGCCTTTTTGCTGCCATGGCTTTTTGCCGCCGCCAGCGATTTCGCCGCGGGTCTTGGTGCTAGCCCGTGTCTTGCGAGAATTGGTCTCTTGGGCCACGACTACGCGGTGCACCAAAGAAGATTTTGGTTTCAAACCAAAATGCGCGTCTGACAAATCCATTTGTCCGACTGATTGGCCTTCTACGTTGTAGATCTTTAAGCTTGGCATATGTTTAGGCTGTTTGGATCATAAGAATGGCGTTGCGCGCACCCGGTACTGCACCTTTGATTGCCAATATCCCGTTTTCACGGAGTTCCATTACTTTTAAATTCTTAACCGTAACTGTTTCATCGCCCATGTGCCCGCCCATGCGGCGGCCCTTCATGACGTGCTGCAAGCCTCCCGGTCCGATTGAGCCAGGCATGCGCAGCTGGTCTTTGTGACCATGAGTCGAAGGATGACCATGGAAATGATGGCGCTTGACTACACCTTGGAAGCCTTTGCCCTTGGATGTGCCAGTCACCTGGATAACATCGCCGGCCGCGAAAGTCGTTGATTCAACCATGTCTCCGCGCTTAAGTTCGCCCGAATCTTCGATGCGGAACTCACGGATTATTTTGACCTTGGGCAAATCCTTCAAGTGGCCTTCTTCGGGTTTGTTCAAACGCTTTGCATTCAAAAACCCAAGCTGGACGGCATTATATCCGTCCTTCCCATCTTCCTTCTTGATTGAGGTGACTACGCACGGGCCGGCCTGAACTAAAGTAACAGGCACAACAGTGCTGTCTGGCAGGAAAACCTGCGACATTTGCAGTTTCTTGGCTAGAATAAATTTCATATCGTCCTTAAGATTAGACGTCCTGGCCAGGGTGGAGGTCCGATTTGCATCGGACATACCGAGGCGCTCCGATTAAGCGGAACGCAAAAGCCAGAAACCCGATAACCATCATCGGAATGATAGCGATCAAATTTCTGGCCTCTGAAGCGATAAGGCTCTATCACGTACTACGTACTTCGTACAACGTTGTACGTGGTACGAGATACGAGGTACGGGTTTTGAATTTTGAATTACGCCAATTTTGATTGCACTGCAGGGAGGTTATGCTCATGGGATCCAAGATCGCTCCTTGGTATCCTTCCCCCGAAGCTTTAGCGAAGGGGGAGGGCAACTTTCTCCTTGGGAATGAAAACTGGCTTGCTTTTTTATCCCGTCTTAACGGGATTACGACATTTTGATTTCCACGTCCACGCCTGAAGGTAAGTTCAAGCTGGTAAGCGCATCGATCGTCTTGGCCGTGGCCTCGAGGATGTCTACGATTCGCTTATGGATCCTCATCTCGAACTGTTCGCGCGAATTCTTGTGCACGAAAGTCGAGCGATTCACTGTCCATTTCCGCTTTTCAGTCGGCAGGGGGACGGGACCAATCACGCGCGCGCCTGTACGCTCAGCAGTCTCGATAATTGTGCGGGTCGCCTGGTCAATTATCTTATGATCGTACGCGCGTATCTTGATTCTGATGCGCGTCGCACCCTCTTTGACTGCCTTTTTTGATGTAGCTGTTTCGGCCATGATCGTTCCCGTCCCCCCGAGCCCCCGCTTGATTCGTTCGGATCAGACGGGGCCGGAGTGGACGATTTCTAATGTTCGATTATTACTTAATGATCTTAGTTACAGCACCGGCACCGACAGTCTTGCCGCCCTCGCGGATGGCAAAGCGCATCTTGTCTTCCATAGCGACCGGGGTAATGAGCTTGACTGTGATGTTGACTGTATCGCCAGGTTGAACCATGGCTACTTCGGCCGGAAGGGTCACTTCGCCGGTCACATCCGTGGTGCGGATATAGAACTGAGGCTTGTAACCTGTGACAAACGGCTTGTGGCGGCCACCTTCATCCTTGGTCAAAGCGTAGATTTGGGCTTCAAACTCGGTGTGAGGAGTGATTGAACCTGGTTTGGCCAAAACCATACCACGCTCTACCTCTTCCTTCTTTGTACCGCGAAGCAACAGACCTGCGTTATCGCCAGCGCGACCATCAGGCAAGGATTTGTTGAACATTTCAATGCCAGTCACGACTGTCTTGCGCGTGTCGCCCAAACCAACGATTTCAACGTCTTCGTTGATCTTGATCAATCCGCGCTCGATGCGGCCAGTGACCACTGTTCCGCGGCCTTCGATCGAGAACACATCTTCGATAGGCATGAGGAACGGTTTATCGACTTCGCGGATCGGCTCTGGGATGTATTCATCCAACTTGTTGAGCAATTCAAGGATGGGCTTGATTGCTTCTGGATCTGTCGGGTTTTCCAAGGCTTTCAAAGCTGAACCGCGGATGACTGGGGCGTTAGCGCCGTCAAACTCGTATTTCTTCAAAAGCTCGCGGCACTCTTCCTCGACCAAGTCAATAAGTTCCGGGTCGTCAACCATGTCGCACTTGTTCAAGAAAACAACGATATTCGG
>JBAYJJ010000009.1:0-32721 GCA_041665165.1 Patescibacteria group bacterium | reverse complement strand
CGGAATGATTAATTGCTGATTAATTCAAAAAGGAGAAGCGAAGAGGATTAAACCAAATAACCTTGACATTCTTCAATAAAAGCGCTTAGATGCGTCTACAAAAGAAAGGACCTTGAAATGCTGACCAAGCTCAATGTTTTGGACCTGCCTGTAGTGCCCAATGTTTGCGGACAAGTTTTGCGAGAAGTGGAGCGGAACGAAAAGTGGTCTATTGCCCATGTGGCCATGAATCCGCAAGCCATGTCCCAGATGCACTACCACGAAAAGATGGACGAGGTCTACGTCATCCTCCAGGGGCAAGGCGAAGTCACTAAGAGCAACGCTGAAGCTGATCGCATCCGGCACTTGGCTACTACGCGGTCGGTGACAGTCGGAAACGTAATCGACGTGCCCGGCGGCGTCATCCACGTCTTGAGTAACACGGGCTATGGCATGCTGGAGCACCTAATCATTGCTCTGCCGCCATTTGACCCTGAGGATGTCCAACTCCTCGGCAACTTGGCGCCGTATGCACAAAAAGACCACCCCATCGCTCTGCGCAAACCTCAAGATTGTTTTGACGGGGCAAAGATCATCCCCTATATCTTCCGGGACTATGACCTCAGCATAGCCTACGGCTGGACCAGTCTTGATGCTGCAAAGGACAAGCGCCCTCACTATCACAAACGATCCACTGAATGGATCTACGTTGTAGGACCCCATGGGCAAATGCACACAGACTGCAGTATCGAGATCATTAGCAGTGGAGATTGGATCAAGATCAGCCCAGAGACTCCTCACGCCTTCAACAGCTGTTCGTCCGAAGATCTAATACTGGTCAGCATCTCTTCCCCTGCCTTTGACATGGAAGACGTGTACTTCATCTGATTCGTCTCACAGCCACTCACGTGGCTTTTTTGTATACCGAAAACCCTTGGCCCCTTTCTCAAGGGGCTGTGACCTAGTACGTTAAAGTATCCCTTAATAAGGGAGAAGCGAAGAGGATTAATCTATTTCCTCCGGCAAAAAGCGCTCAACCAGAGTCGCCCACTGCGAGCCGTCGTCAGTCTTGATTAATTGATGCAATTCACGCGACAATCTGTGCCTTTCTTCGGGGTTGCGCAGAAGTTTTATTGTTGCGCGGTATAAATCTTGATTAAAATTAGAGCCTTCTTTAATTTCTACGATTGACAACCCAAGATGCCTGGTATTTTTTTCTTGATGCGAGTGCGGCATTGGCACCAGGATGCTCGGCTTGGACATGGTAGCCAAATCTGTGACTGCGCCCATGCCGCCGCGCGAAACAACAACGTCTGCAGCTGCATAGGCCATAAATATATCTTGCTGATTCATGAATTCGCAGCGCACATATCCAGGCCTTAGTTTAATATCCCCTCCTCTGTTCTTGCCCGTGATATGGATTACCTGGGTCTTTTCCAGCCAATGGTCCAAGCAATCTTCCATGACTTTGTTCAAAGTCCTTGAACCCGTGCCCCCGCCCACGACCAAAACAATCGGTCTTGATGCTTGAAGCCCAAAATACTCGGCAGCTGAAGATTTTTCAGGCAAGCGCATATTCGCAAATCGGTTTGGTGTCGCGATTGGAATCTCATCTGTCTTTACGTTGAACTTTTTGTAATGAAATATAAAAGTCGTTGTAATCAATTTACAGCGCTTGGCCACAGTCAAATTGGAAAGCGACGGGACAAAATCCAATTGGTGTATCAGACAAGGGATGCCTTTTTTGGAAGCATAGCGGATTATCGGCACTTGCGTAAAACCGCCGGCACCGATCACGACATCCGGCTTCCAATGGTCAATAAATTCTTGCGCCGCATGCTGGGCCCTCAGATAATCAAACGGCCAAGTAAAAAGCGTTTTAGAAAAATAGCGTGGAAATTTCGCTACTGGAATGCTGACAAAAGGAATCAATAAGTCTTCTACCGGCTGACGCTCTGGTCCATCTGGCGTGCCTGCCCAGACGAACGTGTCTTTTGGGTTGCGCTCGTGCAATTTCTTGTACAAAGCCAAGAGCGGGGCTGTCGGGCCCATAGTTCCTCCGCCAACCAAAGCGATTATCCTCGCCATAATTCTGAGCCGCGGCTTATTGAAGCCATAATACCACAGCCTATGCTTAAGGCAACAAAAGCCGAACTACCATAGCTTACAAAGGGCAATGTAACGCCTGTAATGGGCATAAGCCCGATCATTGAGGCAATATTCAGGGTTGCCTGGATCAAGATCCACGCGCCGAATGCAGTAGCCAAAAATCTTCCGAAAAGGTCTGGGGCGCGCTTGGCAATAGAAAAACATTGCTTGATGAAATAACCCAGCAGGACTAAAAATCCCAGACAAAATATATAGCCCATTTCTTCGGCCATGACAGCAAAAATGGAATCACCGGCTGCTTCCGGCAGATAAAGATATTTTTGTCTGGAGTGTCCATAACCCAAGCCGAACAAACCGCCAGATCCGATCGCCAGATAAGCCTGATTTATGTGGTAGCCGATTCCGCTAGGGTCAAGTTCAGGGTGCAAGAAAGTCAAAAATCTTTGCGCGCGGTAAGGCGTCATCTTAATCAAAAGGACGATCAAGGCCGTGAAAGTCGCACCTAAGCCGAAAAACCAACCCAAGGGTGCGCCCTCAATGAAGTATGCAGTCAAAGCCGCGCCAACGATCACGGCCATGGACCCGGTGTTGGGCTGCATAATGAGCAAGAACATGATGATAGATAGGGACATCAAAAAAGGGAATAAACCTTTTTCCAGTGTTTTGGAATCTTCGCCGTGTCTTTTTTCCAGCCAAGCCGCGACATAAATCAGGAAAAATATTTTCACGAACTCAGACGGCTGGAAGGCGATGCCCAAGTTTACCCAGCGGCCAGACCCGCCGAACTTCATGCCCACCCCCGGTACATAAACCAAAACCAACAGGGCAACGGAAATGATTAAGGCAGCTGGAGCGAATTGGGCCAGCCTGCGATAATCAATGCGCGAAAAGATCCAAAACAAAACTAGACCCGGCAAAACGCCAACCAAAATCTGGTGCTTAAAAAAATAAGCCGCATCATGGAACTTTTGGTATCCAAGCGGCCCACTAGCCGAAATGAGCATGACTAACCCTATCGCGACCAAGGCGACCAGGCTCCACAAAAACTTTCTATCTATTTTAACAAGCTCACTGCGCATGTTTTATTTGTCCATCATGCTGATCATCACTCCGAGAATCGCGAACATGAACGATACCACCCAAAAGCGCATGACTATTTTTGGTTCGCCCCAACCCAATGCTTCCAAATGATGATGAAATGGCGAGCTTAAAAATACTTTTTTGCCGTGTCTGAGTTTCTTGGATGTTAATTGGATAATCACCGAGCCTGATTCAATCACAAAAGGCAATCCAATAATGGGCAACAAGAAAGGTTGATTAGTAAGCATGGCAACTATTCCCAGGACCGTGCCTAAGGACATTGCGCCAGTATCACCCATAAAAAACGCAGCCGGAGTGATGTTGTGCCACAAAAAGGCGAGTAATGCACCGACTATAGCTGCGCAAAAAGCAGCTAAGTCCATCCTGCCCTGCATAAAGGCGATCGCGGCAAACGCACCAAAGGCGGCCATCAATGTACCGCCCGCCAGCCCATCCAATCCATCTGTGAGGTTGACCGAGTGTTGCGTTGAGACGATGACAAGAATAAAAAACGGAATGTACATCCACCCAAGCTCAAAGTTGCCCAAGAATGGAACGTGGACAACGCTCCAATCCAATTTAGCATAAAACCACCACGCGCAGATTGCGGCTACAGCCGTGTAAGCCAACAATCTATAGCGCACGCGCAAGCCTCCGCCTTTCGGCCCAATCCTTCTCACATTCAGATAGTCATCCAACAAGCCGACGAGGGCTGCAGCAATCATGGCACCAAGCGGCAAGAGCGTTTGGCTGCGCGAAAGTATATTCCAGTTGCAGATATTTTGACCGACGCCAAAAACGCATAAAAGCCAAGCGACCAGGACGACAGCTGTCACAGAAACCCAGATCACGACTCCGCCCATGGTCGGCGTACCAGCCTTGGCTGCATGGAGTTTGTTCATTATGGGCGCTGATTCAGCATCGCGGATGCTTTTGCCCATCTTATATTTTTTGAGCAGCTTTACGAACCCCGGGGTAATGATGAATGCTACCAAAAAACTAAAAAAAGCAAAGACCACGATTCGGATCATTTCCCAGGTTAAGGTTGGCATATTAAAAGTTTATTTTTGTTAGATGATAAAGATAGTAAGCCCAAATAAAAACGCTAGATCCGGCCAAGCTGAGCAAAGCGTAGGTCGCGATGCTGTCCCTGCGGTAAAGTGCGTATGCACATAAAATTGTACCAGAAATGAGCGCAATTGGCATCAGCGCGAGTACGCTTATCCAGTAGCTGGGTAATACTTGGTCTATGCCTAGGTAAACCGAATAGTGTGTGACAACATAGCCTGATGACAAACTGGAACGGACAAGCTGGAAAGTCGCATAGGCTGAGACCAAAACAACCAGAGAAAAGATGGATATGCCTACCCATCTCAAAAATGAATTTTCCCAGGCGACGCTGACGCTGAATTTCCATTCTTCCAGCTTCATACGCCCACTACTTTTTTAATCAAAGGAATCCTATCCATCAGTTCAGCCTCAATCCCCTCTTTTAGGGTCATTTGAGCCATGGGACAGCCAATACAGGCCCCTTGAAGTTTGACCTTAACAACACCTGTTTTAGGGTCAGCATCCACCAATTCTATGTCTCCGCCATGCATAAGCAGGCCTTGCCTCTGTTCGGCCAGACATTCCTCTATTTTAAGCTTAAATTCCTTTTTATTCATGTTATTATGTATCTCATGTTAGCCCCGTGGGATTGGCTTGACAAGCTGGCACAAATGGCTTAATATACGCTCACTATTTAAACCTATGGCACACACTAAGGCAGGCGGCTCTACCAGATTAGGCCGCGATTCACAAGGCCAACGCTTGGGTACAAAACTGTACGCTGGCGAAAAGGCTAAAGTCGGCAATATCATTGTCAGACAACGAGGCTCTAAAATCAGGGCTGGTTTGAACGTACGCGAAGGCAAAGATAATACTTTGTATTCAATGGCCGTTGGCATCGTTTCCTTTACCCATAAAAAGGTCAAGACTTTTGACGGCAGCCTCAAGAACGCGACTTTCGCAAACGTAAAATAAGACGACAGACAACAGTAAGCTGACGGCAGAGTAAAAATCGGGCACAGGGCTCGATTTTTAGTTTATGCACTAGGTACTAGGCACTAAGCACTGGGCAATGTGTTATAATATCTTCACTATGCAATTTAAAAACACTTTAGTTGGGTTGTTTGCGGTGGTCCTCGTGGCTAGCGCGGCTGCCCTCACTTATTATTCATACTCGTCCAAACAGAGCCAAGCTCTCGACAGGCCAGTTCCTCAAAACCAGATAGCTTCTTATAAAGCCACTCCGGTTTTCGTTAAACAAAATCCTGTCAATAATTTACTTTTGAATGGGGAAAATGAGCTTTACAGCTTTACCCTGGGCACGCAGCTGAATAAATCAATTGCTTTTAAACAGATTGCTCTGAAGGTCCAAAAATCAGCCGACGTCAGTGTGAGCAAATTCAAGCTGTATAAGAATAGCAAAGCGCTCGCATCGCAAGACTATTCAGTCATGGACGGGTCAACCGGGTTAGACCTTGAAGAGGGTTTGGCTACGTCTGACGTCTATGTGATTGCGGTCATCGCTTTAAAGGGCGAAGAAGTCATCTATGGTTCGGGCAATACATACACGGTCAAGGCAACGGTCAAAAGCGACTTGATGAAAAAGTCATATATCATGACTTCGGCCTATAGGTTGGGCGATGGTGAAGTCGTCAAAGGCTATCTTTCCAATGCAGTAGCTCAGCCTTTCACGGCCGCCAGCCAAGGCGTATTCAGCGTAAAGAAAACGCCAGATCTCAAGACAGCAATGCCTGGTTTCTTTATCTGGTCTGACAAATCCTCAGCCGCGCACTCAGCTTCAGTCACGAACTTAAGCTCCGGCGATTGGTTCAGCGATTACGATGACGGTTCATTAGATGGCCAGCCAACAACAATCAATTCAAAATAATTCAAATCAAACAAAAAACATCCGCCTCAAGCGGATGTTTTTTTAAGCGTTTAGAACCATCTTGATTGTTTGCGGCAAATTCTTGTTTTTCGGGTATTTCTTGATGCTTACTGCCTTAAATCCAGATTGTTTATAAGCGTTGATTGCTTTTGTGTTATCTGGTCTGACTTCCAGATAAATTTTTGTGACTCCTACTCTCTTCGCTTTTCCTATGAGCTGTTTTATGGACTTCGTGCCATATTCTTTGCCCTGTTGGCTTTTCTCTCCGATGACGATCTGGGTCTCGTACCAACCTCCTTTACGCGGCTCCAGGGCCAAATGACCGATCGTTTTCCCATCCACGCTTATTATGTACTGCAAGCCCTTCTGATCATTTAAGATTCTTAAAAAATACTTATCAACTTCTTGATCTGTGATTCTTCTAAGTTCGCCGCTCGTCACTTTTAACAACGCCTTGTCTCGCCACCATTTTGCAAAATACCGCCTGTCAGAGGTCTTTACTTTTCTTAATCTGATCATATTTTATTTGTCATTGCGAGGAAGAGAGCACCAGCGAACAACAGCGGCAATCTGACGCTAATTAATTAAACAGTAAGAGATTGCCACGCCTTCGGCTCGCAAGGACAGGTGGTGTAACTTTATTTTCTGCACGCTTTCACAAACCCCACGAACAACGGGTGAGGCGAAAAGGGGCGCGATAAGAACTCTGGATGGAATTGCGTGGCAACGAAGAAGGGATGGTTTTCCCATTCCACAATTTCAACTAGCATGTCATCCGGCGAAGTGCCTGTGCACATCAGCCCTGCTTTTTCCAGGTCTGCACGGAACTTTGGGTTGAACTCATAGCGGTGGCGATGGCGCTCCATGACAAACTCATGGCCATACAGCTTGCGTGCCGTTGAGCCGGGCCTGAGCACGCATGGGAACTCGCCCAAACGCATGGTGCCGCCATAATGGGCATTGCGCATGCGCTCCTCTTGCTCGTTCATCAAATGAATGACCGGGTTCTTGGTCTCTGGGTTGATCTCAGTGGTATTGGCATCATGCATGCCCAAAACATGCCTTGCGACCTCAACTGTGGCCAATTGCATGCCATAACACAACCCAAAATACGGTATCTTCTTTTCACGTGCATATTGCACTGCCAAAATCTTGCCTTCTACCCCGCGATTCCCAAATCCACCCGGAATAAGGATGCCTTTCAGGCCTTTCAAAATCGTCTTGATCTTTTTTGGATTCTTTTCTATTTCCTCGCTATTGATCCATTCAATCTGCGGTGTAAGCCCTGAGTGCCAACAAGCATGTTTAAGTGCCTCGATAACACACAGGTAGACATCACCCAATACAAAATCCCCAGTTGAAAAATACTTGCCAACGATTCCGATCCTGACAGGCTTGCCTGGCTTGTGTATCTTTTTGGAAAAAGCACCCCACTTTGAATTGGCTGGGCAGCGTTTGCTGAGCTTGAATTTTTCAAAAATCCTTTCGGCCACGCCCTGTTTCCTGAAAGCTGATGGCACATCATAAATCGAAGATACATCTGGCGCAGCAATCACGTCTTCGGGTTTGACTCCGCAATTAAAACTCAATTTTGTCTTGCGCACATCATCAATCACATGCGTTGAGCGCGCTACAATCAAATCCGGGAACAATCCGACTTCGTTCAAGAGTTTAACCGCATACTGGGTCGGTTTGGTCTTCATTTCGCCCAAAGAGCCTGGTACAGGCAGATAGCTCACCAGTATGATGATGACGTTTTCCGGATCCTCGCGCCGCATCATGCGTGCAGCCTCCAAAAACAACACATTTTGGTATTCGCCGACTGTGCCGCCGATCTCCACCAGAGTCACATCAGCGTTATTTACCTGTTGCGCCATTTTGATCCGCCCCAAGACCTCAAGCGGTATGTGAGGCACTGCCTCAACCGTCTTCCCGTGATAGCCGAGCGAACGCTCGCGGTTGATGACTGTCTGATACACGGACCCGGTTGTCATGTAATTCAGCCGCGGAATGTCCTGATCCAAGAAACGCTCATAATTGCCGATATCCTGGTCAGTCTCTGCCCCATCCTTGGTCACGAACACCTCTCCGTGTTCAATCGGGTTCATTGTGCTAGCATCAACATTGATATACGGGTCAATTTTGATGGATGTGACGGCCAAGCCGCACTCTTTAAGAATAGCCCCGACAGATGCCGAGACTACTCCCTTACCGACTCCGCTCATAACCCCGCCAACGACAAATATCGTCATGCGACGTTTTTTAGTTGTATTCCTTTTTCCCATAGTTCGACTTTGCTCACTATGCCCTGAGTTAGATCGAAGGGCATACGGGACTTAATTATACACTGCGCGCGCCCATCGTAAAAATGGGTCAAGACAAAGGGAGTGGATAACCTAAATTGATACAAAAAAACGAGAGAGTTCTCGTTTAAGTCTTTTTCAACGCCAGCAAGCGCTCACTAGCAGCCCTGTAAAGTGCGTCAACCGACAAGGCGTTTTCTTCATTTGAGTATCTGCGCAAACGAGCCGACAAGATTCCTTTTAATTTCTCCGAATCGCGCATTCGCCCGATGGCTTGAAGTTTATTCCACTCTTCAGGAGCGTTGTTGGCGATCAGTTCCAAGATGCACTCATCCTTGATGTGAACAAACTCATTGTTCCAAATTCCTTTACTTAGTTCAAGCATTCTGGCACCGACAACAGCTTCCATACCTCGCCCTGGCAGAGTGACTATAACCGTGTCGTCAATCGGCCACGATTGTACATTCAACTCTCCAAAGGCGAGAGACTGAAGAATGATTCTGTCGGATTTCATTTCAAGAATAACGCCATATCCGACCAGCGTGCCCTTTACCAGTTTAACGGGTGTTCCTATTTTTATGCCTGTCGGGTGCTTGATGCCGAGTTTGTCCTCGAGCTCGCCTGCCATGATTGGCAACGCGTCGCGGATAGCTTCTGCGCTATCGCTCACTTCTTGGCCATGCAAAATGTGCGCCTCAAGCGTTATCTTGACCCGATTGTTCTGGCCCACAACGAACTCCACTTTTTCGATGTGCCCTTCACCGTTGCGGTACGGCGTCCCCTGGTCCATTTGAATTCCTCCTTGTTTTTACCTCGTCAGCTAAACATAAAAAGCCGGCTTGGTCAAGGTCGATTATGGACGTCAGGGATGTTAGGGACGAGATGGACGGGAGGGACGTTAGCGGTTCAAATGTATCAATCTCAATGCCTTGGCCAAAATCCGGTCCATGTTCCGATAGCTTAAAGTCGCAAAAGCACGGTCTGATCTAATCCAGGCGCCATCAACAACTCCTTCTGATCCAGCGAGTTTGAATTCAGCGTCTTGCGGCGCTTCAAACAAAAAGAAGTGCACGGTTTTGGAAATTTGTTTGACTGGCCCGGCATGGCGCTCCGTATATCTGAAACCTGTATTGCCCAAAGAAGCAAGGAATTTCAAGCCTGAAATGCCTGTTTCCTCTTTAATCTCACGGATAGCTGCCACGACAAAGGATTCGCCGAGCTGTTGTTTGCCTTTAGGAAAAGTCCAGCGCCCATCTTCGCGCTTGAGGAATAGAATCTCAGCCCGGCCTGATTTGCGGCGAAATATAATACCTCCGGCAGATGTCTGCCTGAGCGGCCTGGGCCCTTGGCGCTTTTGGAACTTACGGCGCTTTAGGTGCTGCGGCTGTGGCTTGTGTGGATGAGGCGCTGGCTGCGACTGGGTCAGTGAACCAGAGGAGCGCTTTATCGAGCTGGGGATCGCGGTTTTCATTGTAGTCTGCGATAGTTTTATCAACTTCAATATCTGGCTTGATGCCTGTCTTATTGATGGAATTGCCTTTTGGAGTCAACCATTCAGCAATCGTTATTTTGACTGCAGAGCCGTCCGCAAACTCTGAGTAGTCTTGGACAGAGCCCTTGCCAAAGGTTTTCATGCCAATAACCGTGGCCAAGCCATAATCTCGCAAAGCTCCGGTAACGATTTCGGCTGCTGAGGCTGAACCCTGGTTGACCAATACGACTGTCGGGATTCCGCTTAGCCGGCCCGTACCTTGGCCGTGGAACTCATCCACTATCTTGCCCTTACGGCGCTCGGAGACAACGACCCTGTCGCCGACCCATTCGCCTGCCACAATCGTAGACTTGTCCAAAAATCCTCCGGGATCATTGCGCAAGTCCAAAATAATGCCTTTTGGATTTTTCGGGAGTAGCTTATCAATCGCTTCTGTGAATTCCTTGCCTGTCTTTTCGTCAAAGCTGGTTATCTGAACCAAAGCATAACCGTCCTTAGGCCAGGAGACGCGTACAGATTTGACCACAATCACATCTCTTGTGATGACATAGTCCTTTATCTCTGGCGTACCTTGCACGGCTTTCCCCTTAACAGTCTTAGCTTCAGGCATGCGACCGATCTTGAGTTTGACGGTTGTACCTTTTTTGCCGCGAATATAAGTCACAGCTTCTTCCGTAAACATACCCTCAGTACTTGTACTATTGATCTGCAAAATCATATCTCCGGCTCTTAAGCCTGCTTTTTCAGCCGGACTGTCTGGCAAAGGTGCGATTACGGTCAGTTGCCCGTCGCGAATGCCGATTTCAGCGCCAATGCCGTCAAATTCGCCTTTTAAAGAATCGCTGAATTCCTTGGCTGTCACAGGCTCAAAAAAGGAAGTGTACGGGTCGCCAAGCGCTTCGGCCATGCCTTTCATGGCTCCGTAGAACATTTTTTGTTCGGAGGTGGATTCGTAATACTTCATCTTGAGCATCTTCCAAAGCTCCCAGAACTGGCTGAACTGGATGTCTTTTTCGTCCAAAGCATCAGCCTGCGGGCTTGAGCCCACGCCTAAAATGTTGGCAATGGGCGCTGTATTGGAAGTAGTTGGGACCGTCCCCAAGCGGCCGATGAACATGCCACCAAAAAAACTGCCGGCCACAACGGCCAGTCCGACTAGTATCCAAATAATTGTCGCCCTGTTTCTATAAGGATTTGAAATCATGAAGCAATTTTACATATAAGTCAACCAACTGTCCATACTCCTGACCCAGACGTTGTACGAAGTACGTTGTACGTTGTACGATATGTTTTAGATATGTATTCAGTCCCCTTCCATCGCAGAATTTTGCCCTGGGTTTTTGCGCTTATTCTGCTTATCATGGCCCCGGCCGTTATTTTCTACACCTCAGGCTATCGCTGGAATTCCAAAAAAGGCGTTATTGAGCGCAATGGAACTCTAATAATCGATACCATCCCGACCGGTGCGACAATCAGTTTAAATGGACAGGAACAGCCTATAAAAACACCCAGCACCATGCAAAACGTCTCACCTGGCACTTATACGATTACTTTGACCAAGCCCGGTTATCACTCTTGGTCAAAATCGCTCTCCATTGATCCAGAACGCGTGACCTTTGCCACAAACATCAACCTTTGGCCGGTATCAGAGCCTGAATTGATCAACCAAGGCAATGCAAAATATCTCTTGACCGACAGCAAGGCCCAAAAACTAATGATCTACTATCAAGACTCAGACTCAAACGCGCGCTTCGTACTTCAGAATCCGGATAACAAGGAAGTGCTGTCCAGCATGTCAATCTCAGACAAGGTCGCTGTCACTGGCGTGACTTGGGATTCGTCTTCTGCTCAAGCTCTGGTTTATGACTCAATCAAAAACCAGTCTTGGTTGCTTGAGACAGCGGCCTCTCGGGCCACAAAGCTCCCGGCTGGATTTTTCCATTGGGATCAATCAAAAATCACGGCCTTGACTCCGACTGAACAGATTGCGATCGATAAAAACGGAACTTTGGAAAAAATCGTAAAAGAGAACGATCTCTGGGATCAGTTGGATGGTTTTAAGCTCAAAAAACTCCCAAACGCAGACAATCTTGTGCTGGTTGCTAAAAATCATGAAACAGAAGGCACGCTTTTACCTCCCGGAAATTGGGTTTTCATGAGCGCTGACAGCAACTCCATAGTTTTGCATGATGGCGACAATTGGTTATGGATCAACAATACGCAAAACAAAACTTCTTCATCACAAGCAAGCGGACAATGGATGTACGGACTTACAATCAAACGCCTGACGAACTATGTGTACAAAAACAACAATGAGGTCTGGATTTGGACACAGGGCTCAAATCCGATTCTGATCTATCGGCAAACCGAACCCATTGTCCAAGTCGCTTGGCACTCTGAAGGCAATGACATAATGGTCGCAACCGAAAAAGACGTTAGAATGTATAACCTTGATGATCGCAACGGCAGGTTTGAGACTGTGCTGGCGAGTTTTGATTCAATCAGCGACGCGACTGTCGTAAAAGACAATATTTTTGTGGCTGGCACGAAGAACAACATAAGCGGCGTTTATCGCATCCAACTAACCACGCCAAAAACAGCCAGCTCCCTGCTGGACGGGTTGAAATTTTAATCCTCTTTGCTCACCGGAAAACCTCTTCGCTTCTCCTTTCCCAAGGAGATTTTAACGTACAAGTGGGTCGTCCCATTATCAAGGGGACAGCATCAAAGCGAAGCTGATGCAGGGGATCAACCGGGTCACTAAGTGTTTTCGGAATCAACCTATTTTCAGACTTGCAATCCTTTTGAATTCTTGGCTGAACTCCAAGATGGCCTTTTCCAGATCCGGATGGAAACGGCTTTTGAAATCATGATCTTTTACGTAATTGGAGGCTTCAAGCAAAGCATCTGGCGTCCCAGCATCAAAAAACGCGCCATTGATCACGCGCACGTCCAATTCCCCGCGCTCAAGATAGGCTTGGTGCATATCAACTATCTCAAGCTCACCGCGCTTTGACGGTACCAATCCTTTTGCGATTTCTGAAGCATTACCATCGTAAATATACATGCCCGGAATGGCGTAATTGCTTTTTGGCGCAACAGGTTTTTCTTCAATGGATATGACTTTGCCCGTGGCCTGGTCAAACTCCACTACCCCGAAACGTTCCGGGTCTGGGACTTGGCGGGCAAAAACACGGCCGCCGCTTTTGAACGACGTGATCGCTTCAGTAAAATCATCTTCAAAAATATTGTCACCCAAGACCAAAGCGCCTGGTTGGCCATCCAGAAAGTCCTGACCTAAAATGAAAGCATCAGGCAAGCCTTTTGGCTGTTTCTGGACCATAAAAGATATCTCTATGCCATAGGGGCGCAGAATCGAACCAAGCAGATTCAAGAAACTACCTGAATACTCGGGCGATACGATCAGCAAAATTTCTTTTATGCCGGCTTTGACTAATGTGTTCAGAGGATAAAAAATCATCTGCCTGTCATAAACCGGCAATAATTGTTTTGATATCACGGCCGTAAGCGGCAAGAGCCGCGTGCCCAGCCCTCCGGCTAAAATAATTCCTTTCATAATGTGACTAAGCTTAACTCAAACCCGAGCTATTTGACAAGACGTTACTCCAACGTTACTCTTTTAATATATTATGCCCAGCAATAAAACACGCATCAACCTCACGGTTCCGGCGGTCATGGAACGCGATTTGCAACGCATTGCCAGGCGAGACGACCGTTCGCTTGCCACAACAGCTCTTGACCTTCTCCGATTGGCCTTGGATATTGAAGAAGACGGAGCGCTGCTTCAGATCGCTAAAGAACGGGATAAAAAAAGCGCTATCTTCATCTCTCACGCACGCGCATGGAGGTGATTTATACCGTCAAATACCATCCACTGGTAGTCCATGACGACATACCGGCGTTGGATGCTGCGTGGCGTTTGCAGATAATAAATGCAATTGAACGAAAACTTGTCACCACGCCAGACGTTTTCGGGATTCCCCTGCGTAGGTCGCTCAAAGGCCATCGCAAACTGCGCGTCGGCGATTATCGCATTATCTTCAGGATAGAGAAAAGAATCGTTTTGGTTATTGCGATCCTTCACCGCTCAATAGTATATGAGCGGACTTCACTTCGCACGTAAAGCCTTCTCATCCCATTCTTGTTTGCGTTTCCAGAGAGCCTCTACCCAATCCGTATTCTTCAGATACCATTCAATCGTCTCTTTAAGTGCTTGCTCGAACTTTTCGCGCGGGTACAAAGGCTTCCAGCCCAAGGCCTCAATCTTTGATGCGTTCACCGCATAACGTCTGTCATGGCCTTTGCGGTCTTCGACAAACTTGATCATCTCATCCCCTTTTCCAAAATGCGAAAGTATCAAACGTGTGATTTCCAAATTATCGCGTTCATTGTCCGCACCAATGTTATAAATCTGTCCAGGTTCGCCCTTTTCCAGCAACAAATCCAAAGCTCGCGCATGGTCAACTACATGGATCCAGTCCCGCACATTTTTTCCGTCTCCATAGATTGGTACTTGTTCGCCTTTGCTGATGCGAAAAATAAACGACGGAATCAATTTTTCCGGAAACTGATATGGGCCATAGTTGTTCGAACAGTGCGTAACGATGACCGGCACCTTGTGCGTCACCCAATAAGCGTTGCACATCAAGTCGCCGCCGGCCTTGGCTGCGGCATAGGGCATGTTCGGCATAATCGGCGTTTCTTCCGTAAATTTCGATTGTTCTGTCAGCTCCAGAGCGCCATAAACCTCATCTGTAGAAACTTGAACGAATTTTTCAATGTAGTTAGCTCTTGCGGCATCTAAAATCATCTGCACACCCAAACTGTTGGTCAATACGAAATCTTTACAGCCACCATGGATTGAACGGTCTACATGCGTTTCTGCCGCAAAGTTAATGATGTGTGTTATGCCATGTTTTTGCATGACATCGTTCAACGCATCAAGGTCAGTAATGTCGCCTTGGACAAAAGTGTACCTAGGGTCAGCCTCAACATCCTTCAGATTATCAAGATTCCCGGCATAAGAAAGCTTGTCAAAATTAACAATCTTAAAATTAGAATCTGATTGAAGCTTATAACGGATAAAATTTGAGCCGATAAAGCCGGCTCCACCACAGACTAGTAGATTCATAATAGTTTCAAGTTTAAAGTCACAAGTTACAAGAGCGCTCTTGTAACTTGATACTTGTTACTTGTCATAGTTCAGTAAAGCTAATTTAATCTTTTCACCCATGGCCGCCATCTCTCCCGGCTCATAGTCTTTTCCGTGCCAATGCTTGAACCCATCTCCAAGTTTGCGCGGCACGACATGGAAGTGCACGTGCGGTATGACCTGCCCGGCTGCTGGACGATTGTTTTGCATCAAATTCACTCCATCATAACCAAGCACATCAATCAAAGACTTCATGATTTTTTGCATTATTTTTGCCATGGGCCCGCACAATTCATTCGGCAGTTCGTCAAAAGTCCCAAAATGCTGTTTCGGCAAAACAAGAGTGTGCCCAAAATTGACCGGATGAAGATCAAGGAACGCTAAAAATTTGTCGTCCTCATACACGATCTCGGCAGGTATTTCTTTGTTTATGATTTTGCAGAATAAACAGTCTGGCATACTTTTTATTTTGTCATCCTGAACTTGATTCAGGATCTCGTTACCTTGTTACTTAGTATCGGGATGCCGAAACGAGTTCGGCATGACTTAAAGGTTAATTATGAAACTCTTTGTCTATTTGGACATAAACCCAGGCCAAAAGGCACAGGCAAGCCGCGCCCAAGAGCCCAAGTTGTGATAGCGAAGAGTATCCCACAATGGAGGCAAAAAACGCAAGGATCGCCACTCCCATGGCCAAAGCCGCAACCACATGGGCCCAATTTTTCGTGCCAGCCTGCCATTGTACGCCAATAAGGAGCAATAAACAGACAAGAGCCACAGGCAGGGCAAAAACGATCAAATTCACAAAAGGCAATACTGACCCAGGCATTATCCACTCCAAGCTCATCAAAGCCAAAAGCGTTGCCAAAGCTGCCAGAGCCATGCTTCGACACACGATTTTAAAAAATTGTATTAGTTCCATATGACGTTAAGGACGCGAGGGACGACAGGTACGTTAGGGACGTTAATCATAATCTTCTCCAGGCTGCTTTGAGCTCAGAAATTATCAGTTTCCACCAATTATTCCAAGTGATTGGCTCACGGATAAACTTTATTTCAACACTCCGCACATCAACTGCGCCTGCTCTTGATGCCAGGCCAGGAGCTGAAAGTACGAGCCGCACATTTTCCAGATTGTCTGGGATGTCAAAACTCAAGACCGACTTTTTCCAGCCCTGTCCGATGTCCTGGCTTTTTTGATATGGAGTAATCACTGCCTGCAAACCCTCGGCTGTCGCGTCTGTCTCCGGCACTAGCTTGCGCGGCTGAGGTTCAAAAAACGCCACTGGATCCAAGGCATAATAGCCATCCAAAACCAGGCGCGCATCGCCGCTTGGTACGGATAGCGCTACTGGAACCACGACGCTATCTTTGCGATCGATCCTCACGCTGGAATGCGTTTTTATTATCTTGCCGCTCGCTGATCCAAAAGTGATGGTTTGCAAGCCTTCTTTGTGAAAAGTTTCAGCGACCAAGTGGCGTGCCGTGGTCCAGACCTGCAACCCATTGGTCGAAGTCGAGTAACCGACAACATCGCCCACGATCAGCCGTGTGCCCATGACCCAATGCTTGTTGCGCGTGGAAATCTTCCTGATGAACACATCATCATCTGCCATCATACGTACGCGATAAACTCCTGGCTGAAGATCCTTCAACCTGACTGAGACTGGAACCATTGCTCCATAACCGCGATCCTGCGAACCGCTTGTGCCGATCGCATCTTGCCACAAGGTCTGTTCCCCGCGCGAAACTGAGACAGCCAAGATTCCCCCGCTCCGGTTGCGGTTCACATCCTGCACCTCAAGTTGGAGATCGATCTGTCCGTCTGCCGGCACCATCCAAAAATCATGTGCGCCGCGCAAAGAAATATTATAGCTCTTCAGATCATCCAACCCCGTGTCCGCAAAACTAAAGACTGTGCTGGTCGCATCCCAAATCGCCAGGCCCTCAGTTCCGTTCTGATCCAACGGAGTAGATGAAACCGTGGCCTTCACATAGCCTGCTTTACCCTTGGCTGAAACTGCTTTTCGCCAGACACTTTGATCCAAAATCTCAGAATACCAAGGCTGCATGTCCAATTGCGTTCCAGCCTCGTCGCGCACAATGCCAAGCTCAAGCAAAGGCTGACGCAGAGTTCTGTATTCCATGCTCACTTGCATGGTCTGATATGGCCCAGGCGTATGTACATTCAGATAAACCGGATCGCTGATGATCCTTTGGCCTGTCCAGCCATCAGCCTGCTTGCCAGGCGAAGTCGTGCGCTCACCCGGTAAAAACGGATAGATATAGGCATTGTTGCCGGAAAAATCAGTCTGCGTTTCAAATATGCCTGAAGCTGGGAACCTCAAAGCTAAAATCCAGACAATGCAAATCAAACCTGCCACCCAGGGCAAGACAGCGATAGCAATAACGAGCGGTTTAGGGATTTGAAACATGTCAGTTGAAGTTTATTATATACAAAGATTCATTGCCTGAAGTGAATTGATAGCCCAGGGGCAAGCCTGCGGTTTTCCAATCAGCCAATCCTGCCTGATCCTGTGTCCTGATGAATATGCCGACGACTTTTCCAGCATCTACCAGCTGTTTGATGCTCTGCTTGTCAGGCATGGGCGAAACAGCCATGAACTCCGGGAAAAATATCTTATCACTGCGTTCTGACAAAATCGCATCCATGCGGACCTGCAGAGTCAACATCTTATTTTTGATTTGCGAGTATCTGGCCAGTTCCTGTTCCACTGCAACAACTCCCTCATCGTCGCGCACAGTCGCTGTCCATTGCCCAAAAGCAATCAGCCCCACGGCCAAACAAACTGCCAATGCTTTCAAACTCCAATGCTTCCAAAGCTTGACCATGACATAGCCTGCAGAGATTGAAAGGACAACAGAGAGGGGCAATGTGTAGCGTAAAAACGAATTGCCCAAGCTCACGCGGTTTGGCACAAAATAATCCTGATACAAGCCATTGCCATAAAAAAACAAGACAAAAGTGGCGGTCCAGGCAAGAGCAAAGATCCCCCAAGCCCCCTTTGGCAAGAGGGTTTTCTGTTTCTTTAAATCATAAATCCACAAACCTAACGCAATGACGAGAACCAAAGTCCACGGCCAAAGGAAAATGCCATAGTAATTTTTCATGTTCCACAAAATATTGCGCGGATGAAATTCAAACGGCAAAACATCCAGCACGCTCACGGCAGCGACGTCCTTCACGTCCCTAACGGCCGGCGCGTCCTGAGCCACAGATATGACTGGTGTTCTAATTTGATAGCCGCTCACAAACCACTGGCCATATGTTTTGTAGCCAACTATTGCGCCGATCAGACAAATCAGAACAAAAGGAACCACAAAAAATAAACAACTCCGTATCACGTACCACGTTGTACGATGTACGTTGTACGTGGTACGTTGTACGAAGTACGAGCAAGCAGCCACAGGCAAAACCCAAATCAATTCAACGGGCCTGATAATACCAACGAGTCCACACAAAATTCCCGCAGTGATGATTGCCAAGTAATTAAAGTCTCCCTTAGTAAGGGAGAAGCGAAGAGGATTTAACAGCCACCAAATCCAAATCGCCAAACACACTACAACGAGCTGGGCAAAAGCACTCCTATTTGAATATAAAATAACGGTCGGAAAAGACAGCCAAATTGCCAAACACAACAATTTAACGGTTTCAGACCAGTCTTTGGGCAATGACTTGTACAATGCCCAGAGCGTGGCCATGACCAGAAACGGTGTAAAAAGCAAAACTCCGTAAATTCCAAAAAGTTTTGCGAACAAAGCCAAAATCAGAGGCATGCCCAAAAAACCGATCGGTACCATGGCTGCCTGGCCAGCCAAAGGCACAAAGCTCCTAGGGTGAGCCCAAGAAAACTGGTCAGTAAAATCCCAATTCAGCTTAAAAGTAGTTTTTTCGCTAAAAACCATGGCACTGACTGCATTGGCCGTCTCATCTGGGCTCATCCAGACCGTGTTTTGCATCAATGGCACCCGAATTAACTGATAAAAAAAGGCCATTCCTACGACTGCCAAAGATATCCACAAAAAAACCCTGGATTTCATGCAAATATCCTACATGTTTACGCGTTTTTGTGCTAGCCTATACACATGAAAATGACTGAAAACTACAAACTGACAACTGACAAGAGTGACCAAATGACTCTTGTAAGTTGTAAGTTGTTAGTCGTGTGTATAATTCTACTAGTTTTTTCAAATTTAAATCCTGTTTTAGCTCAAACTACACCGAACTTGGACCCGGATTTCAACCCAAACTATATCCTGACCAATGATGACATTTTTGATGTCTATGGCATGTCATATGATTATCTGAAAAACTTTTTGAGAAAAAAAGGCGCACTCGCTGACTTGCAGGTAACAGACATTGACGGCCAAGTCAAAAATGCAATTGATGTCATTTGGCGCGTGGCGAATTCATATAAACTGAATCCAAAGTATTTGATTGCCTTGCTCCAAAAAGAACAATCCTTAGTCGAAGACTCTTCGCCGTCCCAAAGGCAATTGGACTGGGCAACTGGTTTCGCGGTTTGCGATTCTTGCAGCAAAGACGATCCTGATATCCAGTCTTTCAAGGGCTTTGCCAACCAGCTTGAGTGGGCCGCCAAACAGCATCGCGAAAAATATTTGATGCAGTTGCTGTCTTTCGGCACTACCATATCAGGCAAAGCAGTCGGCAAGTCAATGAATGTGGATGGCATACAAGTCACACCTCAGAATCAGGCAACTGCCATGCTTTATACTTACACTCCGCATTTGAACGGCAACCAAAACCTTTGGAAAATATGGCGGCGCTGGTTTTCGTTGAATTATCCGAATGGCACAGTGGTACGCGGCTTGCCATCAAACAAAACATATTTGATTCAGCTGGGCGAAAAGAAATTATTTGAATCTCCGACTGTCCTAGCTTCAATGTCTTCGCCAGATAAGATTGTCGAAGTATCCGACACGGAGCTCTCAGCTTATCCTGACGGCGATTTGGTCAAGTTCCCGAAGTTCTCTTTGTTGAAAACAGAAGCAGGAGATATTTATTTACTGGTCACTGATGGCAAGCGCAAATTCAGCAATATCAAGTCATTCAACAAGTTCGGGTTTTTGGAAGACGAAATCATGGACGTCCAAGCTGATGAGATTGCTGAAATACCGACCCTGGACCCTATCAATGAAAAAACGACTTTCCCGACCGGTGCTTTGGCCAAGGCTTCTGGTTCATCATCAGTCTATTACATTGAGAACGACGTGAAGCACGCTTTGCCGGACGGCGTATTCCTTAAGCTCTATTTCACCGGCCGACCAGTCAAAACATTGGCCAAGGCCACTTTAGACAAATACAAGACCGGCGAACCTTATGCTTTCCAAAACGGAGAACTGGTCAGTGCCAAATCTTCGCCCGCGGTTTATGTTGTTGAAGACGGAAAACTACGCCCCATACTTTCAGGCGATGTTTTTGAGTCCATGGGCTGGAAATGGACCAATGTGGTCAAAGTCGCTGATCGTTTATTGACTGCATATCAAGTCACTGACCCGATTACGCTCTCCGGCCATGAAAGCACAGATCAAATCCCTCAAGCAACTCAATAACTTATGATTGTTTTCGCCGCCATTGTCCCGCACTCTCCGCTCTTGATCCCAAGTATCGGCAAGGATCATCAAGCAAAGCTCGCCCAGACCATTGCCGCATATAAAGAAATCGAGCAAGCCTTATACGTCTCAAAACCTGAGACGATCGTCATTGTCGCGCCGCATGGTCCGCGCTACCCGGATGCCTTTTCAGCCAACATGGCCGGCAAATACATCGGCACCCTCAAATCATTCGGCGACTTCGCGACCACGATCGCGGCCAAGAGCGATTTCATGCTCATAGACCGCACTCATCGCAAGATGCGCGAAGAAGGCATTCCTTTTACTTTGACCTCAAGCGAAGAGTTGGATTACAGCTATACCATTCCCCTTTTACTCTTGACCCAACATCTCCAGAACTGGAAGCTCTTCCCGATTTCCCCCTCAATGATGGATGGCAAAGCGCATTATGAATTCGGCCGCCAGCTCAAGCGCGTTCTGCATGCAGAACAAACGCGTGTCGCAATCATTGCCAGCGCTGACTTGTCGCACAAACTCTCAGCCGAATCACCGGGCGGCGCTTCGGCCGAAGGCCCTGAGTTCGATTCCTTGATCCGCGACAATGTTTGCGCCAAAGATTTGAGCAGCCTATTGTCCGCTCCGGTCGACTTGATCGAAAACGCCAGCCAATGCGGATACAGGCCCATAATGACATTGCTCGGCAGCCTTGATAACATCAACATAAATTCAAAAGTCCGTTCCTACGAAGCCCCATTCGGCGTGGGATACTTGACGGCCAAGTTCGAAGTGGCTTAATCCTCTTCGCTTCTCCTTTAATAAAGGAGACTTAAACATACAAGTTTGTCATTGCGAGCGAAAGCGCGGCAATCTCTTACCAATCAACCGAAGTACTTCAGTGTGCCGGTATGAGATTGCTTCACTGCTCGTTCGCAATGACAGAGAATTATTAATTGTTAATTATTCATTATCTGGTCGTTTCGGCAGGGAGTTTGTAAATATGTTTATCTCTGTTATTCCATCAATCAAAATGCCTTTTGGGCATTTCACATTCGATTACAACCTGTCCCAAGGCTCAGTCCATAGCGGGGACATTATTTGGGTGCCCTTCCGCCAAAAATTCATCCCAGCTCTTGTCAGCAAAATTTCGCCAACCAGTGACGTTGAAGAAAAGGCCATCGTATTGCCAGGGCCTAACAAGATTTTGAAACTTCCGGAATACCTGCCTGATTTTTGCATTGCCGCAGCACGCGAATCATTTGTTTCGCCTGCTACCATGCTGCATGCTTGGCTCAGGCAAGTACCCAAGCGCGCTGGTTCATCAGAAGAGACGCACATGCCGATTCGCGATGTGCATTGGCCCAAAGATAGGCCGCGTTTTGAAACACGCTTTGTCATCAACCGCTTTAATGATCCGCTGGGCATCATTGCCACAGCCCAGGCCGAACAAGGCAGCGGCCGCGTTTTGATCCTTACGCCCTGGCAAAAACGCGCTGAATACATTGCCGCGCGCCTCGGGTGCTCTGCTGTCCATGCCATGACTGCAGATGGCGCAGCCTGGAAAGCTTGGACGAATTTTGCGCAAGACACGCACTCCATCCTCGCTGCCACTAAGATGGGCGCTTGGCTGGCATGTGTGGCTGATGTGGTCATTATGGACGAGCCAGAAAACGATGATCATAAACAAGATGAGCTTTCGCCGCGTTATGACGCGCGTCGCTTGATCAAACTGGCTGCTGAATTCAACCCAGCGCTGAGGATCATTACTATCTGTACCACACCCCCTTTGTCATCCCGAGCGTCAGTCGAGGGATCTGGCTCGATCCAGAATACCAAACCAGATCTTTCGACTCCGTCAGACTCCGCTCAAGATGACATCGGCACGTTGCCTGATTTGGAGCCTGAAATTACGTTTGCGACTTTTAATCATGCTAATCGTTCAAATATTGAAAGCATCACTGCTCAGGCCATGAATGCAATCCAAGAAGCCTTAGAGCAATCAAAACCGATTCGCATTTTGCATCCTGTTTATGGCTGGCGCGGCCGCATCCGCTGTTCTGATTGCGATTGGACGCTAGAGTGCCCGTCTTGCGGCACAGGCATGAGCAATTCAAAAGACTTGGCCACTTGTCGCCGTTGCAACCACAAAATGCCCATGCCTTTAGAGTGCCCAAAATGTCGCGGCGCAAACCTGACTAAATCGATGATTGGCGCCCAAGCTTTGCAACAAAAGTTTGACCAGTCTTTTCCAGGCGCTGATATAAAAGTTTTAGATGCGCATGAATGGCAATTCAAATCCCCTCCAATGAACGCTTTAGTTATCCTCACCAACCTGTCGTTCATTGGTGGTTTTTCAGAGGATATGCGCCGCAAAGAAAGACTAGTGATTGGGTTTAGAAGGTTGGTCGCGCAATCTTGCGTCGCAAAATCTGAACTTGTTGTCCAAGGCCCAGAAGAGCTGGTAGGCCAAGCTCCAAACTGGTTAACAGCCGAGGGGCTGGCCAAGACTTGGGAAACTGAGCTTAAAGAACGGGCTGAATTCCAGTTCCCACCAGCTCGCCAAATTGTTAAACTGATCGTACCGGGTAAAGAGGCAAACATGCCTGAAATAACCCAACAAATAGCTCAAATATGCGAAAAATTCCCAGGCTGGTCTTTTAGGGGCCCCTATCCTGTGGAGTTCAGGCCCAAGACCCGCGAACCGCGCGAAGTCTTCCATCTCTTGCCCCCAGAGAGCCTGTCCAGGGACGAGCTCATCCAATGCCTGGAGCCATTCACAGCCTTTGGCTTGATAGACCTTGACCCAATCGCATTTTTCAGCTAAACTGCCTAATTATGCCAGACTCGTTCGAGATCATTACTCGCCCGGCGCCGTCCCTGAATGAACGGTCTGTTGAAGTGCCTGTACCAGAAATCACAACCCCTGAATTCCAAGGTTTTGCTGACAAGTTGGTACGCACCATGCATGTTGAAAACGGCATTGGCATTGCCGCGCCTCAAGTCGGAGTCAACCGCCGAATCATTGCCCTAGACTTGGGCCATGAAAAAAAGGTGCTCATCAATCCTGAAATAATCAAATCTTCCGAGGTCTTGGTGGAAACCGAAGAGGGCTGCCTCTCAGTCCCTGGCGTCTGGGGTCTGGTTAAACGCCCAAAACGCGTCCAGGTGCGTGCCATAGACAGGCACGGCCGCCGTATTGACCTGGAGCTCAAGAACCTGCAGTCTGTAGCCTGCCAGCATGAAATTGACCATTTGAATGGCATTTTGTTTATTCAAAAAACCAGCGAAATAACCAAAGGCAGACTTTCTTGACAGTAAGTTGAACTAGGCATAATCTTACGGCGCTTAAAGGCACCTTTTTTTATTGCTAGACGATAGCTTTTAGACCGTAGACGGTAGCATGACTCCCAGGACTCTGAGGACCCGTAGGACAGTAGGCGATTTAGAAGAGGAGGAAGCGACATGAGGATATATACGCACCAACACACCATCGTGGACGTGAAGCACTTCAGGTTTTGCGCCAAGCACTACAATCTCCTGTTAGTGCTTCAGCAAGAGATGCCCAACCTTTGCTTGGAGGTTGTCAGCGCTGAAGGCGCGCCTTTCCGTCTTCCGATACACAAGCTCAATCTGGAAAATCAGGAAGATATCCGCCGCCTGAATCCAAACGAGATGTGATCGCCCCAACCTCATCGACCTGCTCTGCAGGTCTTTTTTCTACCCCTTGCACAAACAGGATTTTAGATGTAAAACCTTGCTCTCACGTTCCTCGACACTCTCACTCGGAGGTAAGCCGCATGATCCCACAGACCCCGGCAAAATTGGAAAAACTCGAGGTATCACATACTGAGTTTCGCGATTTCTTTGCGACTCAGGGGTTGTTCTGCGAGCAAATCATTGCTCTGTCAGTCGACCCGGCGACCATGAGCATTGCAGTTGCTTTCTCCAGGCAACTCCCTGCGAACGAAGTGCGCGGAGAACTGCAAGCCGCAGCGCGCGGCTTTGAAATCATCTCCTTCACGCCCTTTGTCGGCCTGACCTTAATCGAGACCTCAACCCCAGTCCCGTACGCTTCTGACATCTATCCTGAAGCGGATGAGCTGTGCCAGGCGCTTTGGCAAACCCTGCCGCTGGCCAAAAACGCTGGTCTCAAAGCCAACCAGCCGTTTTACCTGGCTGGCAACGTCAACATGCTCTGCTGCCAATACTACCTCACAGATACGGGAAGGCTGTTCCCCATCTATGCGCAGGCCGGCAAAGAAGGCATCACGAGCATCCGCTACAATTGCACAACAGACCAGCTAATAGGCATCCGCGTTGATCAGCGCGGCTTTGGAGTCGCGATTGCGCAGTTCCCGGCATCGGTCGCCATGCGCAAGCCGCACAAGCTAAGCGACTTCGACTACTGGAAAGACATCGAGTCTCCGGCCAAGCCGATTCTCCATTCGTTTTCCAAGCCCAGCCGAAACGGGGACATGATACTCAACTACCAGACCGGCATCCTGGATTCGCTCTTCTTCACGGATTCCAAAAGGCCTCCTCAACACTCACCTACCATCACGAGCAGGTCGCGGGTTGTAGGCACACTAGCGCCTGGATCTGGGACGTACTTGGAGTACCAACCCGTCACAGGCCATACCCAAGTCCGAAATGTAAAACTTTGCGTTTCAACTCCTCAGGTCCTGTGCGACCTGGTGAGATAGTCTCAAATCCCCCTTGATCCCCCTTTCTGAAAAGGGGGCTTTTTGTTGCTAAGTCCTAACTCATCCTGATTTGTCGTCCCAGCGGGCTGCCTCTAGCCGATGACGACAAATCTGTCCTTCCCTTACGACAAGGGAAGGACACGAAGGTTACTGATCAATAGAAGTCTTCCCCTTGTTATAAGGGTAAGATTTAGTAGGAGTTAGTCCTGTATGCTAAGATTGCTATCAAATATGTCCTATTCAATTGTCTTTTTTGGCACATCTGACTTTGCAGTCCCGAGCCTAAAAGCCTTGCTTGCAGACCAGCGTTTTGACGTGAAGGCTGTGGTCACCCAACCAGACCAGCCAGTCGGCCGTCACCAGGTGATGACAGCGCCGCCGATTAAAGTCACTGCGCAAGAAAACAAGCTTGCTGTCTTTCAATTTGAAAAAATCAAAGATACAGAAGCACTCAAAACTCTCGCTGACTTTAAAGCTGATTTTTTCGTGGTCGCAAGTTACGGTCAGATTATTCCTCAGAGCGTCTTGGACTTGCCCAATATTGGTCCGATCAATGTCCACGGGTCTCTCTTGCCCAAATGGCGCGGCGCTTCGTGCGTGCAATCAGCTATTGCGGCCGGCGACAAGGAAGCTGGCATTACGATCATGCTCATGGATGCACTTATGGATCATGGCCCGATCATCTCGCAAACCGCAACCGAAATCCTCGCCGATGATACGGGCGAATCACTGCACGACCGCTTGGCTGAACTTGGAGCGCGAAACCTACCAGATGTCTTGAATCAATTTGCACAAGGCAAGCTGAAACCCGTCGAGCAAGATCATACGAAGGCTACGGCCTGTAAACTACTTAAGCGTGATGATGGGAAAATTGATTGGTCAAAATCAGCAGAAGAAATCGAACGCCTCATCCGCGCATACAATCCGTGGCCCAGCGCTTGGATGATTTCAAACAAAAAAAGAATTAAAATACTTAAGACAAGAATCCTAGGCGTCCTGAAGAGTCCTAGGCGTCATGGGGAAATATTCGCACAAGATGAAAAACTAGTGGTCAATTGCGGCGACAACAAGGCGCTAGAGATTCTAGAGCTCCAGCCTGAGGGGAAAAAAGCAATGACTGCAAAACAATTTTTAGCCGGAAATCACTCTTTCTAGTTTTAAAAGCTTTATCTTCATCTTCACCCCTCCTGCATATTTGCCGATCTGCCCGTTTTTTCGTATTACGCGATGGCACGGGTAAAAAATGGCCACAGGATTTTTACCAATTGCACTTGCCACAGCCCGTACAGCCTTTGGCATCTTGATACGTTTCGCGATGTCGTCATAACAAGCTGTTTTGCCATACGGAATGGTCAAAAGCGCTTTCCAGACTTTTTTCTGAAAATCCGTTCCATCCAATTTAATCGGCAAATCAAATCTTTTTCGTTCGCCTTCAAAGTATTCAGATACTTGTTTTTTAACCTTATTAAAAATTTTAGTTTGGCGATTCAGTGGATATCCTTCACTCCGCCGAGCTTCGTTCAGGATGACGGCGGAGGTCAACTCTTGCGTCGCAAAATCCAGACGTATCACAAAAAAACCATCTGTCTCAACAAACATGGATCCAACTCGTGTTTTAAAAACAATCTTTTCAATCATTTTTTACTCTGCTTCATTTTTCCAAGCGTCTGGATGAGACAAAACCAAAAAGCCTTCCATGCCGATCAGCCAGCCAAATCCCAGCGGATGATCCAAGTATGGCGTAAATATATGAACAGCCGCCAGACAGATCAGGCTGCCTGCTGCTCCGACTTTGATCCACCAAGCATATGGGGATTTACGCAAACGCCAAATCATGGAAATCAACAGCCAACCCATGATCGCTATCCCAAAAATTCCGAACTTGACCCAATACCCAAGCCAACCCCACTCAAACTCATAAGTCGTGTACATTCCATCCGGATTATTCTGCAGCACCCTGGGGTCATTGCTTTTGTATGTGACTGTACTGCCGAAGCCATTGCCCAAAACAGGCTCTTGGTTGATTTCAGCCATCATGGCAGGCAACAAGTTCCACCGGCTGGAGGCTGCTGCATCAACCACTGTTCCCCTGCTCTGGAACATGCCCAATAGCGATCCTCCTTGCCAATTCGGCCAAGGAAAATACATGATTGCGGCAACGAGTACGAATGCCCCGACACATCCACCCAAAGCATATGCAGCGGCTTTAAAAGGCAGATTCTTGAGATGAACAACGGACAGGATGAACACGAACAAACCAGCAGCAGCTTCGCCCAACCAAAAGCTTCGCGATAAGCTGATGAGCAAAACTGCAGTAGAGATTACCCAGGCCCAGGGCACCATCTTTTTGCGCCAACCCTCGCTCTCATATTTTTTCCATTGCTGTTTGATGGAGCTTTTCTGATAGACATCCTCGACCCACCAAGCAAAAATCAATAAAGGTATGGACAGCAAATAGATTGAGGATTGGAAAAAGACCCGATATATCTGTCCGCCGGCCGGAGTGATTTCGCCCACCAGCGTATCCCTCACCCAGTCATACCAATACATGGCCAAGCCTTGCATTGAATGCGTAAAAATGTAGAAAGTCGCAAGGATCTTCAGGCTGATGCAAGCCAAGGCCGCAGGAAAAACAATGCTTGCATGTTTTTTCAGGGTGGCTGGGAATCTGTGGGCAATATCAAGCGTCGGGATGAGATATGCTAAAAACAACCAAGCATTCAAGTCCTGAAAAATATACGGTTGATGCTTGATCAAGCCCTGTGCCAGGCCAGCCAAGACCATTATGGCCACGAACACCCAAGCCTGGAACAAGAACAATTCGCTCAATTTCCAATATTGCCAAATCCTGTTTTTTATTCCGTTGATTCCCCAGCCAAGCATGAACCCAGCCATGATTGCCATGCGCAAAGACACCCTGAAGTCGCCCGCCGGAAAATAAAAAGTATAGCCAAAGCCGCCGATGATCAGCTCACTGCCAGCCAATACCAGTGCCAGTGCTGGCTCAGAATAGGCTAGGATTGCCATCGCGATAAATATCAGCCCAGTCAATATCGCATTGGCGATCGGAAAACTGAAGAATGAAAATGATAGGATTTCGATCAGCATGAATCCAGCGAACCAAACCAAAAGCATTTTAAGATTGTTTGTTTTCTTTCTTTTTTTGTCCTGTTGCTCGGCTTCAGCCAACTCTTCGATCAATTCTTTCGGCGGTTTAGGTCCCAAGCCCAAAATTGCTACGCCCCAAGCCAGGGCCATGGAAATAGGACCTAACAGCGTCACGGCCAGCCAAGACCAAAAACCATGCCATTTGTACATGTACTTCCTCAGGCTGGAATTGAAATAGCGTTGTTTTTTTATGGAAAACACTTGGCTGAAGGATAAGCCACCATGATGGATGACTTTGACAGTCGGCTCATACCGCACAGTCATACCCTGTTCATATGCCTGTTTGCACAAATCAACTTCCTCGAACCAAATGAAATAGCGCGGATCGAAACCATGCACCCGGTCCCAAAAAGATTGGCGCACCAAAAAGCACGCTCCTTTGACCTGATCAACTTTCTGTTCTTTATCTTTGTTCAAATCGTTGCAGAAATACTTTTTGAAGACTTGCCACTGCGGAAAAAAATTATGCAATTTCAAAAGTATAAGAGACTGATCTTTCCACGTTGGGAATCTTCGTACACTTTCATGATAGCTTCCATCGGCATTGATTAGCATCGGCCCCATAATCGCAGCCTCAATCTTCTCATCAGCAATATGAACGAGGCGCGCTAATGATTTCGGCGGGCACTCAGTATCTGGATTGAGCGATAAAATATATCTTGCCTTATGCTGGACAGCGCCTTGGTTCTGCGCGCGTGCAAAACCAATGTTCGAATCATTCGCAATAAAATCGATCCTCTCTTCCTGAGTGATTATCTTGCTCATCATTTCGGGCGTGCCATCCTTTGAAGCATTATCAACCACTAGGCACTCCCAATCCAAACCATTGCACGCATCAGGCAAAGACTTCAAACAGCGCTCCAAAGCGCTTTTCGTATTCCAGCTCACGATTACTATATGCAAATCCTTCATAACAGAGTGACAACTATAAACTGACAACTTACAAGAGTTGCCAGGTTACTCTTGTCAGTTGTAAGTTGTAAGTCTTTTCCATTTCTCATATGTTGTGTTTCTTCCTTATGATAGTCTCTGCCCCCCTGTATCTCTTAATCTCTTTCGGTGTCCATCCCAGAATCGGCCACTGCAATTTATGCACGAACGCAGGCAGCCAATGGCTCATGCCGCTTTTTCTTTCAGTGATACTGAATAGTGTTTCATTCAACCATTTGCCTTTTACGCCTTTCTCTCCGAGCGTGAGCCATAAATCCCAATCTTGAAATTTTATTAAGCTCTCATCAAAAGGTTGCAAGACTGCTCTGTGGATCAAAGATGTTGTGTGAATATAGTTCATTTTTCGAAGAGCTGCAAGGCTAAACTCTTTGCTTTTCATCAACTTGCCTCCCCACTTGAAATTGCTGTAAACAAAGCCAATTTCTGGGTGCTGTTCCAAAGCATTGCACATCTTAGCTAAAGCCTCTGGCACGAGCGTGGCGTCCGCATCCAAAAAAATGATATACGGTGCACTTGTCATATCAGCGCCTTTGTTCCGAGCAACTGGCGCGCCTTTGTTGACATCAAACCTAAAAAACCTGAGATTCAACTTTTTCGCATGTTCATCTACGATGCTTTTCGGATCATCTTCAGTTGATCCATCATCAACCACCACCACCTCTTTAGGCTGAAGTGTTTGATGCTCAAGCGCGCTTAACGTCTCATCCAATTCTTTCGCATGATTCCAACAAGGGATGACAACTGCTATATCATCACCTTTTGTCATCTTGAGCGGAGTAAGTTCTACGAACGAAGTCGAAAGATCTGGCTTGGACTGTAATGCAGAACGGCCCAGATCCTTCAACTCCGTATGACTTCGTTCAGGATGACAGTTGGTAGAATTCAGTTTATTTGCCAGCGCACTCCATCGATCCTCCCACTTGAACTCGCGTTCAACTCTCTCTCTGCCGACTTGACCCATGCGTTGCGCCAACTCAGGATCATCGAGCAGTTTGATGATTTTGTTTGCGACTTGATCAGCTGTTGGCGCAATCAAATAACCAGTTTCGCCATCAACCACAGCTTCACTCGTTCCCCAGCCCTTGCCCGCGATGACTGGCAAGCCTGCATAAGCAGCTTCCAAAAACACGATGCCAAAGCCTTCAACATCATCAGTTTGTTCGCGCGCAGGCAAACAGAAAACATCAGCTGCCGCATACCACTTGCGCACATCTTCATCGTTCGCGTCCTTGATCCATTTGATTTGGACGTCATTTACTTCTGCGAGCGATTCCAAAACCTGCGCATATGGCCCATTACCAATCACTACAAAAACAGTGTTTGGATGTTTTTCTAAAATTCCAGGCGCTGCTGCAATCAAAGTATCAATCCCCTTGCGCTCAACCAAGCGCGCCACCGACAGAATAACTTTCGCATTTTCATTGATGCCAAACTCCTGGCGAATAGCGAATAGCGAATAGCGAATGGCGAATGGCTTGAGCCCTGGGGTAAGAATTAAAGGCTCCGCAGTTGCACAAAGCCGCTTAAGTGCTTGCGCCGTTGCCTGACTATTCGCGATCAACACTTTCGCGTTCTTGCAAATCCTATTCAACAAAAACTTTTTCCAGCGAGAGTTTACGCGTTTCAGGTCTGTACCGTGAAAAAGCACAACAAATTCTGGCCCGCCAAAAAACTTGGACAGCCAGGCCGCAGTACCAATAGGAAAAACATGCGAGACGAGTATTACTTTGTCCTTTGGAATCTCCAAACATCGCTTGATCAAAGGCAGCCACTTGGGCCAAACAATCCACCAGAAATTAACTCGCTGCACATCGTAGCTCGTAGCTCGTAGCTCGTAGCTCGGGTGTTCAAACGGCACTTTGACCTCAATGTTGCCGTCGGATGCATCAACCAAATCCGACAAATAACGCGCAACGCCGCCCCTCATGGGCGGATAATCAAAGGTCAGGCCAACCAGGCGCGGATTATTCTTCATGAATGTCATCCTGCCTCCTGGATACTTTTTCCTTTACTGCGTGCCAGACTGGCATGACGTCCTGGACTGTGATCAACTTCAGAACAAACATGCTCGCGATCGCGATTGCTCCTCCGAATACAGCGGACATGGCAAAAGGCATGATTCCGCCTACATATTTCCAAGCGACGTATGCAATGGCCGCGCCTAGCATTGAACGCAATAAAATCCAAGCCATTTCCCAGGCGCCACCCGCAGTCTTATAAGTAAAAGTCGTGCCCATCATAAACAGCGCCCAGAAACTGAACACGCCTGCCCAAGCCGCGCCAACCGGGCCATACATGGGCACCAGGATCGCGTTCAAGATGACATTGATGACCATGGTGCTGACTTGGACCATTGTTTTTAAATGCGCACGATTTGAACCGTTCATGAGCGCGCCAACCGGAAAATCTAAAAATATCGGAATCAAAACCCAGGGCAAAACCTCCATGGCCGGAATAGATGCCATGTACTTCGGACCGTACAGCAAGGGCATGAACCTTGGCGCCAAGGCAGATAAGCCAGCTGCAATCGGAAAAGCAATGGCTGCCATGAGTTTTAAGGCTCCGTTGAATTCTGATTTGAGTTTCTTTTCATCATGCTCTGAAAACGCAGATGCGAGCGCCGGGTAAAGTGCGGCCGAAAAAGTCAGAGGCAAAAATTGCATGGCATAAGTCATCTTATAGGCCGCCGCATAATAACCGACTGCTGTTGCGCCTTGATAGGCCTGCAGCATCAAGCTATCCACGTATGAGTAGACTTTGACGGATATGCCGGCAATGGCAAACGGCAAAGCTTGCTTGGCCAAAGCACTGAAGTGCATGGCTTGGGGTTTGAGTATGACCACGCCCAATTTTTTGGCATTGTGCCATGACCAGCCCACGTTCCAAAAACTCCCGGCGCACAAAGCAACAGCCAAGCCAATCGGCCCCCAACCCAAGACTGCGGCTGTGATGGCGATTGACGCTGTTACGACCTGTCCCAAGAACATGCCAATGGCTTCAGGCTTTAGATTCTGCCTGCCACGCAACGACCCGTACAAGATCAAATGGATGGCGTCTGCGGCCATGGCCATGCTGGCTACGGCGATTGTGGCCATGATCAAAGCTGATTGGCCAGTCAGTATGCCGTAGCCAAGTGACGATAAGATGGCCACAGGGATCAGCAACAGCTTTGCCCTTATGGCCGCGCCAAACAGCCTGTCAGCATCTTCCTTAGCTCCGGCAATGGCCCGGAT
>JBAYJJ010000008.1:0-33242 GCA_041665165.1 Patescibacteria group bacterium | reverse complement strand
ATGATTTCCGTTCAAGAATGGCGCGTCAGCTCTCTGATGTGACAGACCCTTATGCGCTCGGCTATATCATGGCTCTGCGCGACGTGGCCGCCGGGGCAACTGTGCGCATCAAAGAATACTCTTTGGCCAGGCTGTGTGCGGTTGCGCTCACCAAGCTGCATTGGTGGCTGGCGCGTTGACCGCTTTTCTGGCGAGTAGCCTTAATCCGAGCCTCTTGACTCGGCTTTTTAATATCATGCGGTGGAGGTCAAGGCTTAAGGCCTTACCAGCCACAGCAAGCCCATGATCGCAATCACGATCAGGGCAACTACAATCACAAGATAAACAACCGAGCTTATATTTTTCTTGAAAGTTTTCGGGGACGACACGTTTATTTCAAATAAAGACATGCTTGTATTTTAGCTGACTTTTTAGATTTGCGCGAACAGAATCATGTAGTTATTGCCGAACTTTTTGGCGCATTTTGGGCAATAAGCATAATGGATATAGTAGTCTTTGGCCTTTTTTCCTTCTTTGGCCAGATACTCGTCCATTTCTTTGATGAATTTCGGGATTGCATTGTAGCCCCCAGCAAAAGTTTTGCTCACGAAGCTGCCGGAGATGGTCGTATTGTTCGCTGTCGGGACTGCGCTCGTGACTGAAAAATAAATCTCTGATTTGAATGCGCTTGGATCCCTGAACAAAATAAGGACGTTTTCTTTATCAGCATCAATACTGTTTGACGCTTCTGCCAACTTCATCATTTTGACGATTTTCTGGCCGATCATGGGCGGAAAGGGGATATGGAAGAACGTAGGAACGGTTTCCTTGATGAATGGCTTGTTGTACCACTCGTGAGTTTTCCCGTCCCATCGCGCCGGATGGAACTCTGGGCAACAAACGTCGTTTTGGTTGGTCATATTATTGAATCTTAGCCTTTTGCTATTAATTGCACAATATAATGCCTGTGTCTGGGTTCGCCGTGCGTTTCCCAGGGGGTCCATTTCTCAATGTACTTGATTATGTTCCATTTTGCGAAGTATTTTTTCAATTCATATTTATCAAAACAATATCTGCCATTGGAAATAGCCTTTTGTTTCTGTTCTGGGTTCTGCGCTACAAAAGAAGCAATCGTAATATAGCCGTTCTTCTTGGTTTTTGCCTGAATGCGTTTAACTACACGCTTGATTTTGTTCGCTGGGATGAACTGAAGGACATTCATGCAAATAATTGCGTCAAATTTCGCATCGTTTTCGACGTATTTAATAACATCCGCGACCTTTGCCACGATTTTAACCTTCTTTTGCTTTGCGATTGCCTTTAGCTTATCAATGCCAGGCTTAGAAATATCAATTGCCGTGACTTTAAAACCATTTTGCGCCAAATGAATCGCATTTTGTCCCTCGCCGCACCCAAGATCCAAAATACTTGAGCCTACTGGCAGAAGTTTTTTGAGTGCCACGACTAAACTGTGGGGCTTATTGCCCCAGTAGAGGGTTTTGGAGGAATAGCGGGAGTTGTAAGAAGGGGTGGACATGGTTTAAATGGCATCTCAACCGCAGGTAGCTTATTTTTCTTCTGCATCTTTTTTAATCAGCTTAATGATTTCTGGAAATTCAGACACTTTAAAATGTCCATTTTTATTTTTGTAAATAATTATACTCGCGTTCTTTAGTTTGGATTTATACTTTTCAGCATGATAAGCCGTGACAACATCATCATTTTTTGAAAACATCAAATAAAGGTTTTTGGAATTTTTCTCAAGCAGGGATAAGTTTGGCTTAAGCTTAAAACCGCCCACTAAATTCTCGCCAGGCAAATTATTGTCATAAGGAGGGCAGATCAGGTAGGTCGAAAGTATTTTTCTAGGGAAAATATGTTCAGACAAGTATCTCGCAAGAAAAATTCCACCCAATGACGAACCGATCAAGATAATGTTATCTCTTAATAGAGGAAAGTGTCTTTCGAAGTGGATTTTCCATTCATTGTACTTCGCGTTATCCTGCAATGGCATGCGCGGTTTGATGATTTCAAAATTCTTGCCTAGGTTTTTATTTAAAAACGCATCAGACCATCGAACTTTTTCCTCGATAGAGACTTTTCTGGTTTTTAAGAAGCGCAAATAGTCCTTTTTATTGGCAAAAGTCATGCCGCCATGAACCATGAATACCTGAATCTTGTTTTTCATAATTATTGGAATGTTTGTATCTTACACTGAACCCAGTGGAGGAGTAAAGTTTGAAAATCTACAGGAGCTGAAACACTTCTTTAGTGATTTTCCCCATTTTACTGGTATCATTTTTCAGCGTTTCCAGGTCAGCCCATTCTGGAGATACCTCTTCGTTGGGTTGATTGATTAATTGGAGCGATAAGGGTGTGCATTTATAATAAAAACAAATTTTGTGATAAGCGATATCTTTTAAATCATCGTATAAAAAGCATTCTTTGATACATACCAGGTCCACGATGCTCACTTCAACGCCCGTCTCTTCTGAAATTTCGCGTTTCAAGGCATTTTCAATAGTCTCGCCAATTTCTACGGCACCGCCTGGGAGAATTATTCTGTTATTTTTTGTATTGGCAACCAATATCTTTCCGTCATTGATTATGATCCCGTATACAGTTGGTCTAAAAATGAACTTCTCCTTTGGTAATTGAACCATTTGTCCGCTTATTGAAGTGCATTCAATCATATCGTATATACTTTAAAACCACCCTGTCCATCACCGCACCCAAGATCAAAAACACTTGAACCTGTTGGCAGAAGTTTTTTAAGTGCCACGACTAAACTGTGGGGCTCGTTGCCCCAGTAGAGAGTTTTGGAGGAATGGCGGGAGTTGTAATTTTTCATGGCTGTTTCATTTTAATGTCAACTCATTAATTTCTGACAACACTTTTTCGACCGCTACCTTAAAATAATTCTCGATACTATTATAAGTAGCTTCTTTAGCCTTAATGTACCGTCTCTTGTTAAGAAAAAATTTATATTTTGGATCAAATTTCAATCTCCATCTGAAAATATGCAATTTTCTTAGCTCATTCAACGCCTCTCTGGTCTCGCATAAGACTTTTAAATAAATAGGAAAATTTTTTTCAAATAAATCTTCTTCAAGTGTCGATCGATATTTTTTTACATTATAAATGTAAGACCTTTTTTGTACATCAGGTGGACTTATTTTGAGTAGTGCGTAGTCTCTATTGAATTGCATTGTTGTTAAGAACTGTTTTCTCGCATCGTCGATAATTAAGGGAATATCTCTTGAAAGTTGATATGTTTTGGCAATTTTATTGTCGATGTAACCACTTCCAGTGTTGGTTTTGAGTATCTCATCATTAAGTGGGGTTGTTGAAAATAATGGAAAAAAAGTAAAGTCTAAGGAAGGCGATTCTTCACTATGATTTTTAATATTTGTAAGCAATTCTTCAAGAGTACTGTCAAAAAAATGATGAATCGTTCTTTTTGTATCTAAAATATTGTTTATTTGATCGACTAATAATTTTTCTAAATAATATAACTTTTCATCGTACATTTTTTTTCACGATGATTTTCCGCAAACCACCACAGGAGGAAGGGCGACATTGCGCCAATCATTGAACCTATGAGACCTTGCCATCCCTTTAGGGTAATCATCATCTCCCTAAGTTGCTGTATAAGTTGATCCATATTTTTTATCTTACCCCCTATTCAATTAGTTAGTAAACAAAAAGCACCCTAACATCGGGTGCTGAGAAGAAAGGCGGGGAGAGGAGCAGAAACGAGAACGACCACTCCTTCCCCTAGGCTTGGATTTCGGCATTGGGCACAAGGCCCACATCCCTTAATCCACGGACCGCCATGCCGTGCTTCGAGGAAGCCCCACTGCGGGTCGAAATCTCTCCCGTAAGATATCTTGCCCGTTGGTGTCCAGGTCGCAACCTGGGTGGAGTATTAGCAGTTTAGAGAGCGGAAGGCAATTGTCTGGATTCCCGGTCTAGCCGGGAATGACAAAAGGGAGGCGGGGAGAGGAGCAGAAACGAGAACGACCACTCCTTCCCCTGGGTTTTCCAGCTACTTTGGCATTGGGCACAAGGCCCACATCCCTTTTTTTCGCCGACGATAACCATGAACGGGCGTAAAACCAAGTCTGTCCGTCAGTTGGGTTTCTCCCGTAAAACCTTGGGCTGGATTGTGCAACCGGATCGCTTGATTAAGTATTGTTTAGCAGTTTATTTGAGGGAAGGCAAATAAAAAAAATGCCGATTGCGGCATTTTGACCCCCTCTAGCTCCCCCTTAGCGTAAGGGGGAGGAAGGAGGGAGTTAGGTTAATACGCTCCTTTTTTCTGCAAGACCACGAACGGTGTTTTCAGGACAATGTACATATCAAGCCACGGCGACCAGTTCTCTATGTACCAGCTGTCCAGTTTGACTTCTTCATCGAATGTCAGGTCACTGCGGCCTGAGATTTGGGCCAGGCCGGAAACGCCGGGCTTGATGGCCAATACGCGCAACTGAGGATCAGAATAGTTCTCCACTTCGCGCGGCTGATGCGGACGCGGGCCGACCAAAGACATGTTGCCGAAAAGCACATTCAAGAAATTGGGCAGCTCGTCAATTGACCAGCGCCTGAGCCAGCGCCCAGACTTCATGATGCGCGGATCACCGGCGATTTTATAGACCGGGCCGCTTTTGATGCTTTTTTCTTCAATCAGTTTCTTTTCAAACTCAAGATTTTTTTTGTTATTGCCGAATTGCGGGCCGATTGAATATTTTTTATACATGCTCCTGAATTTGTAGGTCGTGAATTTGTGGCCTTTTTCGCCGATGCGTTCGTTCTTGAAGAAAATCGGGAATCCATCCTCAATCAAGATCATGAGTGCGGACAAGATCCAGAGCGGAGAGGTCAGGATTATCAGAAATATCGCGCAGATAAGATCCATGAACCTTTTGGCTATCCTGCCCCAGCCGTCCAATGGCGTGCGCTTGACCTCAATGATGGGGATGCCGCCGGGCGTGCTTACTTCTATGTTCGTGAATTGCGCGGCAAAGAGGTCTGCCAGATATCTGAAGCTCAAGTGATGGCTGGACGCGAAGTTGATGGCCTCAAGCGCGATTGCCTTGGGCATGTCCGGGTCAGCCAGCACAATGCCGTCCAGCTTGCCTTTGTTGATCAAGAATTTGATCTGCTTTTCCTGTTCAGCATCCCAGTTCCTGATGGTCCGCACCACAGTGAAGCCGAAGATGGGGGAGTCTGTAAAAATCTTTTTGAGTTTTTCCGTCTGGCTGTCTGAGCCTATGATCACGATGCGTTCGTGGCCCAAGCCCTTGCGCAGCAAAAAGTTCCTGACCCAGCGCACAATGGTACGGCCAAAGGAAACATACACGATTGACAATAGCCAGATGGCCAAGATGATGAAGCGGGACTGGGCCAGTTCGCGGTTAAAGAAAATGGTTGAGATCAAGATCATGGTGCCGGCTGTGCAGGCCAAGATGATTCTGCCTAGTTCGTTCCAGGCACGCAAAGGCCTGGTCGTGTACAAGCCCGCGACCACGAACATCAGAATCCAAACCAAGATAAAGGTGAGCGAGGTCTGGATATATGTCTGGTATGGGATGTCCTGCAAAAGCGGGCGCACGTCTGTGGCAAATCTGGAGTAGCGCAAAAGGTAGGCTGAGATGGAGGCTAAGGCCAGGGCCGTGGCATCAATCGGCAGGCGTGCGGCTGTAAAAGCCAAGTTGAAACGGTTCATGGGCATAGTATAACAAAAAATCCGCCATTGGCGGAGCTTTTGTGTTCTGGCAAGGATGTAAGCCGAATTCTGTCCTCCCCTTCGCATGAAGCTATGGGGAGTGATGACTATCTATCTTGCCCAGACATTGCTGTCTGAGTCATGCGAGCGACCAGTCTCGCGCCCAATGAAGAACGCGAGTCTTGCTCTTGCACCAGAGAGGGTTTGCCGCCTAGTCCCGTGGCTGACTGAAGTCAGCTTTACGGGACGATGCATGTCACCATGCATGGGAAATGGTCTCGATTGTTCCCCCGACTTGCGCCGGGGACCATCACGTTCCATTTGCTTTTCATCTTTGATCCGACTTGCGTCAGACTAGTATTGTTTCTGTGGCACTTTCCCTGGGTTTATGAACTTTTTTCAGACCCTGTCCTGATTTGATCAGTGATCGCTGACTTTCGTCCCGATCCAAGGTCATGATGTTAAGGACCTATGCCCGGCCGTCGTTAACGGCTCTCGCTACAATCCCGATTTACATCGGGAAGGGTGTTCGGACTTTCCTCTCCCCATAGCTTTACGCGACGGAGAGCAGTCATCCACCTAACCAGAACAAGCCGAATATACCAGAAAATGGTGGAAAAGTCAATAGGCGTACAGGACTAACTCCTACTAAATCTTCCCCTTACAACAAGGGGAAGACTTCTATTGATTAGTGAACTTCGTGTCCTTCCCTTGAGGTAAGGGAAGGACAGATTTGTCGTCCTCGGTTAGAGGTAGCCAGCTGGGACGACAAATCAGGATGAGTTAGTCCTATACGCACTTTGTGCTATCATACAAGGGATTTTATGAAGAAACGCTTTCCCTGGATCTGGGTCATCCTAGTCCTCCTCGTCGTAATCGGGCTTTGCATCTGGTGGTTTTGGAGTTTGGGGTCCATTCGCCCCGTAGAAGTTGGAAGTTGGAAGTTAGAAGTTAGAAGCGGACAGGTGACTGTTGTTCGGGATGGGAAAGATGTGCCTGCTACTAACAACATGGAAATCAAAGAAGGGGATAGCATCAAGACTGGGAGCGACGGACAAGCGATTTTGGAAGCTGATGGCCGAGCGCAAATCGTGATTGATAAAAATTCTACGTTTCAAGTTGAGGGTCTGAACAAAGGTTCGATCTTGGATTTTGGTTTGAGGTCAAAACTACAGAACGGCCGCATCTGGCCCAGGCTTTTGAAGCTCATGGATTTGGATAGTGCGTTCGTCACGCGGACTGATCAAGTCGTTTCCACTGTGCGCGGCACATCATATTCGTTTGAGACTGACGGAAACCTCACGAAACTCTGGATGGAGCACGGCGGAGTGATCAGCAAACCAAAAACAGGCAAATCAATATCCAATGCCGCCGGGCAATGGGCGACTTTTGATGCTGTGCGCTCAGAATCAGGCCAAGCCGCGAGTAGCACTTGGAAGGATCAGGCTTGGTTAGATGCAAATCGTCCGCAAGATATCCAATTCATTACAGATGCTGATGCGCTTTTGACCAAAGCTTTGATTGCAGGCGGAAAATCTGCGCCAGATGCTTGGAACTATGGCATAGCGCAATGGTCTGAAAACCTTCACTTGTCGTTTGCCGGGGCCAAAGCTCCGGCATTGTACGGCCAATACTCAGCCAGGCGCTTGGGCTACATCAAAGATCTGATTGATCGCGGCAAATCAGGCTTGGCTTTCTATCATTTGAATAATTTCGAGAATGATCTGAACCAGAAATTGGAAAATCCTGATTCAAAAGCATATCGCCCGGGTTTGCAGCAGGCTTTGGCCATGCTCATGCTCTCGCAATCCGATGTCCAGCCCGGCACATTGATGTTCAGGCTCAAGCTCAAGGCCGAAGATCTGTATGCCAAGACTTGGGAGAATGATCCAACTGCATATTTGTATGCGAAATTGTTGTCCGTGGACAGCCGCTTGGACGAAGTGGAGAGCTTGTTGTGCAAGCCTGAGTCAAAAGCCGCATATGATGAAGCTTTCAATGCCGTGGACCAGGGCTTAAAGAGGAATGCTGAAGATTGGAGCAAGCTCGCATCCAAAGAGGGCAGGTCTTTGGTGATCAAAGAGAAAATGGACATGCAGACAGCTAGGTTTGAGCAAGCGAAAAAGCTGGCAGCTCAATGTGTCGCCCCGCCAGCGCCAACAAATCCTTTGGACAATACGTCGCCGACCTCAACGTCTGATGTTTTGACCCCGACTTCTACTTTGCGGACGCCGACAAGCACTAAGCCGACAGCTCCGACTACGCCAACCAACCCTCCGGTGACTTCTAATCCGCCGCTGGTCATTCCGCCCTCAATCAAGGTAATAGATTTGGCATTGGTGCGCATTGAATTATATGCCCAGCCCAATCCGGCGAACGTGGGGGATGCGGTTAAGATGTATGTAAAAGGTTTCAAAGCCGATGGATCAGTTGTTGATGCAACTTCATATGCCAAATTCAGTCAGATCGGATCCCTCGGAACTTTTAGTGGCGCAACATTCACTGCTAGCAAAGCAGGATCATCAACTTTGATTGCTAATGTTGTCAGCGGAACGCAGACTTTGACTGCACGAACCAATCTGCAGATCAATGCAGGGCCAGTGGCCATCAGCCGGCTCGAAGTCACAGTCGCAAGCGGAGGCTTAAGCGTCATTTTAGGCCAGACGCGCACTGTGAAGGCCACTGTTTACTACACTAACGGCTTTACATCTGATGTGACCAGAAGCGTGGCGTGGAGCATGTCTAATGGCCTTGGATCAATTTCTGGCATAACTTTCACGGCCAATGCCAGACAGACTGGCTCAGTCACGGCTTTTGCGACTTACACGGAAAACGGTGTCACCAAAGAAGGCCAGATCACATTCAACATAATCGCATCTCCAACCGGCGCGGTTAATTAACCCTGTGTCATCCTGAACTCGTTTCAGGATCTCGTTACTTAGTAACAAAGTATCGGGATGCCGAAACGAGTTCGGCATGACGTATGAATATATGAAACTTGTTAATCAACAATCCGACTGGCGCAGGCCATTGATCGTGGGCTTGGCCGCAGGTGCAGTCTGTGGGCTCTTGGCCTGGACCGGCGCCATCTCATCTTGGAGCCACAGGCTTGAGGATCGTTTGTATCAGCCAGTGGTTGCTGATCCGCGCGTGGTCATTATCGCGATTGATGATGCAGCCATGGCGCGGCTTGGGCGCTGGCCTTGGGCTAGGTCAGTGCACGCGCAAGTGATTGAGAAGATTTCGCAAGCCCAGCCTTTGGCCATTGGCTATGATGTGAATTTTCCGGAAACTTCCGATCAAGCCAATGATGCGGCGCTGGCCAGTGCCATCCAGGCGGCTGGCAAGGTTGTTTTGCCGGCAGAACTCACGCTGTCCATCACGCGCAATGTCATTACATATGATCCTTCTAAAGTCCTGATGCCCATCTCGCAGATTGCAGTCGCTGCTGCTGGCATTGGGCATGTAAATACGCCCCAGGATGTTGACGGAGTTGTCAGGCGCGTGCCCGTAATCGCAAGTTCGCCAGATGGTTCAAAATTAAAATCATTTGAAATTAGGCTGACTGAGCTGGCTGGCATAGCTGTTGATCCGAACCAGGCGCTTGATAGTTTGGGCCGCATCATAATCCACTATGTGAATGCCCCGGAAAAAGGTTTCCCTACATATTCAGCTGCTGATTTGATGGATGACAAAGTCCAAGCCAGCGCTTTGAAAGACAGAATCGTCATGGTCGGAGCCACGGCCGCTGATTTGCACGATGATCAACTAGTCCCGACGTCATTTAATCAGCCCATGAGCGGCGTAGAAATCCATTCCTCTATTTTGGATACTTTGCTCAAAGGCAATTACTTGCGCGAAGTGCCGGGCTGGGCTTTATTCGTCTATTTGGTTTTGCTAGGAGCACTGCTCGGACTTGTTTTGCCGAAGTTGCGCCCTCGTTACAGCATTCCGCTCGTAATCGTCGTCTGGCTCGCGAATTTGATAGGTGCATTTTATGCTTTTGACCGCGGTTGGATCATGGATGTGCTGTGGCCCACGATTCTGCTGCTCGTCGGCTTCGGAGCCGTGACTTTGGAGCGCCGCGTAGCATCTGAACAGCAGAAACGCGAGATCAAAAATGCTTTTTCGCGCTATGTCTCGTCTTCTGTCGTGAATTCGATCTTGTCTGACATGTCCAAATTGCATTTGGGCGGGGAGCGCAGGCGCATGACCGTGCTGTTTTCCGACATCCGCGGCTTTACCACTATTTCCGAAGGCTTGAAGCCAGAAAAAATGGTGGAAATCATGAACATCTACTTGTCGCGCATGACCAATATCGTTTTCAAGTACGATGGCGTGCTGGATAAATACATTGGCGATGCTGTCATGGCTTTTTGGAATGCGCCTTTGGATCAAACAGACCATGCTAAGCGCGCAGTCCAAACAGGCTTGGACATGTTGGCTGAGCTCAAGGAAATGAATGCGGCCAAGGCCTTTGGTGATCTGGAAATCAAGATCGGCGTGGGCGTGAATACCGGAGATATGGTGGTCGGCAACATGGGTTCTGAAGAACGCTTTGATTATACGGTCATCGGCGACAGCGTTAATCTCGGTTCGCGCATGGAAGCTTTGACCAAAGAATATGGCGTGGCCATGTTGATTTCCGAAAGCACAAAAGACGCATTGAATGGCGGTTTCTTGTTGCGTCTGGTTGACCTGGTGGCAGTCAAAGGCAAAAAAGTGCCGGTCAAGATGTATGAGGTGATTAAAAAGACAGCCAAGGCCACTCAACAGGATAAAGACCTGGTCGCGCAATACGAAGATGCGATAAAAGATTATTTTGCCAAAGATTTCTCGTCTGCCATCCAGAAAATCCAGAGCTTGCTTCAAAAATATCCAACAGACGGCCCGTCCAAGACCTTGCTGGAGCGCGCCCAGCACTTCCAATCCAATCCGCCGCCAGCAGACTGGGATGGCGCGTGGGTGATGACGAAGAAATAGCTCACCCTCTATCCGGCCCTCTTTTTATCTTATTGCGGGCCACCTTTCCCCCACAGCTGCAGGGGAAAGGAGTGAAATGTGTCATTCCTGCGAAGGCAGGAATCTAGGCGCGGGTCAAACCCCGGCAGTCCTGGGGCGAGTCATTTTAATGTTCCCTGCTTCAGTCCTACCGCTATCTTTAAAGCCGAATTTTTCGTAGTATTGAGTCAAAGTTGACTCGTTTGGATCGTGCGTCAAAGAGAAATACTCGTATTCACTGGGCCAAGTCGCATTAAGTGCAGCAGTGACAAGGAGCGTACCAGCTCCTTTAAGCCGAGCTTCTGGAATGATGAACAATTCAGAAAGAAAAATTGAGTTTGGAAAGTTTTTTTGCTTTGGTCCAAAAAGTTCGCATAATTGATAGCCAATGATTTTATCGTTATCCAGTGCTATCCAGACATTGCCTGATAAAATAGCCTGCTTTAAATCACAGTGGCAGGCATCGAACCATTTTCCGTGTAATTGTTTTTGGAAATTCTCCAGCTGAACAACATCTTCAATGGTCGCTTTACGAATTTTTGTCATAAAAATTATTTTGTTGACCAAGCCTCCGTGCGTTTTTCCAATTCACTCATGTAAGCGTCTTTTTCCTTGCGATACGCGCCGTAATCATTCGGATATTTCTTAAATAGATCAAGTTTAAGTTTTGAATACGCTTTTGACTCTTCTGGATGAGCACGAAGATAGTCTCTTAAGGAGATAAATCGTTTGACTTTGGGGTGCTCAATCGGAAAACAATGGATATTTACCAGACGATCCCCGTCTTTTTCGCGGACAAAAAGACGGCTACCGGGTGTTACATACTCGCCCAGAGCCCTGTATCCTAATTCGCTCATTTTATCGTTTAAGGCATCTACTTTCCCCAAGTCTGTTACCGCAACAAGGACGTCAATTGTGGGTTTGCCGGCCATTCCGGGAATAGATGTACTTCCGATATGCTCGATCTTATCGCAGACGCCATTAAATACAGGCGTTATATCACGCTCTATCTTTTTAAATTCCTTCGGCCAGTTTGGGCCATATGGAACTACGTTGTATTTTCTTTGCGAATAATCGTGTTTTGACATTTTTTCTGGATTCCCGCCTGCGCGGGAATGACACACGGGTGAGGGCTACCGTCCCAACCCCATCTTTTCCCTCACGACTTTCATCTTTGCTTCTGCGGCTTTGATTGCCTGGTCGCGTCCGTGGTCCAAAACCGCATTCAATTCTTTGTGGTTTTTCAGCAAGTCAGTGATTTTGCTGCGGATAGGGGAGACTGTGGCCACGACTTTCTCAGCTAGATCTTTTTTGAAGTCCCCATAGCCCTTGCCTTCAAAAGCTTTTTCAATTTCTTTCATGCTTTGGCCGGTCATGTGATGGTAAATGGTCATCAAGTTCGCGACTGCCGGCTTTTTTTCCGAAAATACAACGCCAGGAGCCGTATCCGTGACTGCACGCATGATTTTTTTGCGGATATCATCGTCAGAATCAGTCAAAAAGATCGTGCCCATCACCGAGTCATCGCTTTTGGACATCTTTTTTGAAGCATCCTGCAAGCTCATGACGCGCGCTCCGACTTTTTGGATCAAGGGCTGGGGAATGACAAAGATGTCAGAGAACTTTTCGTTGAATCTGCGGGCCAGCACTCTGGTCAATTCCACGTGCTGCAACTGATCCTCGCCGACTGGCACCACATTCGTGTCATACAGCAAAATATCAGCGGCCATGAGCACTGGGTAGCCGAACAATCCGAGCGATGCAGACTGAGTGCCGCCTTTTTCAGACTTGTCCTTGAACTGGGTCATGCGCGACAGCTCGCCCATCTTGGCGATGTTCATCAAATCCCAGGCCAGCTCCATGTGCTGGGGCACTTCGCTTTGGATAAACAAAGTGGATTTTGCCGGGTCCAGGCCGCAAGCCAAATACACGGCCGCGATGATCATGCTGCGCTCGCGCAACTCCTTGGGGTCATACGCGGCATTGATTGAATGCTCGTCCACAATGCAAAAATAGCTCTTGTATTGGCTTTGCATCTCTACCCATTGCTTCAGAGCCCCGATGTAATTGCCTATATGCGGCACGCTGGTCGGCTTTACGCCCGAAAATACGACTTGTTTCATACTGCCAGTATTTTACCGAGCCGTACGATTCGCGTCCAACATTAACGAAACATCCCCTTGGTAGGGGATGTTAACTTGTGCGTTAAAGTCTCCTTTATTAAAGGAGAAGCGAAGAGGATTAAACCTCAATCACCAAGGGCAAGATCATTGGCCTTCTTCCGGTCTTGGTGAAAAACAATTGGCCCAAATCGTCGCGGATTTTGTCGCGCAGATATTGCGCATTGCTGCTGGAGCGCGGGTCATGATCCTTTAACGTGGCTGCTACCTTGCGTTTGGCAAAAGACATCAAATCAGAATCTTTGGCCGAAGCAAAGCCGCGCGTGATGATCTCAGGCATCTTCAGCATTTTGCCGGTTTGGCCGGACACGACTGCGAATACGATCGCAAGTCCATCGCTGGAAAGCTCTTTACGGTCGCGCAAAATCACTTGGTTCGTGTCGCCGACGCCTAAGCCGTCAACGAATACATATTCAGTCGGGACTTTCCGGTTGGTCAAGATGCCATGGCCATGCAAATCAAATTCCATGATCTGGCCATTGTCGGCAATAAAGATGTTTTCTTTCTTGAATCCGTTTTCCATGGCCGCCTTGGCATGCAATCTCAAGAACGAGTGGTTGCCCTCGATCGGGATCAGATATTTCGGTTTGACCAAATCGTGCATGAGCTTCAAGTCTTCTTGGCGCGCATGGCCGCCAGCGTGCACATCCAACATTTGGTAATGCACGACTTCGGCGCCCTCGCGGTACAAGGTGTCTTTCAGCCTTTGCACGCTGCGCTCGTTGCCCGGAATGACGGACGATGAGAACACGACCGTGTCTCCTTGCTCGACTTGGATCATGGGGTGGTCGCCATTGGCAATGCGCATGAGCGCAGCCCTATCCTCGCCTTGGGCGCCTGTGCAGATAAACACTACTTTATCATCCGGCAGCTTGAGCGCCTGCTTGGTCTCTATCAGCGTGCCTTTTTGGATCTTCATGTATCCAAGCTCCTGGGCAATAGCCACATTGGATTTCATGGAAAAGCCTTCAATCGCCACTTTGCGGCCGCAGCGTTCGCAGGCCCAGATAATCTGTTGGATACGTCCAAGCATGGAAGAGAACGTGCCGATGATTACGCGGCTTTTGGCATTGTTGATGATGTCGTCGATGTTGTGTTGAATGTCTCCTTCAGTCAGCTGATGGCCCGGGATTGAGGCATTAGTCGAGTCAGCCATAAGAGCGAGCACGTTTTTGCTGCCCAAAGCCCTGATCTTATCTATCTCAGTCGGCAAATCGCCCGATGGATTGGTATCGATTTTAAAGTCTCCGGTGTGCACCACAATACCAGCCGGGGTGGTGATGATAACGCCGAACGAATCAGGGATGTTGTGCGACACGCGGAAAAACTCCACCTTGAACGAACCCAATTGCAACACATCGTTTGATTTGATGATATTGATTTTGATGGGCGGGCCGCTCCTGAAATCATCTTGGCGCTTTTTGACGATGCCGGCAGTCAGCGCGTTCATGAAGAACGGCGGGTTGCCTAAGCGCGGAGCCAAGTGGGGGATGGCGCCGATGTGGTCCAAGTGCGCGTGCGAAATGATGACGCCGCGGATATTCTTGATTTTGTTGTTGTCCGTGATGTAGCTGGTGTTGGGGATGATGTAATCCACGCCAGGCATGTCGTCTTCCGGAAACTGCAAGCCCATGTCAAGCAAAAGAATGTCATTCTTATACTCAAACATGGTCATGTTGCGGCCGACTTCCTCGTTGCCGCCCAAAACCATGATCTTTAAGCGTTCTTCCCTGCCCAAAGTATCTTTGTCAGTGCCAGTCTTGAGCCTGGGCTTGTTTTTGTACGTGCTCATGCGCGGCTGAGGCTCATTAAAAGCACCGCGTCCGCCATCTTTGGAACGCTTTTTCTTATCTCCGCCAGGTTTTTGCGTATCCGGTGACCTGCGCGCATTCCCGCCTGCGGACGGGATCCCGCCAGAGGCGTGGACAAACTTCGCATGCACATCGCTGGCAAAACGTGATTGGTTCTGTTGTGTTCCAGCTACTGGCCTTGCATTGCGAGACGGAAATTGATTCGTCTGGGGACGAGAGCCTGCTGCAGGCGTGGGCGAGTTGCGATTGAACTCAGTCCGACGGTTATCCAGTCTTCCCAGTTTATAACGCTGGGTATCGCTGGCAGCTGCACGCAAAAGCTCAGTCTTGAGTGAAGCTTGTTTTATTGCTTTGGCAATTATGTCCTTATGGTCATATTTTTTGCCAACATTGGTTTGATCCTGCCCAGTAACTATAATCGGGCGTCCGCCAAACCGTTTATTGGGGCGGTTGCTTACAGGATATTTATTTAGTTGTTCCATATTTAATTTTATTTAACTGATATGTTGTACGAATTACGAATACGAACGAATATACGAATTGGTTTAATTGGTAAGATTTACTAAGCGTTTAAAAATAACTCCTTGTGGTGTAAAACTGGCAAGAATTGCCAATTGAAGATGCTTGGATATCAAATACGCGTTCACTTGATCATAATTTGTCTTGTTGAATCTTTTTCCTTGTTTTAATTCAAGAATAATCGAGTCGTTGATTAAAAAATCCAAATAATACTTTCCTATCTCTTTTCCTTCGCTTGAAATCACTACTGGGACTTGTTCGATGAAATTAATTTTTTGATCGCTTAGTTTTCCAGCAACAGCCGCTTGATACACTCTTTCCAGGTGCCCGAACCCTATATCATTATAAACGTCGAACAATGTTCCGACTATTTTATAACTCAATTCAGGTAAAATTATATCGGCCCGTCTCACAACGGGTTGTATGTTGTTTGACACATCAGGAAAGGACATTGAGTGCTTACGAAACGTATTCGTACATTCGTATACAAATTCGTAATTCGTAGGCTATATATTTGAATCACGACTATTGGAATCTTCGCTGGGTTCAGCGCAAATCTGCAGCAGTCGTTATTTGTTTACCTACATACTATAGCATAGATTGGGGGGATTGTCAAAACCATCTGTATTATTTGGTGTTTGTATCTTGGTGTTTGGTGTTTCAAAAAATCCCTTTGAGGGATTTTTTGTGTGGTGCCGCGGGAGAGACTTGAACTCTCATGGCCTTGCGACCGCTAGCTTCTGAAGCTAGTGCGTCTACCAGTTTCGCCACCGCGACTTATTTTGCTTGAGCCCATCGTGACTTATAGCGCGGCAATTATGTCGTTTTTACCGAACAAAGTCAATCCCAGAGATCAAGAGATCAAACGATGCAGAGATGCAGTGACTGAATCTCTTACTCTCTTGCTCTCTGTATCTCTCAGTATCATTTCCACCTCAGCCCTGTCTTGATATACCAATCCTCAATGTTCTGGAAGCGATCTGAGGGGCGGGCAAGCACTTCGCCTTGGGGCAAGCCTTTGACCTTGGTCGAAATCACGTATGAATACAAAGGCCGGATAAGGAAGGCGGCCGGAGCGTACTTAAGGATCGTGGCGGAAAGTTTTTCGCGCGACTTTTGTAGCATGGCCGTGGAAGTCGAGGACTTGGTCAGATCAATCAATATATCAACATCTTTTTCCGCCAAAGCCGAAAAATTCATGCCGCGTTCGCCGGCCTGGCCGCTCCACCAAATGGGGAAAAGGTCCTGGTCTGCGCCGACTAAGATATTGGAGAGTATGACTTGGCCATTGCGATCATGGTTGGCTTTCCTGAGCAAAGAGACTTGGTCCAAAGGCATGATCTCAACCTGGGCTCCGAGCAAAGACCATTGGCGCTTCAACACGTCTGCGATTTTAAGCAAGTCTGTCTGGTCTGAGACGGTGATTGAAATCAAAAGCTTTTGTTGGTCTGTGGTGGTTGGTTTGGCTACATCTTTAGTTGCCTTGGTTGTCGCGCTTGGCTTTTCATAGACGCGGACATTGGAATCTTTGGGCAAGACCCAGCCAGCGGTCTGCAAAAGCTTGCGCGCGTTTTCCAAATCAGTGCTGGAAGCGGTTTGATTGGTTGCAGGCAAGAAAGGATAGGCTGAATTGTCAGCCACGCCATGTCCGCCCAAGGCATTGATTATGTCTTGCCTTGAAATGGCCAAAGCCAAGGCTTGCCGAACGCGGATATCTGAGAGCAGCTTGTCTTTCAGGTTGAAGAAAGCGATTGTCTGCTGAGGCAATTCCAAAGTAACTGAGTTCCAGCGGGCAGTTGATTTGAAGCGGTCGATCTCGGTCGGGGAGACAAAAGCCAGGCCATCGACCAAGTCTGATTTGATGGCATCTTCAGCTGTTTGGGAATCAGGGTAGAACTGGAAAGTAATGGTTTTGATGTGTGGTTTGACTCCATAAAAATCCGGCCAAGCCTCAAGCGTGAAAGAGCGGATCAGGCCTTTTTGGTCGCGGGTAAAAGACTTCACCAGATAGGGGCCGCTGCCGATTGGTTTCAGGTTAAGATTCGCCAGCCTGGCTGTGTTCGCTGGAATATCTTCCCATAAAGAAGATGGCACAATGCCCACAGTCAGGGCAACGAGAAAAGTCGCGTCAGCCCGCGGCAAAGTAAACTGGATTGTCTGCGGATCAAGTATGCCCACGCTGATGCCGCGGAAAACCGGTTCAAGCAAAGAGCCGCGCGCCGGATCCTGGATGGACTCGATCGTGAACTGCACGTCATCGGCCGTGACAGGCAAGCCATTGTGGAACTTGGCGTCTTTCCTGATCTTTACGGTCAGGATTTTGCTGTCCGGGCTCCAGCCGAAACTTTCAGCCAAATCAGGCATGGCTTCCATGCCTTGCATCTTGAACAAGCCGGAATAAATCAAACTGGAGATATCAGCATCAGCATCATTAGCCGGAGCATCGATCGGGTTCAAGGCTTGGGGTTCGCCGACCAGGGCCTCGGTATAAGTGCCGCCAGAAGCTGGCATGCTGATCGTGTCTTGGTTTATCAGGATCGCAACAGCAGAAATCAAAAAGATGACGCCCAGGACAATGGCTGTCACCAGGATTTTTTTCTCGCTTGAGTTCAAGACGCGCCCGGAATATCTAAGCTGCCTCCAATGGGGCACATGCTTAGGCTGGGTAATAGACAAAACCAACGCGTGGTCGCGTTCTGATTCAGGTTCTTGCTCGGCTGAGGCGCGTTTTTCTGGCGAGAGCCAAAAAAAGACTTTCCGTAATCGTGCCCAAACGCGTCCCGCCAGTTTATCGGCAGGTTCCGTAGCGGGCATATTAGGCTAAAGCCAGGTTCAGGATGGCACCGGCGAAGAAGAGGATTGATAAGCCGATAGTGGCATAAAACAAACCCTTTTCCAGGCCTCGCTTTGTTCTGAAAACCGTGTTTTCGCCTCCGAAGGTCGCACCCAGGCCTGTACCCCTTTGCTGGAGCAGGATAGAGGCGGTAAGCAGGGCTGCCAGTACGACTTGTATGATAGGTAGTATTAATTGGCGCATGCCCACCAATTTACTGTTCCTGGACCTAAAAGTCAATATCCTGGGTGGAAACACCAAGATACAAACACCAAACAAACATCAAACACTCAAACACCTAAAAACCGATTGGTGTTTTGAAGTTTTGGAGCTTGGAGTTTGTTTGGATCTTGGTTTTTGGTTTTTGGTGTTTACAGTCTGTGGTATAATTGGCCCATGGAGGATGCAAAACCTTTTTATAAGCATGGCTGGAGAATGGCTGGTTTGATTTTGGCGTTCATTACTTTGGTCGGTTTGGGTTTATTTGTCTGGAGGACGGTTTATTTTTATAAAGAAATCAAAAACGGCAAGACGTTTGAGCAGGCTTTGACCCAAGATACAGCTCCCAAACCATTGAACCCTTCGCAGATAAAATATCTGCAAAGCATGAAAGATTATGTGAGCGGCAAGGCAACCGATCCATTTGCCGGCCCCTCCAGCTCCAGTCACGAAGTAGTCGTCTTCATTGATTATGACTGTCCATACAGCAAGCAGATGGTCCCAATCATGCGCGACTTCATGAAAGCTAAGCCGGACATCAAGGTCACGGTTTTGGATTTTCCCGTGGCTGATATACATCCTGAGGCCATGTTGCCGGCTATAGCTGCCAGGTGTGTCTGGAACCAGGCTAAGCCAGATATCTACTGGGCCTTTCATGACAGGCTCTTTTCAGAGCAAGGTAAACATACGGCAGTTGACTTGCGTTCCTTTGCCAAGGAATTAAGTGTAGACATTGCGGCTTATGACCAATGCTTGTCTGAAGCCAAGACAAAAAAGCTGGTCACGAATTCCGAAACGATTGGCGCACGCGCTGGCGTCCGCGGCACGCCGACCTTTTTTGTGGACGGCGGCAAATTGGAAGGCGTGGTCAGTGTTGAACAGATCACAGCTCTGCTCAGATGATTATGACTGCTGCGAACAAACGAATCTGCAAGAAAAGTTTTACAATTTCAGCTTTGTTGTTTTTGAGCATTTGGCTTTTTGCGCCAGCCGCATTAGCCATAGTGCCGGGTCAAGGTCAAGGCCCCACGCCAAAGCAGATTGATGCAATGAAGCAGGCAGATGCGGCCTATCAATTTACTGCCGGTTTGCAGACCCCGCCGCCATTGAATTCAAGTTGTCAGTCAGGCAAAGCTGAAGGCCAGTGCATGAATGATTATTGCGGCACAGACGTGCAAGACATTGTCACCGCCTGCTTAAGCACCCAATTTGCCACCAAAAATATTTCGTCGCTTAAGAGCAAATGCTGGAAAGGCTATGCCTGTACGGGCGCCAAAGGTGTATGTTGCGTAATTCCCAAAGAAATTGCAGGCGAGTGCAACCATGATTACGAGGGCGCTGATTGGGGCCAGGTATCATTCAAATGCACTCCCACGGAGCAGGAGTGCATCTCAAAATATCCGGGCGGCGTTTTTACGGGCGGGAGCTTTGGATGTTCCTTGGGCATATGCTGTAAAGTCCCTAAATCAGTCGCCCAGCTTTCCCAGAACTCCGAGTGCAATTTTGATTATTCAGGGCCAGACAAGTTAAGCGTCCATTTCAAGTGCACTGACAGCGATGAATTATGTAAAACCCAAAACGGGACTCCGAGCGGAAAGGGCAAGGGCTGTCAAAATACGGGCAATACTTGCTGTAGGCTTTCCGGGGCAAACAAAGAATACAATGCAAAAATACGCCGCGACATCCCGATCAATACTTTTTGTTTTACAGCCAAGGAATGCGCCGATGCTTCGGGAGACGTCGGCAACTTCAAAGCAGGGCAGGGTTGTACCAAGCGCGGAGCCGAAGTGCAGGGGGAATGTATAGCGCCTGAGCCGGATTATGATCTCCAATACCCGATTTTCGGAGTCAAGAGCATTCGGGGCCTGAAGAATTTTATTGCACTGCTCTTCAATACCGGAATTGGCATCATTGTCGTTGCCTCGGCCATCTTCTTCATCTGGGGCGCATTCAAATACATGGTTTCAGCCGTGGGCGCGGAAATTACCACGGCTAAGAGCACCATGATTGATTCTTTGGTCGGCCTGGCTTTGGGCATGGGCGCTTTTGCCATCCTGGCCAACATCAATCCAAATACGCTGAACTTCAAATCTTACGAAATCAAGATGATCAACCGGCTGTCTTTTTATAATCTTAAATATTGTCCGGAAATATATCAAAGCGGGATGAAGTTCATGGATGCCGGTCCGCCGGACGATCCCAAAGATTTCCAAGCTGAATTTTCATCAAAGGGATATGGCCTAAGCTTGGATCAGACCAAGTGCGGCAATGAATATTTTATTGAAGGTTCGGATGCAACTAACGTGTGCACGGGTTCAACCTGCGGCCAGGGCAAGACGTGCATGTCGTGTTCGACCGGCATAGTTGATGATGCCCAGTGCAAAGGCCTTTCCACAAACCGAATGAACGGATGCACGAGCAATGATAAGGTTCAGGTTTTTGGTCGGGTTTTATTGGGAGACACACATTCAGTGGATGGTATTCAAGCCACGCTATATTGTTTCAAGGCAAATGGCCAAACAATAGATGACTCTAAAACGGTGGACATCAGTGACAAGGAGGCGATAAAAATAGAAAATGTGAAGACAGCGAATACAGGCGGTTCGGTTGGAACATTTCTTATCAATTCAATGACAGAAGATGGAATCAAGAAAGCTGTTCAGGAGTGTAAGGACGCAGGGTTTGATTTTGGAAGAATAGCCTTGTTGCTCGACCTGAAAAGGCCGGGTGAAGATGTGACCAGAAGGTTCATACTGACCAAAGCGCATTGCAATACCAATATCGGTGCGTCGGCTCAGGATAGCGGTGCAGTGCTGTATTATGCTCCGTTCGCAATAACTGGCACATGCGGTGAAGGCTTTTTATCAAGTAAGGTTTTTCAAAGTCTTGCACAAACTTTGGTTGGTGGCGCAAAGTGTAGCCCCAACTTTAAGTCAAATTATTTGGAAAATACTTGGTCCACAGCTGAGTTCATCGAAGCGGCAAACCATTTACGTATAATTGAGTGTCCAATAACTGCTGCTGATTTTATCACTGTGCCAAATTGGCTGCAGAACATTGCGGCTGTCGGCGGCATAAAGCTTGTAAGTGGGTTTTAGGAAAGGACTAGGCAGACTTGCCATATTTTAAGATTTCTGGTAGTCTCGGGAATAAGTTGTCCCCGGCTGAAGGGACGGAACAGAGAGAATAATGTCTGCCCAAAACTACATTGGAATCAAAGGAGCGAGAGTCCACAATTTAAAGAACGTCTCGCTTACCTTGCCAAAGAATAAGATGGTCATAATGACCGGCCTCTCAGGCTCGGGCAAATCTTCGCTTGCGTTTGATACTATCCATGCCGAGGGCCAAAGGCGCTACATGGAGAGCCTTTCTTCGTATGCCAGGCAGTTTTTGGAGTTGCAGGACAAGCCTGATGTGGATGAGATTTCCGGACTGTCGCCGACTGTGGCCATAGACCAAAAATCTTCTTCACACAACCCGCGTTCAACCGTGGGTACGGTCACTGAGATTTATGACTTTTTGAGGCTGATGTATGCCCGCGCCGGCCGTGTGCATTGCCCGAACTGCGGACGCGAAGTCGCGGCCCAGACCCAGCAGGAAATCGGCGAAAAGATCTTGGCCATGTCCAAAACCGGGGCTATTTTAGTGCTCGCACCAATGGTCCGCGCTCAAAAAGGCGAGCATAAGGTTGTTCTGCAGGCGGCACGCAACTCAAATTACCGCGAGGTCAGGTTTGATGGCACGCTGGTAGAAATAGACGAGTTGCTCCATACCCGAACAGACAAAACTTTGCCGCATGACCTCGAGGTACTGGTCACTCGCATCAACAAAGATACGAACATGGTTTTTTCGGCCTTTGCCGAGACGCTCAAAGGCGCTTTAGACTTGGGAAATGGCATGGTCATGGCAGTTAATGAGGACACGGGTGATGAGGTATCGTTCTCGGAAACTTTGTTTTGCAGCAATTGCAATATCTCGTTGCCGCGCATTGAGCCGCGTTTGTTCTCGTTCAACTCTCCGCACGGGGCTTGTCCGGCCTGTACAGGCCTGGGGACCAAGCTTGTGCTGGATGCTGACCTGGTGATGCCAAACAAGCGCCTTACCATCGCACAGGGCGCCATAAAGCCGTGGACAAGGATAGCAGGCAACCAGACAACGCATCTCAAGCTGTTGGAAGAGGTCGGCAAGAAGCATGGTTTTTCAGTCCATCAGGAAGTGGGCCAGATTTCGTCTGAGTCAATGAAGATGATTTTGGATGGAACAGGCGACGAAGTGTATCAAGTTGAAAACAAATCCATGAATTTTCCGGGCATATTGTTCATGCTCGAGGAAAAATACAAACAAACAGATTCTGAATACGTGCAAAAGGAAATCGAGAGCTATATGCGCGTTCTCATCTGTCCTGAGTGCAATGCCAAGAGGCTGAACAAGACGGCTTTGGGCGTGACAATAGCTGACAAGGGCATTGCAGACCTGGTTGAACTTTCGCTGGAAGATGCATATGCGTTTTTTAGCAATATTTCTAAAAGCGCAACAGCAAAAGTCAAAGCCAGCAAGATTTCGCGCGTGAAAATCGAAAAGAAAGCAGATGTCATGGGTTTTAGCGAATTGGAGCGCATGGTGGCCAATCAAGTCAGCAACGAGATTATCCGCCGTTTGACTAATCTTTTGGACGTGGGCTTGGGCTACCTGACTCTGGATCGCAGCGCCATCTCCCTTTCCGGCGGAGAATCACAGCGTGTGCGCTTGGCTGCCCAGCTCGGGTCAGACCTTTCGGGCGTTATTTATATTTTGGACGAGCCATCAATCGGTTTGCACCAGCGCGACAACGAAAAGTTGATCAGCACCATGCAGCGCTTGCGCGACCTGGGCAATACAGTGATCGTAGTCGAGCATGACGAAGCAGTGATGAAGGCTGCGGATTATATCGTGGACGTCGGCCCTGGCGCAGGCGAGTATGGCGGCGAAATCGTGGCTGCCGGCACGTTGGCTGAAATCAAAAAGAACAAGGAATCTGTCACAGCCGCCTATCTCACAGGCAAGAAAAAGATCGATGTGCCTAAAACCAGGCGCAAAGGCAATAACAAGAACGTGACTGTGCGCGGGGCATCAGAATTTAACTTAAGGAATGTGGACTTTAAACTGCCCTTGGGCAAATTCGTGTGCGTCACAGGCGTGTCCGGCTCAGGCAAATCAACTTTAGTGCTGGATATTTTGGGCCGTGCGCTCTCGGCTAAGTTTTACAATGCCAAGGATCTCCCAGGCGCCCACAAAAAAATCGAAGGCATGGAAAATCTGGATAAGGTCGTGTCAGTGGATCAGTCTCCGATCGGCCGCACGCCTCGCTCCAACCCAGCGACCTACACAGGCGTGTTCACTGGCATCCGCGACTTGTTCACTGCCATACCAGAGGCCAAAATGCGCGGCTATGATGCCGGCAAATTCTCTTTCAATGTCAAAGGCGGAGGCCGCTGCGAGGCGTGCGGCGGAGACGGCTACGTAAAAATAGAAATGCAATTCTTGTCTGACGTATATTCTGAATGCAGCGAGTGCCATGGTAAGCGCTATAATTCCGAAGCCTTGGAAATCCATTATCACGAAAAGAATATCGCAGATATTTTGGACATGTCTGTGGAAGAAGCGCGTCGTTTCTTCTCTGACCAGCCTTTGATCTATGAGAAGCTTTCGGTTCTGCACGAAGTCGGCTTGGGTTACATCCGTTTAGGCCAGCCAGCCACGACTTTGTCTGGCGGTGAAGCTCAGCGCGTCAAACTTGCGACCGAACTTTCGCGCCGCGCTACTGGCAAAACCTTGTACATCTTGGATGAACCCACGACAGGCCTGCATTTTGACGATATCCAGCGTTTGCTCCAAGTCTTGAATGCTTTGGTGGACAAGGGGAACACGGTCTTGGTCATTGAACACAACCTGGATGTGGCTAAATGTGCGGATTGGATCATAGACATGGGCCCGGATGGCGGAGTCAAAGGCGGCGAAATCGTGGCCCAAGGCACGCCAGAGGAAGTAGCAAAGAACAAAAAGAGCGTGACGGCCAAATATCTGAAGGAAGTGGTGTAAATTGTTGGATGTTACATGGTAGAGACGTATAATCATACGTCTAACCTAAAAACCGTGTAATAATTTTACCGTATTACAGTGAGACGCATGATTATGCGTCTCTACGTATATACGGTGTTTTTATGTTATCCTATCCCGGTATGAATAAATGGTTTATTACAGGCGCACTCGTGGCGTCTTTGGCAATCGCATTGCCTTTATGTTCGCAAGCTGCAGAAATCGATTTAGGTTCAACCACCATCAGTACGTCAAAAGCCAAGGTCAATGCCGATGGCATAGACCAGGCTATCGTGAGCGTGCGTGTCAGGACCGTGAATTATCTTTCAGCCCCGGGCGCAACCATCACCTTGACCTCCAGCAGGGGAGAGATGGATGAGATCACGCCAGCCAGCGTCACGACCAATGATTATGGCAAGGCCGAGTTCCTTGTCCGGTCGCTTAAGAACGGCACGTCCAGTATCACGGCTTATGTGAATGGGCAAAAAGCACCGGGTGCAGTCAGCATTGAATTTGCTAATGGCTTGGACATTGGCCTGGCGCCAGGCAGTTTGATCAAAATCCCGAGTGACAGCGACCCGAATACTTTCAGCGACACGGCTGTCTATTATTTCGCGTCCAATGGCCGCAGATACGTGTTTTCAAACGACAAAGTCTATTTCACCTGGTACACATCTTTCGACAATGTGCGCACCATCTCAATCGAAGACATGACCAAGATCCCGATTGGCGGCAATGTCACTTATCGTCCTGGCGTAAAGCCTGTTAAATTCCAAACAGATGACAAGGTTTATGCAGTGGATAGGAATGGCACATTGCGCTGGCTCAAAACAGAGGCCGTGGCGCGTGCAATTTACGGTGATAATTGGACGTCAAAAGTTGATGATATCAATGAAGCCTTTTATGTGAACTATAAATTCGGCGTACCCGTTGATAATTCAATAGATTTCATGGCTGATACGATTTCTAACAAGTACTCGTCAATCGAAAAAGACAAGGGCATTACGCAATAATTCTAAATTAAAAATTAAAAATTCAAAATTGCGGAAAGAGTTCGTTTTATTTAAGGTTGACCTCTATGGTTTTGCCTTGGGCAATATAGCCAACAAGTCTGGCAATCTCCGTTCTGGCTGACTCTGTGGCGCGGTCAACGAATTCTGGTTTAGTAGCGGATTCCTCAGCTATTCTTGAGAGTTCAGCCTGAGCCTCGTTATAGCCATTATCATTTTCCAGCAGCCGTTTCAGGATGCCTTGGCTGTTTTGCACGTCCAGCGGCCCGATTAGGCGTACATTGAACAGCTGTGCCTTTGGAACCGTGACAATGATCTTATCAGCTTGGATCTGAATGTCGCTGGTTGAGACTTTGCCCAGGTCAATGCCCAGATTAGCCTCCATGGCACCGCGCGCAGTGATTGTTTGTCCAAAAAAGAAGTTACTTAAAGCACTGCCTGATTTTTTGGTGATAGTCACTGGCTCGTCAAAGATATAGGTCTGGGTGACCAAAAAGCCGCGGTCGCGCAAGGCTGTCAAAATGACCTGGGCTGTTACCTGGTTTTTGTTTTGCTGCGGGGCGAATATGCGATAACCCAAGTAGACGCCAAGGCCTAATACAACCAGGGCCAAGAGTGCGGCAACCAATATCTTGAAAAATGATTTCATACCAACATACGATATGTCAGAAAGCCGCGGGATGCAATGCCTTTAGGAGGATAGTAGAAATTCGCAAAAAAATCCCCAGCTGAGGCCGGGGATTTTTTTATTTAGTTTGTGCAGTATTAGGTTTGAGCGCTCTCAAGTGCTTCTTGGATTTGCGCAGGAAAGTGATGACCTTGCGCCTGGTTTTGATCTGGCTCACCAGCTCAAGCTTGGCGATCACAGGCGAGCTTAGTGGGAAAATCCTTTCCACGCCCACATTGCCGCTCATTTTGCGCACGGTCATTGTCTTGTTGACGTCGGAACCGCGTACGTTAAGCACAGTGCCCTCGAAGACCTGGATGCGTTCCTTGTCCTCGCCTTTGGTGTTCTTTTCCTTGATTTTTTGATGCACACGGACAGTCATGCCGGAGCGGACTTCTTGCGGCGAGATAGCCGGATAAGATTGTGTAGCCATAGTTTTTGATTGCGACTATGTTAGCTTAAATAGCGGAAAACGTCAAGAATCTAGCTTAAAGTTCAGGTTTTTAGGGGTTGGTGGGCTTGACAAACTGGCGATTTTGTGCCACATTTAGGCTATACCCAAGAGAGGAGCAAACATGGGTACAGTCATGCAATTGGTCCCTCGAAACAACCAACCAAAGCCAGGTACGACCGTTCCAGACTATGATTACAAAGTCCTCGGAGTCTGCGTCAGCTGCCACGAAGCAGTGGTGGAGGGCGAGGGCGCAGACTATGGCGAGGGCGCAATCCACGCCAATTGCCTGAACAGGGCCAACCGCAGCAGCAAATGGAGGGCAGACCAGGGAGTGATCTTCTACGGTCTGGTTCATCCATTCATGCTGGCCCTGGGCCCGGACGTCATCAGCTCTTATGTTGACCCATTCTATGACGAGAACCTCGACGTATCTCAGGCTTTCACTCTGCTTGCATCCCTTGAGTCCCTGCTCAATAAGAGCCAGGTCGACGAGGATCTTCGGGCCCCTGCGGCCCAGGCCTTGGCCGAAGCCAAGGAACGCCTCCGCGACCATCTACGCGTCATCAAATAAGACGCGATTTGAACTAAAACCCCGCCACGCTTGTGTGCCGGGGTAATTTTTTTTGATTTTTTTAAGCGGCTTCCCTCAGTGATCGTGGTTTGCGGCGATTCTCTCCGAATTCAACATCGCGTTCCAAGCCTGCGATTTTTTCGTTGACTTCATCCAGCTCATCCAAAACCGCCCTGAAAGGTTCGCTCAAGCCGCGCTTTTTATCCTTAGCTTCGCTGATATCAATGTCTCGTTTAGAGGCAGCGAGCTCGGCCGCTTTTGTCTTCGGCGTTTCTTTCCCAAAATAGTTAGGGAATTCCGCTTCAGGTATTTTGGATTCCTCAAGCTCTTTGTAATATTTTCCCACAGCCTGTTCTGCGCTTAAACCCTTGAGCTCGCGCATGAACTTGTCCCTCTGCTTGTTTAATACTGCTTGTCGCTTTTTCAATTCAGCCAACTCCACCTTTTTCTCCGCTGCACTTATTTCGCCTTGGTCTGCTTGCGCTTCTTTATATTCCGGGTTTTCGACTAAGTTCTGTTTTCCCTCACGAGCTGCTTCTTTGCCGCCAGCTGCGCGCTTTATCACTTGCTCTTCAAATTTATCCAAGGCCTGGCTCTCAGCGCTCATCTGATCCAGATATTTAGCCCGGGCTTTGAAATCAAAGCCTGATTTGTCTGCCAGCTTGGTGTTTTCTATCAATGCTTGGCGTTTGGCCGAGATATAGGCCTTGGCCTCACTGACCTTAACGTAGGGCATGTCAGGCCGCAGGCCAGTAACTTTGCCTTTAACCTTGATCAAGGCTTCAGCTTGCCCTGGCAATGTTGGTGGCAGTTTGCGTTCCACATTGGCTGCAGCAGGTTTCTTTTCAGATGCGGGTTGGGCCGCAGCTTTCTCAAAACTCCTCATAAAAAAATATATAAATGGATTATCCAAACCATTTTAGCAGAAAAGCAGGTCAGCGTTAATTATTTTGTCAATTTCAGCGGTGTTGGATAACTTCAGGTAGAGCTTGTATTATGGCTTTAGCCACGGCTCCTACGCCTTTAAGATCAGTCGTATCCAGCACCAAATCATAGTTTTTCTTGTCCAAATAATCCAGGTCATAATATTTTTTATAACGTCTGTCGTCCGAGGCCAAGCGGTCAACGATACCTTGCTCGATCGTTGCCAGGTCAGGTGGAATCTTCTCGTCAGGGCGATCGACTTTTGAGATCAATGTCCTGCGGGCCGCTTCTTTGGTGTCGCAATCCAAAAATATCTTGAAAGATTTGGGAATAAAGTGCCAGGAAAGGCGACCCTCAATCACAAAATTGTCCTGGTTGCGGCCAAGCTCTGTTTGGTAGGCGTCTAAATAGTTGTCCGTCGTGCTGTCATGTTCGTCTATGGCATGCAGCTCATCAAGCGTCAGGCCTCGCTTTAAAGCAATCTCAGTACTCAGCGCACCAACTGAGTAAAAAGGCCAGCCGAGCTTTTGGGCCACGATTTTTCCGACTGATGTTTTGCCTGAGCCAGGTACGCCCGAGATGGTGATCACCATACTGACATCAATTACGAATTACGAATTCAAAATTAACAATTAAAATTTACCGTTCGATCAGGTTTTTTAAGTCCCTTACGGTTTGTTCAAAGGCTGGGTCTGGCTCAATGCGGAAATCCACATCTTCATGCGTTGTAGGATCCTTGAACTTTAGACCAACGCTCTGCAAAAGCAAACGGGAAACAGGCACGGGCTTGAAGCTTTTGATGATATACAAGCTGTCGCCGATGATAGGGCAGCGCAAGGCATGCAAATGCGCCCTGATCTGGTGGGTTCTGCCGGAAAAAATCTGGAGTTCAAGCAATGTGGCGTGCTGATATTTTTTTATTACGCGATAATGCGTCCAAGCAGCGCGGCCTCCTTCTTCGTGCTCAGGCCTGGCAGCCATACGCGCCCTGGTTGTTGACCGTGCAATCTTGAATTTAATATCGCCTTCATCTTTTGGCGGCGTACCATAAACCAAAGCAATATAAACTTTAGTCGTTGAGTGTTGGGCAAATTGTTTTTTCAGATCATCAAATGCATCTTGTGTTTTCGGTATGACCATCAAGCCGCTCACATCCCGGTCCAGGCGATGGACAATGCCCGGGCGCGACGGGTCTTCGCCGAGCTTGCCAATAGCAGGGTCATGCTTGACCAGTACATCCACCAAAGTGCCATGCTCATGGTGCGCATCTGGGTGCACCAAAAGTCCAACCGGTTTGTTCAATACGATCCAATCCGGGGTCTCTTTTATCAAAATGTCTTTGAATTTCGGCAAATTCGCATTTGCATCCTTTTTTGATTCTTTGGGTTTTGCGGTTTCGTAGACGATTTGGTCGCCCGTCTTAAGGAATTGGTGCACGCTGGCAACTTTGCCATTGACCGTAGTAGCTTTAGTTTTGAGTTGCTTGGCGACTGAGCTGCGCGTCAAACCTAATTCAGCAGCTAAAAATACGTCCAATCTTTGGCCGTGACCCGCTTCTGTTACTTTGAGATTTGTCATAAATATAGCTTACAGCATGCTGAGGAATGAAAAAAGCCCTTTGACTATCTCAGGGCCTGAGTTTTCGCAACCGATCGCGCTCCCAATCGACAATGCGCTTAGTGCACAGCCACATGTACTCAAATCCGGCAAGATACGCAGCGCGTACAACCGGATCTGGTTTGAGCTTCAATCTTGTTTCCATGGTGTCAAAATATTCGTAAAGACAATTCCACACGCATCTGTGGGCCGTTGTGTTCATCAGGTACATCTTGACGCACTGGAAGTCTATGATGGCCACTTTTGCCAGGCAGACAGGCGTTTTGAAAGCATCAGGATTGTGCATTACGATCTTGGACATGATGTCAAAGAAGAGCTGATCCTGGGCAAGGTGTGGGTGTTTGGCCCGCAAAGCGTCAAAATCCGGCCCTAGGTACTTGAAACGGAACAGGGCGCTGATGTCAGAAAAGCTCATGTGCGCCTCCTTAGGAGAGAACAGACTGATCCTGGCGCAAAACCGGGTTTTTGTCAAGAGCTGCGTCTGGGCGTAAAATAGCTAGGTATGCCCGAGAAAAACCCGATCTTTGCGCCGACTCCTGAGCCGCACAAGCGCTATGCGCGGACTTTCCGCGTGGCTGAAAGCCCTGAATCAGTTGCGGCTAAGGAAAGCAACCCAGAGGAAAGCTGGCATGTGGAAGCGCAGACTTTGCGCGGCGTGGGCAAGCCCTCAACCATAAGATACGAAGAAAAACCTTTGGAGCCGTCTATTGAAGCGCATAAACCTTCGAAAAATCCTTTTGAGATCACAGCCGAAAGGGTCCAGCTCACGGACGAGCAGATATCAAAGATGATCCGCGCCGGCTTGATTGAGTATGGCGTGGCCAATGATAATGGCCATGAAAAGAAGGAGATACCGAGCGAGGTTGAAGAAGCGATCAGCCACGAAGTGCATGAAATACAGACCAGTGAAGACTTGGATGACGAAAAACTGACGCTCAAAAAATTGGCGGAATCAGAGGCTGAACAAACTGATAGTTTCATCAAATTGCGGATTGAGGGCGAGATTTTTATCGTGCTTTCGGCTTTGGGCGCCTGGTTCATCCGCAACTCTTGGGAAAAGGTAGATGAGAAGATTTTTGAAGCTTGGTGCAGGCGCGAAAATGGTTTGGGTTTTGATGTCGGCCCGCATACGGGCAACTTGATCCATCAAGCTTACGAGACAGCAAAAAAGCTTATAAATAAGGAATCTAGGCAGGCCGAAGCAGGGTAAGGCCACTTTCCTCTTGACTTCTGGTGCAGGTGTTATATACTTGCGGCCTCGTTTTTAAGCTCTTTCAATTGGAGGTGAGAAGGATGGCGACGACTACCCCAGATATCCTGAGTCCAGAAGCCCTGAGGACCTGCGCAGAGCGCGTAGTGAATGACAAGAAGGTATTTCAGGCCTCGCTCCACAGTCTGTTGGAAGCGGCCAAGAACCCCGAGGTTCTGGAGAATCTGTTGACGCAGCTCAGCGAGGAAGAGAAGGGGGTTGTGTTGCGGGCCGTCGAAATCTTGAGAGAAAAGCACAGGCTCCCGTCTGTGCCCCCGTCCCCGCCGTCTGAGCCTGCTGTGCTCGACCATGCTGAACCAGGCTCTGCGCCTGTGCCAGCTGGTCCGACTCAGCCCTAGCCTCACTCCTCGTTCTTCTATCTACAGAGCCCCCGCGGCTCTATTTTTTTATGACTCTGATTCTTGACTTTCCTGCCAAAATCTGCTATATCAGATACCTACTTTCGACAACAAGGAGGCTCCATGTGGGATCCATATTCCGAGTTTGAGTCTTGCGTCCTTCCGAACGGTTTGACCATCTACGCAACCCAATGGCCGGACAGGCCGTGGGAAATGATGAACTTCATTGTCCATTCAGGTAGCGAACAAGATCCTGTCGACTATGAAGGACTGTCGCATTACGTGGAACATTTGGTGTCTCGAAATGCCAGCTCGCCGCACAAAGCAATAGTCCGCTTTTTCAGGGAACGTGGAGGCCATGTAGCTCTTGGGAAAACATCGGACTTCGCGACCTCGTATGATTTTTGGCTTCGGGCAAACCAAAAAGACCTGTCCAAGGCACTGGATATGTTTGGACTCATGCTCATGAAAGCCCGGCTTGAGTCTTGTCTCGAAGACCAGCGCAAAGTCATTCAAGGGGAGTTTGATCGTAGCTTCCCAGTCAGAATGAAATACGAAGTGTGGATGAGAAAGAACTGGGCAATGTATTCAGGGTATTGGCTGGAGCGCATGCTGGGGCCGATCGGCACGCCTGAAGGGATCGCGAGGCTGGATGAAATTGCAGCGCAAGCCTACTATGATACGCATTACACGCCGGCAAACATGAGCGTGGTTTGTGTGGGAAAGCTTAAGCTTCAAGACATCGCGAAGCTCATTCAAGAAAGCCCCTTGGGCCTGACTAAAGCTGGTACGAGGAATCCCATTCCTCCTCAGGTGTCCCGTCTCAGGAAACCTCGAAAAAATCGATTCGTCTTTCAGCACTCTAAATTCACGTCTGAACCACTGAGGGTTTGGGATTACAGGACCGTGACGCTCTTGCCAGGGACCTTGGGTATTCAACCGCTCATGTGCCTGGACCGCATGATGGATAAGGCGCTTACGGATGAAATTCGAGAGCGACGATCCTGGGCCTATCATGTGAGTGCAGAGTATTCTCACTACCGCAGGTTTGTTGAGTTCTCCATCAACTGTGGTGCCATGTCGCTCGGTTCCCTAGAACAGGGCGAGAACGTGATCTTGAAATGCGCCCTAAGCGCGTTACGGAACCGAGCTCTGTTCAAAACCATGAAGCGCAGGATGCTGGCTGATGTCCCGATGAAGGATCTGAATGGCAACAAGGTTCTCTCAAATGTAAGCGGAGACTTGATCTACTCGGGCAAGCTCGTCAGCCTCAGCGAGGTCGAGAAGCAGATTCAGGGCATGGAATTCGAAGATATTTCGAACCTGGCCAAATGGTTCGAGCCTGACCGCCGTTGGACCCTGCTCACCGTACCTTGATTCTCCCCGCAATAAAATGCGGGATTTTTTTAACTATCCGACGAAACTGTTATAATGCAATCAAATCCATGAATCGCATCAATCCCTTTGAATTTGAGCATCAATCCGCGCCGCGCTCGCCTGAAACCCAACCTCCAGCGGAAGTTTCGTCCGAAGGGCTGCGCAAAGAGCTGGGAGACGTTCGCGCGGCCGTGCGCAGCCGCGAGCTGGAAATCCAAAAAAAATTCGCGCTCGGCCCTCTGCTTATGAGCATGGAAGAACAGCTCCGGCTGGTTCAGCTTATGGCCGATGACCCGAGACTCATTGAGTTGGATGACAAAATAAAAGAACTTACGGAACGGATCCGCGAGATCGAGAGACGACAAAGCAAGACACGGCAAACAACCAAGGCTGCAGCTCCTCCTGCAGGGCCGACGGAACCGAAACCGGCCGCAGAAGCCAAAGCCCAACGCAAGCCCCAGCGCCGATCGTCCGTGACGCGCGTCGTGGGCAAGGAAATTTCCGAACAAGATCGCGAGGATATTCTAGACAGCATGGCGGAAAGGTTCGGGGACCAAAGCTTTGGCATCGAACATTATGAACGGCTGGCGACCGAGGAAGAAGTCCATTTTATGCGCTGGGGCAATGAAGCATCAAATCGCCTGCTGTTGCAATATGGCATCGAGCCGT
>JBAYJJ010000007.1:0-40340 GCA_041665165.1 Patescibacteria group bacterium | reverse complement strand
TAGTTGAACATCGCGGAACGGTTCTTGTTTTTTCCAGGACTAAACATGGTGCCAGCAAGATCGCCAAGGCCGTACGCAACATGGGAGTTGCAGCTTCAGAGATCCATTCCAACCGTTCGCTTAGCCAGCGCCGCGAAGCTTTGGATGGCTTTAAGTCAGGCAAATACCGCGTTTTGATTGCCACAGATATTGCGGCCCGCGGCATAGATGTCAAAGACATCGAGCTGGTGGTCAACTTCGATTTGCCGGATAATCCTGAGGATTATGTGCACCGCATCGGCCGCACAGGCCGCGCAGGCTTGAGCGGGCTGGCTATTTCTTTTGCCACGCCGGATCAGCGCCGGGACTTGAAGGACATCGAAAGGCTCATGCACAAGATTCTGCCAATTTCTAAGCTTCCAGAATTGCCGCCGCACAGGGCCATGAAGATCGTTGAACAAAAATTCCCGAAATACCAATCGCGCCCCAGGACAGACCGCGGACGCACCCAGCACGGAAGCCAATCCAGTCCTTCCCACTTCACTGAAGCTCCGGGAAACAAATGGCAAAAGCGCCGCGGACAGCCAAGACGTTATAGATGACAAAAAACCACCGCAAGGTGGTTTTTGAGAGCCTGTGAAACTCTTGACAAAAGAGTCATTTTGTGATACATTAAGCCTCATTCCATCAACCACAAGGAGGCAGAGATGGGGCATTTGATCATTCACAGGACAGGTTGGGCAGGTGCAGAGCGGTCAGTTCGAATAACCGATGAACGTGGATATTCGTGGCGGGTAGATCCCCAGGCCGAAATTTACTTTGCCACGGGAGTGCGGGTTTCTCGGGAATCGTGCATCATCAGTTTTGCCGAGGGCCTAATGGCTGCGGGCTTCACGGTCTTCGTGGATACGCAATTCATCGGCAAGATGAGGTCTCACGAAAAGTATCCAGTAGCGCATTCGTACCCGTTCGTTTACGTCTATTATCTCGTGGGCTTGGCTTGGGCCTTGAACCATTGGGATAAGATGAAGAACGCCCTGCTGAGTTCTGTCACGAAACAGTGCCAGCTTCATGTTCTCGAAGCGACTGGTAAGTATTACATGGAAAACCCGCACCGAGCATTCGATTCGCTTTCTCTCGTGATCCCAGTCTGAAGTCGCAGTGCTTAATGAATCTTAGCTAGCTTAACCTGATTGGCATATTTACAAATTGCTAATCAACCTTACCCAATATGGGCAAGGCCTCCTAGGGAGAGAATTAAACTTATTTCTCCCCTCTGGATCATAGGATCTGTGCAACGGGTTCTGCGATCTGGAGAATCAAAAAACCACCGCAAGGTGGTTTTTTGTAGACTTTATTTTACTTGAGTTCCTGCTTGGCTTGGAGCTAGAGCATTTTTATCCTGCACCTGCGCAGGAGGAGCGTCCCTGAGTTGGATGGTCGCGGCCGTAAGGCTGCCGTCAGAATTGGTCGTGCCGGTTATTGTCACGTACTTTTCGTTTGCCAAGTCACTGGGTGCGGCTTTGTCCATTTTTTGGATTTGCGTCGCATCAGTCAAGAACACGATCTTTGAACCGCCATCCTGAGTTTTCAGTGTCAACGTCTTGCCTTCCAGAGAAAGCACTTGTCCGTTGGCGAAATTAGCTCGCATCGCGCCTACGGACCCTGCTCCGCCCGTGCCAGCCTCGCCATTAAACGTCCTTAACATACGACCGCCACCTGCGGCGCCGTTGGCCATGAACCCAATGTTTTGGGGAGCTTTGGTCTGCTGGTATTTCATACCGCCGTAAAAGCCGCCTGCGCCTGCAACGAGTAAAGTGAATATGACTGCAAAGATGATGTTTGTCTTCATAACCGTGTGATAAAAATTAGTAATTGAGATTTGAGAGTTGCTGTTTGTTTGATGTTTGTATCTTGTTTCTTGGTGTTTTTAAGAGTTATTCATGTCTGAGCGCATCAATCGGGTTGAGCTTGGCCGCGCGCATGGCCGGGTAATAGCCGAACACGATTCCTATGCCGGCTGAGACGGCGCAGGCGATCAAAATAGAGGAGACAGATATGCTTGTAGCCATACCAGCGAGTTTGGAGATTGCGAGCGACGCCAGCCAGCCCAAGATAATGCCGATAAATCCGCCGATAAAGGTCAAGGCTACGGATTCAGCCAAAAACTGATAGCTTATTTCGCGCCTGTGCGCACCAATGGCTTTGCGCAAACCGATTTCGCGCGTGCGTTCCGTAACTGAAGTCAACATCATATTCATGATGCCAATGCCGCCGACCACGAGTGAGATGCCGGCAATGGCTGCCAGCAAAGCCGTAAGAGTGCTGAGCACGCTTGAGGCCGTGGCAACCAAGTCCGCTTGGTTCATAACCGAGAAATCCGCAGCCGTTGGGTCGCTGATTTTATGGCGCTCAAGCAATAAGCTGGTAAGGTCGTTTTGCACCTCTGTCATAACGCTCTCATTTGTTGCCTGGATATAGATGGTTGAAACATACTGATTGCCGGTCATGTAGCGCTGAGCCGTAGAGATAGGGATGTAGATGGCGTCATCCGGGTTGGAGAATCCGCTCCCGCCTTTAGCCTTGGTCACGCCAATGATTTTAAACTCCATGCTGTTTATCTTGATGGTTTTTCCGACAGCATCCGCGTCAGTGCCAAAAAGATCGTCGCGCGTAGTCGGACCCAAAACAGCGACCTTGGAATTGGATTTTACGTCCTGTGACGAAATGAAAGCTCCTTGGTCAATCTCGAAATTTCTGACTGTCGTATATGAGGGCGTGGTGCCGATGACCGAAGTATTGGTATTTATACCTTTCGCTGTAATTTGGTAGCGTTTGGACACTTCGGGGGCGGAAGCGTTTACGTTTTGAATCTGCGCAACAATGGCATCTGCATCGCCTTGGGTGAGGGACTGCGCGCTGCCGCGGCCGCTGCTTACTTGCTGGCCAACACCGCGCTGAGCGCCAGGCATGACAATCAAAAGATTTGAACCCGAAGCCTGGATGCTGGTTTGGATGCTTTGCTGTGCGCCTTGGCCAAGCGATACCATAGCGATCACAGAGGCGATGCCAATGACAATACCTAAAATCGTGAGCGCTGAGCGGGCCTTGTTGGCTGATAATGCCAGGTAGGTTTCTTCAAGCAGGTCTAATGGATTCATATTCTATTGTCATTGCGAACGAGCAGTGAAGCAATCTCATACTGGGATACCGATGTGCATCAGTAATTTTGTAAGAGATTGCCGCGCTATCGCTCGCAATGACAGGGTAGGTTAGGGGTTTTGCATGACCTGTCCGTCGCGTATGACAATCGTCCTTTGGGCATGGTCAGCCACGTCGCGTTCATGCGTAATCAAGATGATAGTGTGGCCTTTCTCGTTCAGTTGCTTGAATGTCTGGAGCACGAAATCGCCAGTCTTGGTATCCAGGTTTCCAGTCGGTTCGTCGGCCAAGATGAGCAGGGGATCATTCACCAAGGCCCGGGCAATGGCCACGCGCTGCATTTGTCCACCGGAAATCTGGTTGGACAAATGCATGAAATGCGTTTCATCCAAACCTGCGGCTCTGAGCGCTTTTTCAGCGCGCGCCTTGCGCTCTTCGCGCGGCACCCCGGCGTAAACCAAAGGCAACATTACATTGCGCAGCACGGTTGAGCGCGGCAAAAGGTTGAAAGACTGGAAAACATAGCCGATCTTGCCCTTGCGGATCTTGGTCAGTTCATCCTCATCCAGTTTGGCCACATCTTTGCCGTCCAGCAGATAGCTGCCAGAGGTAGGCACATCAAGCGCACCCAAAATGTGCATCAAAGTTGATTTGCCAGAGCCTGACGGCCCCATGATAGCCACATATTCTCCTTTTTCAATGCTAAATGATACGTCATTCAAAGCGTTATACTCAATGTCGCCGGTTTTATAAGTTTTAGTGACGTTTTGAAGTTGGATCATAATTTTACCTGCCCATAGCTCCGCCGCCACCGCTTACGCCCGGTATCTTAATGCCGCCGAGCGATGAGGACCCAGTCGCTGCAGTAGTCTTGGTCGCAGACGGATCAATGGTCTTGGTCACCACAGTTTGGCCTTCGTTCAAACCTTCGGTGAGAATTGTCACTGTGTCGTTAGCCGCACCCAAGGTCACGGCTTGCATGACCGGGGGAGTAGCAAGCGTAATACCTGCGTTAGAAGCCTGTTGGTCAGTCGGAGGATTGTTGACCAGCAGCACATAGGATTGGCCCCCGCTGGATTTGATGGCAGAGTTCGGAACAACCAAAGCATTTTCTTGGGTAAAGGTAATGATTGACGCGTTCACGCTCATGCCGGATTTAACGCGTTCATCTTGCGTGTCAAACAATATTTTGACGTCATACGACACAACGCCCTGGCTGGCTGTGCCTAAAGTGCTTACTTCAGCTACTTCGCCGGAAATGCTCAGCCCATCGATAGCATCAAAGGTGAGCGTGGCTTTTTGACTGACTTTTACCTTAGCTACATCAACTTCGTTCAAGGACAAGGTAGCCATCTTCTGGTTTGAGATCACTGTTGCGATTGCCCCGCCCGAAGAAGCCTGGTCATGCATCTGGACTTGGAGCTTGGCGACCATGAAATCAAATGGGGCGCGCACTTGGTAGTTCTGCAAAGCCTCTTCAGCGTCCGCCAGTTTGTTCCTGGCTGTGGTCAAAGCCGATCGCCTGGATAGGACTGAGTTTTCAGACAGCTTGATATCAATGGCATCAGCGCCAGCATTTAGTTCGTCCAAGGCTTGCTGTCGTTCGGTTATTTTTTCCTGGGCAGCAGCCAAATCCGCCTCGCTTATCGGCTCTTGCAATTTCGCCAAACTATTTTTGGCAGATTGCAATTGGATCAATGAACTTTGATATGAGGTGTAAGCTTGGGTCAAAGTCTGTTTCTGGCTGATTAAAGCAGAGGAGCGGCTGTTGATGCTTGATCGATCTGACGAGATTGTTGATTTCAATTGGTCTAAGCTTGATTGCGTGAGCTGGGCCGAGGCTGGCGTATAAGTCAATACATTATATGTATAGTCTAAAAGCTCAAGAGACTCATTCAGGGCCTGGTTGGTCGAATCTATGGCCGCATCTATCTTGGCCGCGTCCTCGTTCTGCAAAGCAAGATTATCTATGGTCGCTGACACGCTATTGGTTTGGCTTTTGGCGACTTGATATTGCGCCTCGGCCTTGTCTAATTGGCTGGAATCAAAAACAGACAGCGTAGTCTTGTATCCGATGTTGGTAATCGTGTTGTCTATGCCTAAAATATTATCCGAATGCGCTAGCGCGTCCTTGAGCGCCTGCTCAGTCGTCTTCAAGGCCAAGACTGAGTTGTCATATGCATTGCGGACAACTAAAGGAGTCTTATTGTCGTCTGCGAGCTTGGCGTTAAGTTCTGCGGAATCGACCTGGGATTGCGCTTGTTGGAGATCCAATGCATTCGGTGGTTCCTGGAGCTTGGCCAAATCGCGTTTTGCCTGGTTGAGCGCATCATTCGCCTGTTGCAAAGCAGAAGCTGAAGCTGATTTTTTCAGTTTCGCCAAGCTGAGCTGAGCATTCTGCAAACTGAGTTCAGAGTCTCCGACTGCTTGTTGGGCATCGCGCACTGTCTTGCGTGCATCCTGGTCGTCGATTGTCATGAGCATGTCTCCGGCTTTGACTGTCTGACCGTTTTTGACTGCAATGGATGTGATTGTGCCGCCGGCTTTTGACCGCAGATCCAGCTGGGATTGGCTGGCCACCTGGCCTGAACCAGAAAGCGAGGTGATGAACATCTCTTTTTGCACGGTGGACGTGACGTATTTCGTCTCAACCTGCGGCGTCTCAATTTTTTGATACGTCATGAAAGCCAAAGGCGCTGCGACTAACAGCGAGGCAATGGCGTACTTTTTCTTGTGGGTCCTGACGTGGTGGAAAATTCTTTTCATAATTTTGTTAGGGGAATATTCTGATCAATTTTGCCTGGATCTGACCTTGTTCGTCTGTTGAACCGATGATCACGGCCTGGCTGTTCGGGCCAATGTCGTCAGGCATGATTTGCGTATTGCCGCGGCGGATGGCTGTATCGCGCGAAACCATAACTGTCCTCTCGCCATTTTTTGAGTTGATAATCAGCACATTTCCGTCATTTTCCAGGACTTGGCCGAAAATTCCGTGCGCACTCATGTAATCCTGGCCCATGAAATCGTCCATTGGGGGAGGGACAGGAATTTGAAAACGAGCGTTGGTCATAGGCATGCTGACCATGAAGCTGGCCTGAGGTCCGCCAAAAACGCGGTGATAGCTGGCGCCGTATTCATACGAAGTCGTGGCCTGGCGGAAGCCGACGAACATTCCGATTCTGAAAGACAAAAACAAAGCAGCGATAATCGTGAGCGACACGAGCATTACCGTGAAGTTTTTTGATTCAAGCAGTCCTGGCTTTTTCGGGGCCGCTTCAATATCTTGAGGCGTATTTTCTGTGTCCATATTTTTAATTTGCAAGTTTCTTGTTAGCAAGAGTCAGGCGTTTCGCTTCCCTGGAAAGCCTGCGCATAATCGCGAGTATGCTTGTGACCAACAGCAAAGAGATGGCGAACTGGATTGCCGGGAAAGATTCAAGCAAGGTCGCCGCATAATCAGGGAGGTTGGACTGCAAGACGCGCCAGTCAGATACGAGCAGGGAAAGATAGGTTTCAAAGCCTGAGTTCTTGGATTGGATCAGGAAATCAGACACGACCAAAACCAAGAGCAAAAAAACAACAGTCAAAGCCAGGGAAAAGAATATTACCCTGCGCTTGGCTGTTTTTGCTTCAGCTTGCCTTACAGCTTCAAAGACCCGGCCAGCTAAGCGGTCGGGCGGTGGGATCATGAATAATTGGCTGTCAGGCATATTTGTCCAGATTGCTTCTGACAGCTAATACGAGCGAACAGCCTGCTTGGGTGCGAAATCAGATTTTAGGCTCTTCCAAGAGCTTTTTAAGGCTAATTAAGCCTCGTCTGGACTGGCTTTTGACAGTGTTCATCAAGCCACCGATTTGTTTTGCGATTTCATTGAAACCCATGCCCTGGGCATATCTGAGGTAAAAAATGGCCTGGGTCTGTTTAGGTAGTTTTTTGACAGCCGCGATTACGCGCTGTTGCTCGTCTTGTGCGTCGATTATTTCTGAAACTAGGGGAGCTGGATCGGATAGCGTATCCAATATACTGGAGTCGGATTCAATAGCCGTGAGCATTGAAAAGGGGATGGCTTTCTTTTTCTTGAGCAAGTCTAAGGCCTGGTTCTTGGTAATCTGGCACACCCAGGGTTTGAGGGGTTTGGCTAGATCAAACTTCTTAAGATTAGCCATGACCTTGATGAATGTATCTTGGGCAATATCCTCGGCATCAGGGGAGTTTTTTACGTAATAAAACGCAACGCTATAAACGATTTTAAGATAGCGCTCCACTAAAAGGTTGAACGCGGCTTTGTCGCCGGCCAGATATCTGACTATCAACTCCTGATCATTCATGCAATTCAAATTATCAATTAAACTCCATTTTGTCAATCAGCACATGTTGACTATGTGCGCACCTCCTGCCAATATAGCGCCAACAAAAGAAGGAGGCTGCGATGGACGATCAGCAGAGAAGGCTCTTTGCGCAAGAACTTCGTGAGTTGCCCTTTTTGCTCAAGCTGAAGCTTCAGGATTGCTATGGCCTGGATGGCAGCTTTGAATGCGGGGGATATTCGTGCTTTCTGCTTGATGTTGAGCAAGCGGCAGTAGGGTTCCCAGGAGTCGTGTCCCTGACAGGGACTGTAGACACGAAACTTTCGCTTGAAGTCTGGCTGTGCAAGCCTGACGCAAGGGAGCGTCCAGTGGAGCTTGTCAGGATTGAGACGGGCGTGGAGGACGTCTCCCGCTTGAGCGATCACGGACAGAATCTGCGCTCCTATGCTCGCATTGAGTTGCCCTCATGCGGCTTGGCTCTGGAAAGCTGCGCCCTCCGCTTTATTTCCGAGTTTATGAAGGTCGCGGCCGAAATGGTCCATGACCTGACTGTCCGCATGACCGGAGACAGCCCTTAGCCTCGCCGAGTTCGCCTTGCCCAACCAGGGTAAACGGGAGCTCGGTTTTTTTATTGACCAGTTTGTCTGTGTGTGATAAATAATCGCCGTACCTTCCATACCTCGCCCAAGTCCACGGATGCAAGCGGGGAGCGTTCCTAAGGGAGCGCTAAACAGCGGCCACGGCCGCAGGAGAATGCGTCATGTTTAGAATTGGCGAAAGGCATGTGTCCCTGGATGAATTCCTGAATGAGCAAGAAGAAGTTGTTTTTCTGCTCTTACTCCCGAGCGGACCAACACAGCGAATAGAAATGATCAGGAGAATCATTCCTACGCTGGTGAGTGGGCATGACATCAAGGCGAGTGAGGTCTATGTGCCTTGCTTCATCAAGGCTATTGAGGATACGCAAGTCGCTGAGATTCTTGACGGTGTAGACGGCTGTCTTGTCCGCAAGGACGGTGCCTATGATGCTTGGCAAAAGACCAATAGTCGAGTCGCACATGAGCTCATGCAGCTTTTTGAAGAACTGCCAATAGAAGAGGACGGCAGGCCGACGATGCCGAAGACCACGAAGGCCATCTTGACGGAAATCGCGCTCTGGATGCGCGAGACCCCATCAGAAGATGAAGCAAAAGAGCTGCTCAATTTCTTTTTGAAGGAACAGGGTGGCTATCTCGACAAGATTCTGGAGGAGGCTCTGCGCAAAGCAATGGATACTGCTTTCCCCATGAGCAGGATCGTTCCGCTTTATATCCATGCCTCAGCCAAGAAACGACCTTGCGAGAATCGGGACGTTGTCTGCAAAGTCCTGTTCATGGCTATTGCGCATGCGAACGATTGGTTCTTGCACAATGTGTTTAGTGTTGCTGAACCGCTGCTTTTATCATATTCTGAGGCGGTTTATCCATTCCTCGTCGAACAGGCAAAACGAGTTGCAGTCGTTGACGCAAAGGTCAAACACCTGGTGAGCGAGCTTATGAATTCTCGGCGCAATGACAACCCTGCGGTCGAAGTCGTGTACGACGACTACGCTCTCCAGAGCGTGAAAATCGAAATGAAGATTTCTGACCCGGGATTCCGTGGCGATACCGACACGGTGAAAGGCTACTACTCCAAGATGCACGAAGTGGAAGCAGCCATTGTCCGGCGATGGCAAGCGTCGGAAGGGATCGCCGTGCGTTTCCTGTTCCAGGTCGTCGGTAATTTTGGGACATCGATCGTCTTTAGTGGGGAGTCCTGATTCTCAAGAGCCATTCGGCTCTTTTTTGTATGTACGCCCAAAAACGTGTATAATATTGCCAATTAATCCTAAACGCACTTTTATGAAAAAAGTTGAAGTTGTCTTGAAGTTTATTAAACACCTGGTCTGGACCCTTATCTTGGAGGGCGTCTTAGTCTTCGTCATAGGCATCCTGATCCTGGTCTACCCGGATTTACTCGGCATGTTAGTCGGTTTGTTGCTCATCATAAGCGCTTTCTGGGCTTTTATCATGGCTTATCGCATCAACAAACTTTCGTCGTTCAAGATTGAAATCTAACTAACTCACAACTCAAAACTTACAACTTACAAGAGCGCCTAAGTTACTCTTGTTAGTTGTCAGTTGTAAGTCCCGGTTAATATGGCAAGGGTAGGAGAAAAGCGGGGAGGGAAATTGGCCATCCTGTTTTGGATGAGTGTGTTTTTAATTCTGCCGACAACAGCCGACGCTGCCACGCGCTCGCCGGTCGGTTTTAGCGCAGGGGACTATGCCGGCGACCTTGTGATTGAAAAAGTTGAAAATCGAATCTGGTACATTGACCCACTAACCTCTCGCAGGTATCAAGTAGGCACATCACTGGATCAGCTCAAAGCGATTGCCCAGCCCATGTCTTGGGCTGCGATTTCTTCCATACCGGATGAGAATGACAATGTAACCATCCCTTTGAAAAAAAGGAAGACAATCAGCGGCTTGGTCTATGATCCAAATGCGCCTGATTTGATTTGGCACATTCGCAAGCGCGCCTATAAACGACACGCTTTGAGAACGGATCAGGATTTGGCTGAGTATCTTAAGAACGCAATCCAAGTCACGCCAGCTTCTTTGGTTGAGTACCCGATTGCCAGAGCGGATTTTGATTATGCCATCGGTCCGGTTGATCCAACAGCAACAACAACTGCCAAGTATATTTACATCAGTCTGAAAGAGCAACGCCTTCGCGCTTATGAAAACGGCAGGCTGGTCAAGACGTTCTTGGTCTCAACTGGCAGCTATAGGTTCCCGACTCCGCCAGGGAATTACTCGGTTCTGGAAAAAGATCCTGTGGTCAACTATCAATGGAGTTATGGCAAGGGCAATCCTGATAATTATGATTTAGGCAATGTGCCGTATAATTTGATGTTTCGGCCGCACATGTATATCCATTATGCTTATTGGCACAACAATTTCGGTCGGCGCATGAGCCATGGCTGCATCAATGTTTCGCTTCCAAATATCAAATGGGTTTACCGCTGGGCAGACCAAGGGATACCAGTGAAGGTGCAATAAGCAGAAACTTAAAACTTACAACTGACAAGAGTGTCTAGGTTACTCTTGTAAGTTGTCAGTTGTGAGTTTTTAGGTAGGAGTACACACAGCCGCAATAGTCTTGTCGATAGATGCCGGCCTCTTTTGCGCGTTGTTGCGAAATCAATTCACCGTTTTCTTTTTTCCAATCCTTGCCTAAAAAATCCAGACTATATTTGTCGGCCAAGCTTTTGCCTAGAGCATTGATTAGATCAACATTTTTTCTGCGGCTCACGCTCAAAGTCGTTGCAATCCACTGGAAACCATTTTGTTTGGCATACTCAAACGTTTTGTCCAACCTGAAGTTTATGCATTTGGCACAGCGCTCGCCTCGTTCTGGGTCTTTGGCATGCCCGCGGATAGACTTGTACCATCCGACAGTGTCTTGGTCCGCAGTGATGAATCCCAGGCCGAACTTTTGGGCCATGACCATCGCCGCTTCGCGCCGCTTAAAGAACTCGGCGGTCGGATACAAATTGGAGTTTTCAAAATAAACAGTCACGTCAAAATCAGGGAGCAGACGCTCTGGCACATAAGCACTGCAGACTCCGCAGCAAACGTGGAGCAATAATCTCGGCTTCATTTTTTCTTAGCTTCCTCGCTCAAAATTTTCCAAGTAATCGGCCGCGGCTTGCCTCCGGGCACTGTCAACACCAAGCTGGAATCATAGGTCGGGCCTTTGTAGTTCCAATAGTGCCAGCCCATGCCCAGTTTCTTGGAGGCGCGGATGACATCTTGGATCCAAAGCGGTTGGCCGGTATTCTTATTCTGGAAGACAGTACCGAATTCAAAGAGAATCACAGGGAATTTGTCCGGTTCTGCGGACTCCCACACCTTTTTTAAGGCATTGTAAACCGCGTCAGCCTTCCAAGCAGCTGAAGGATAGGTCGCGATGACAGCAGCGCCATTCACGCCCCAGCTTACGTTCTGGTGGGTGAATCCAAGCGGCTGATAAAAGTGGATTGATCTGGCGACTTGAGGGTCTTGAATCTCGGGATAGACAAAATACGGCAGATTATCTTTCATCACCATGCCTGGCTGTACGATCAAAATGTGATTTTTGTCATAAAGGCGTATGGATCTTGTAGTGGCCTGCATCAATTTTTGGTAAGTCTCAAAATCCCAGGTCGCTGGTTCGTTCATTATGTCATAACCCCAAATGGTTTTTTCGTTGGCATAGCGCCGCGCAATTTCGCGCCACACATCAACATATCTGCCTTTGAGCCATGCATCATTCCAAAAAACTTGGTTTTCAGGATACACATTATAATCTTGAGCCATGCCTCCAGTCGGGATATGCATGTCCAGCACGAGCTTGATGTTGTTGGCTTTGGCATAGCCGATAATCGTGTCCAGCCAAACAAAGCCTTTGGCCGAAAATCTGTGCGGAGGCTTCACGTCCTGGAAATAATCAGACTTGACTGCCAAGCGCACGGAGTTGAAGCCCGCTGCTTTGAAGTCCGCGAAATCTTTTTTTGTAATCCATTTGCTGTTCGGGATTGTGCTAGTCGAACTCCAGAGCGAGATGTTGTCCAAATGATTTATGCCTACTGGCATAAGCCTGCTGCCATCAAGCCAGAGCTCAGTGCCAGATACGCTCACAAAGCCAGGATTGGCTGCGTTGGTTTGGCTCGCAAACATAAAAACGCCTGCGATAGGCAAGAGCGATGCTAAAATGAACTTAAGACTGGATTTCATGCTTGACTTGCGGGCTTTATGTTTCTAAGATGATGTTCATGCTACATCTGATTATATGAATATGCAAACGGAATTAGTAGCCTTGAATCTCACGAAGCAAGAAGCCATGGAATGCATGCGCGCTTGTTTGATGATGTCTTTGGTAGAGGATGAGACTCGCGTCCAGCAAGGCTATGAGCCCATGGATTTTCCGGTTCTGGCCCAAAGGCTGGCTAGTTTGCTGGGTGTCAATGAAGCGCAGATCGACGGCATTGCCAATAGTCTGTCCGAAGATCTTTGGTCTTATGCCTGGTATGTTTATACCAATGAATGGGCCTGGTTCAAGGCTGAGCGACAAGCGCGGATTGAGTTGGGGTTGAAAGAAGAAGAGAAAAATCCTGAGCTGCGCAAAAAAGCTGAAAAACTATACAAGAAGAATTTCGAAGCTTATACGGCTGAAATAGACATGAAACCAAAAATTGAAAAAACAAAAGACGCGAATCCCAGGCCCAGCAATAGTCAGGGGCCGGTCGTGTAATCAATCTGGTTGATCGGTTGTTCTGAACTGTAGCCAGTGTTGGACGAAGATGAGATCTGGTTTTGAGGCGCGCCCCAAGCGTTTCCTATCCTGGATGAGATGAGGATTGTTGCACCGATATATAGAACCAAAAAAATCCCAACGACAATGAAGAAGGGTTTATGCAATTCCATGGCGCCGCCTGCAAAAGAGCGGATGAGCAGGGCAAGGCCAAGAACTGCTAGGGCAATAATTACTTCGATCATAAGCCTGAATCTACCTTATCTATAGCATTTTGAGGGGGCTTTCGCAAGCCCTGATCAAAGCCTGGGAAGGCCTCTTAGCCTGTTCAAAATTAACAAAAGGCAGTAAGGTATGTAGGCCAAAAAAATTATGGCCTATTCAAAGGCTCAGACACAAAAACTATTGGAAATTTTTGGCCTAAATAAGCCAAAAATTGACGATTCAGAAGAAAAGATAACAGTCCATGCGGCAGTCAGCAGGTTTGCTTTTTTTTACGAGAAAATCCGCAATTTAGTGGACTATAAAGACGAGCATTTGATCCGCAAATCAGCCATTTTACGCATGCTCAAAAGGCTGTGCTTGCTGGAAAATGACCCCAAAGTCATAGCAGAACAGCTGATACGCGAGCTGATTGCCGCCAAATATCTGCCCAATGGCGTTTTGCCTCTTTCATTGATAGACGAAGTGTCTTGGCGCATTTACAAACTCCAATTGGTTTTGAGCATTAACGCTGGTCCTGAATCCCATGCCGAATGGGTGAGGTCCATGATCGCGGTTGAACTCGAAGACTTGTTGGTTGATGCCAGCAGCGAAAAAGCTTTAGCGTCTTTTTTGTTTGACCGCATCAGCGGGTCCATTAAGGTCAATGGCATGGAAATGGAGCAGAGCGTCCTCAAACTTCAGATCTACATTGCGTGTTTCAGGACTTTGTTCAAAGCTGATGATGAAATCATCGGTTATAAACTGGTGCGCGCTTTTTTTCCTGAATGGATGTCGCCCCAGAGCTGGATGCATGAACCGCGTCCGATTGCCGAAAGATTGGTGGCTGTGGAAAGGCGCGTCAGGCTTCAGCTTAAGCACCCACTGGCTCTTAAGTTCCAAAAAGTAGTTAAGCCTTGGTCCGTGGCTTTGAATATTTTGCGCCAGGTTGTAGTGCTTAAACCGATTGAGGCGTCTGCTTTGCTGGAAAAGCCAGAATCGCTCATGGTAGCGATCTCGAACGTGGCAGATGAGCGGTATGCTGAAGCCAAGATAAAAGTAAGGCGTGCTACTGCCAGGGCGACTTTGTATTTGTTTTTGACTAAAATGATTCTGGCTTTAATCTTGGAAGCCCCGACTGAGTTGCTGTTATATGGCGAATTGCATTGGAAGGCTTTGGCCGTGAATCTGTCGTTCCCGCCTTTGACCATGTTTTTGGTTGGTTTGTTCATCAGGATCCCAGGTGCAGACAACACAGAGTGCATTCAGCGCGCCTTGGGGGAGTTGTTGGTTGATGATCCGGTTTCTGTCCGTATCATCTCATCTCCAGTAAAAAGAAGCTCGCTAGCCAAGACCATGCTCACGCTTACTTATGGTTTGACGTTTTTGATTACTTTTGGCGGCATCTGGCTATTGCTTGAGAGGATTTCTTTCACCTGGGTATCGTCTTTGATTTTTATTTTCTTCTTGTGTTTAGTCAGCTTTTTCGCCTACCGTATCAGGCTTGGCGCGCGCGAATACGTTGTCATAGACGGCAAGGTCACATTGTGGAGCTCGCTCGTGGATTTCTTCAGCATTCCAATATTACGCGCCGGTCGCATGCTCTCATCGACGATTACCCGCTTAAACGTCTTCCTGTTTTTCTTTGATTTTATTTTTGAAGCGCCTTATAAAATGTTCCTTGGCCTGCTAGAGGAGTGGTTTGCTTTTGCCAAGGAAAAGAAGGACGAATTACAGCCATGAGCTTTCAAATATCAAAAATCTCCAGCAAATCCTCGGCTAGGCGAGGGGTTTTGAGCACGCCGCATGGGGAGATTCAGACCCCGTTTTTCATGCCTATTGCCACCAAGGGCGCGGTCAAAACCTTGTCGTCCGCTGACATGGAAAAGCTGGACGCGTCTATTTTGCTATCCAATACCTATCATCTGTATCTGCGCCCCGGCCTAGACGTCCTCAGCGCATTTAAAGGCCTGCACAACTTCATGGACTGGAAGGGCCCGATTTTGACTGACTCTGGCGGCTACCAGGTTTTTTCTCTGGCCAAGCGCCGCAAGATAACCGAAGAGGGCGCTGAGTTCGCCTCGCATATAGACGGATCAAAGCACATGCTGACGCCTGAATTGTCCATGCAGATCCAGCAGACCATCGGCAGCGATATCAGCATGGTTTTGGATGAGTGCGCGCCTTCGTCCATGGGTTTGGAAACAATGAACCAATCTGTTGCTCGTACCACGCGCTGGGCTGAGAGATCCAAGACATACTTTGAACACAATTTGAGTTCATCAAATAATCCAGGTGCCCAGCTCTTTGGCATTGTCCAAGGCGGAGTAGATGATGCACTTAGAGTCCAGCATGCTGAGGATCTCAAGAAAATAGGTTTTGACGGGTATGCAATCGGCGGTCTTTCGGTTGGTGAACCCTTTGAAGATTCATGCCGCATCGCGTCTGCGCTCAATCCTGTTTTGCCGCAGGACAAGCCGCGGTATTTCATGGGAGGCGCAAAACCGCATGAAATCGTGGAATATGTAAAAAGGGGAGTGGACATGCTTGATTGTGTTTTGCCTTCGCGCAATGCCCGCCACGGCCTGCTTTATCGTTTTGTACACGACGACATCACCAAGCCTGATTTTTACGAAACGATCCACGTCACCAACGCACAATACGCGACTGACGAATCGCCCCTCGTACAACGTACAACGTACAACGTACAGCCGAAAAATGACGTGGTACGTGGTACGAAGTACGATGATGAATTGAACCGTTATTCCCTGGCTTACATCCATCACTTATTTACTGTTGAAGAAATGCTGGCTTACCGCTTGATGACCCTTGCAAACATTAAGTTTTATTTGGACTTGATGGAAAAAATCAGAAAAGCAATAGATCAGGGAGTGCTGTAGGACTAACTCATCCTGATTTGTCGTCCCAACTGGCAACCTCCAACCGAGGACGACAAATCTGTCCTTCCCTTACAACAAGGGAAGGACACCAAGTTTACTAATTAATTGAAGTCTTTCCCTTGTCGTAAGGGAAAGATTTAGATAGAGTTAGTCCTGTACGCTATGACTTTGCAAACTATCTTCCGACGCAAGATTGAGCAGTTGTTTAAACAATACGGACGCCAAGGATGGTGGCCACGTCTCATCTCGCAACATGTAACTTATAATTCGAAACTCAAATCCATCAAGAGCTACAAGTTATCACCGCCTCAGCAGGATCCCGCCACATATACTTCAATAGAGGCGGGACAAGTTTTGAGTTACAAAATTAAACATAGTCCCGGTCCAAAGAACGGTTGGCACCTGCGCGGCAAGGTGCTGGAAGTATGGGAAGTGGGCATCGGCGCGATTTTGACGCAGAACACCAGTTGGTCAAACGTGGAAAAAGCGCTTTTGAATATGGCGCAGGCCGGCGTACTCACACCTCAAGAAATCATCAAAAGCCGCAGATTAGAATCACTTATCCGTCCTGTCGGGTATTACAAGCAAAAAGCCAAGAAGCTGAAGATACTGGCGAGATTTTTTGTTGAGCATCCTTCCGTCATCCTGAACGAAGCCTGGCGGAGTGAAGGATATCCACTGAGTGACACGGTGGAGATTCTTCGCAAAGCTCAGAATGACGAGGTTATAGGGTTGAGACAACAGTTATTATCCCTCTGGGGCGTTGGCCCGGAAACTGCGGACACGATCTTGCTTTACGGTTTTGGCCTGCCTATTTTTGTCGTTGATGCTTACACGCGCCGCCTGCTCGTCCAACTAAGTGATGATCAATCTTGGCTCACCAGACCGTACGATGAGGTGAGAGGGTTTTGCGAGAGCGCACTGAATTCGCATATCGGTTCCGGCCGAGCTACTAGCTACGAGATGCGAGCTACGATGGTTTCGTGTTGGCAAGAATCCCATGCTTTGATCGTGCAGTGGGGGAAGCCCGCGAGGGGTTGACAAAGCCCCCTATTTCTGCTTAAATCGATTGATTGACCTTTGACATAGAAAGTTGAAAACGGCCTATTTTGGCTAATTTATTGGCTTAAGTATGCCGTTTTTAACAGGTTCACTCACAAATTCGCATGTTGCGGAGATGTGCAGTTCACCGGCGGTATTTCGCAAAGGAGGCTCGCCTATGGCTCGCCTTGCTGATTTGAAAAAAGGACAGTGGGACCAGTTCGATCGTCTGCTCAACTCCACGGATTTGACGGCCGAAGAGGTGCTTATGTTGATTGAGCATCCTAAGCTGTTGAAGAACATGTTGATCGATATGCGTACTCATCCGCGTTTTGTGAATCCCGCAACGCTCGTGCATGGCCTGTTCATCAGACCGCAACTGCAAATCGAGCGTGTACACCAGTGGAATCGTGAATTGAGCTGGGGCATCCCCGAAGATGAGTTTTCTGAGATTACGCATTCAATTCCGAATTGGCCGGAAGAGAAGTCGGTCGCCGTAGTGCTCGTCCCGTATCTCGAAGCCAAAGAAGGTATGTCGGGTATCAAGCGCACTTTCGCCCAGTTGTGGTCGAAACTTCAGACTGAATTTAAGGACAAGACCACGTCTAGTTCGATATACGAAAATGTCGGGCCTGATGTATTGAGGCTTAGGAAAGGTCTTGAACATCCTGCTACGAGTAAAGGACATTCAACCCTTCGTTGGGAAGTGATAGATTTTACCGGCGTCTTTGGAGTAAAGGATCCTGAGGTTATGCCTCATGCTGGTGTTCTCGCGTGTGCCATGTTGAATCCGCAATGGATTTACAGCCTCTTTGGCAAAAAAAGAGGTGGAAAAGCAGCAAGCTACGCCCTACCTGGTTATGAAGTTGATTTTTGCGAGTGGAGTAGTTCTCCACTCTTGGTATTCCGTATTGAGGATGATGGGGAAGAAGTGATCTGGCGCACCTACGATCCGGCGATTCATGAGTACTCGCCAACGTTCTACGGCAAATAGTTCGCGTCTACCTCATCGGGATTGAGCCCTTGGTAGCCTAGGTTCTCTCGTCGCTCTGGCGCTTGTGCATTGTGCATAGGCGCCTTTTTTTTGTTGTCATTTCGAGTGGAGTCCGACGGAATCGAGAAATCTTCGAATCCAACGTAACCAGGTAACGTCTGTTTCTGAGATCTCTCCACTTCGGTCGAGATGACAGAGAGGATGGCTGAGATGACAAAAGGGGGCTGGCGCGATAACATCCCAGGCATGGAAAATCTGTTGGAAAATCTGAATGAGCCGCAGATTAAGGCCGTGACTCATGAGTCTGGGCCGCTTTTGATTGTCGCAGGCGCGGGCACGGGCAAGACTACAGTGCTGACGCGGCGCTATGCCTGGCTTTTAAAAGAGAAAAACTTGACCACGGATGATATTTTGGCTTTGACCTTCACGGAAAAGGCAGCGCAAGAAATGGAAGATCGCGTTCTGCAGATGTTGCCCAACGGGGCTTATGATTTTTGGATCAATACTTTCCATGGTTTTTGCCAGCGCATTTTGGAGCGTCATGGCTTGGAAATCGGCATACCAAATACTTTTCGCATTTTGACTGATACTGATGCCTGGATTTTACTCAAACGTCATTTAGACGAATTGCCTTTGGATCACTATCGACCGCTCGGCAATCCAGTTAAATTCTTGCACGCCATCATTCGGCACATCAGTCGAGCCAAAGACGAGTGCATCCCGCCTGAGAAGTATCTGGAGTTTTCGCAAAATGCCGTGCTGGACGAAGATTCGGAAATCGCGGACGGTGAGCGCAAACGTCTGGTCGAACTCGCGAATGTATATGCAGCCTACCAAAAAATCATGCGCGACGAGGGCGCCTTGGATTTTGGCGATATCATCTTGGAGACTTTGCGCTTGTTCAAGGAGCGCCCGGCTGTGCTGGACAAGTATCGCAAGCAATTCAAATACATCATGGTAGATGAGTTCCAGGACACGAATTGGTCGCAGTATGAGTTGATCAAACTGCTAGCCGGTTCGGTGCGCAATATCACGGTGGTAGGGGATGATGACCAGGCCATCTACAAGTTTCGCGGCGCGTCTTTGGCCAACATCCTGCAATTCAAAGATGACTATCCAGATGCGGCAACTGTCGCGCTCATCAACAATTATCGTTCCGGCCAAGAAATCCTGGATACTGCCTATACTGTCATTAGCAACAATAACCCGCATCGCTTGGAAATCTCTTTGGCTGACCAAGGTCTATCCAAAAAACTTGCGGCGCACAAAGGCCAATGTTCAAATGTGAAAATAGAATGGTTCGGCAATTTGGAGCAAGAAGCAGAATGGGTGGCAACTGACGTCAACGCGCGACACACACCTGATTTGCCATGGAGTCAATTTGCGATTCTTGTCCGGTCTAATGACGAAGCCTTGCCGTTTGTGGATGCTTTGGCGCGGCGCAACATCCCTTTCAAGTTTTTCGCTTTGCGCGGTTTGTACTTTAAGCCTGTGATCGTGGATTTGATGGCCTTGCTCAATTTGGCGAATAATCCTACAGAGTCAACCTCGGCCTGGAGAGTGCTGACTTTGCCTTGCTATAAACTGCCTTTATCTGTCCTAGGCGAGGTGTCGGCTTATGCCCAGCGCAAAGGCTGCGGCGTGTGGGAAAGCGTAAAGCAGGTCTGCTATTTTATGAAGGATACGGAAATCGCTAATCGCTTACGCTCCATGATCGCGCAGATTGAGGGCTTGGCCGAGACTTCGCGCCGCGAGAATCCTTTGGCTGTTTTGCATCAGGCTGTGAACCGCACAGGCTATCTCAAACATGTGATGGGACTGCCTGAGCGCGAAAAGATCGATGCTGTGCATGTGTTGAACGAGTTTGTGGCGCGCATAAAACGCTACGAGCAATCAGTGCATGCCCCGCACCTCAAGGAATTCATGGAGGAATTGAAGATGGAGATCCAGAGCGGGGAGCAGGGCGCTTTACATGGAGATGCTGAGTCAGGCCCGGATGTGGTCAGGATCATGACCATCCATGCCTCCAAGGGCCTTGAGTTTGATACAGTCTATCTCGTGTCCATGGTGGACCAGCGCTTCCCCACGCGCGAGCGCTCAGATGCGATCCCTCTGCCTGATGGCTTGGTCCAGGAAAGGCTGCAAGAAGGGGATTGGCATCTGCAAGAGGAGCGCCGTTTGTGCTATGTGGCCATGACGCGCGCCAAGCACAATCTGATCCTGACTGGCGCGAGTTTTTATGGCGGAGTGCGCAAAAAGAAGCCGTCTGTCTTTTTGGATGAAAGCAAGCTGGATATGCCGGCTAATATCCAGCCAGATCCAGTTGATGTGTCAAAGCTGCTGGAGCCGACCCAAACCAAAGAAGAAGCCATCCATTTGCGCGAGATTTTCCCGCTCAAGCACCGTTTTTCGTTTACCCAGCTCGTGGCTTACAAAAAGTGCCCCATGCAATATAAGTTTGCGCACGTTTATCGCATTCCTATCTTGGGCGCGCATCAAAAAAGCTTTGGTCAATCAGTCCACCTGGCTTTGCAGGAGATTTTGAAGCGCCACATGGAGCGCATCTCGGCCCAGCAAGGAGACCTGTTTGACGTACAACGTACAACGTACAACGTACAACGTTCTGATTCTGATACTGAAAGCCCCCTTTTACGAAAGGGGGAATCAAAGGGGGATTTTTCCGTTCCCTTAGAAGAAGCCCTGGACATCTACAAAGAAAGCTGGATTGATGAATGGTACAAGAGTAGGCAAGATCACGATCGCTATTTTGCCGAAGGTAAAGAGGCTATCAAGAACATCTGGGCTAAATGGGCAAAAAATCCTCCAAAAGTAAAAGCCTTGGAAGCTGAATCCATCTGGCAGGTAGGCGAGCACAGCATTAAAGTCAAAATAGACCGGATCGACGAGGCGGACGGGGGAGTTGAACTTCTGGATTATAAAACCAGCGAATACAAGCCAGACCAGAAGACTGATGTGGTTGAGCGCGAACAGCTCCAACTCTATCAGCTGGCGACTGAAGGCCGAGGCCTAAAGGTCAAACGCTTAGCCTATGTGTTTGTTCGGGCAGATGCAGAACAAGAGATCCCTTTGCTGGAAGGCGAGGCCAAGATAAAGTTTGAGGAAGATTTGCTCTCGCGCATGAACGAGATACTGGTATCTGATTTTCCAGCTACGCCGTCCCAGCATCTGTGCAGTTATTGTGACTTTAAAGACATATGCGAATACAGAAAATAACTCATGTAACATGTATCACGCATCATGTATCATGTACAGTCGGAATGTTACATGTTATATGTTGCATGTTTCGTGAGCAATATGTGGGAATCGCTTAAGTTCATCCTGCCTCGCGCAGTCAAAGACGCGGGAATCAACGAGCGGGTCACTGCTGTGCGTGTTTTGGATACGGCAACTCAAGCCTTGGTGGCGCGCTGGGGCGAGGATAAGGCAGCCCGAGTCAAGTTTTTGAGTTTCAATACTGGCACGCTTAAGGTTGAGACTGAATCGCCAGCTGCGAAACAAATGCTTTATCAAGAAAAAATAGACTTTATCAATACTCTGAACAATAAGCTTGGCGAACGCGCTGTCATGGCTTTGGACATCCGCAGCCGCGGGTTCTAAAAAAAATAGTTTTAAGGTATAATTGTTTTGGACTACGAATTACGAATCTGAACGAATATACAAATTCGTACATTCGTATACAAATTCGTAATTCGTACATATGAATTTCCGTTGGTATTTAATTTTCATGGGTATTGGCACTGGCCTGGCCTGGGTGGCTTGGATGTTTGTTTTGCAGACCACGAACCCATATGAATCCGGCTTTATTGGCCTGGTCTTTTTTTACATCACCCTCATGCTCAGTTTGGTCGGTACCTTGTCTTTGCTGGGCATTGGTTACCGCATTGGCATCCAAAAGCGCAATGCCACGGTTTTCAGGGAAGTGCGCGTGTCTTTTAGGCAGGCGGTAATCTTGTCGCTTTTGGCTGTTTGCACTTTGTATTTGGCCTCCCAAAAGCACATGACTTGGTATTATCTGCTGATCTTGGTCGCCCTGGCTGGAGGCATAGAATACATCCTGTTGGTCATCCAGAGTGCCAGGCGCGAATGAGTCAAGTTTTGAGACATTGCGTTTAAGCGAAAAAACAGATTTTAGACAAAGATGTCCACTTGCTGGATATATATATGATTGAGTAAGATGCAAGACATCCTGAATGTATGTTTTTTGCTGACAGACTGCTTAATCGCTTTTCAACTGACCTTGGTATTGACCTGGGAACTTCAACGACCCTTATTTTTGCCCAAGGCAAGGGTTTAGTTGTGAATGAACCGTCCGTCGTGGCCATCAATACCCGGAATGGGCAAGTACTTTCCATTGGCCACGAAGCCAAGGCCATGTTGGGCAAGACTCCGCAGTACGTGCACATGTCCAAGCCTTTGCAACGCGGAATCATTTCAGATTATGAAGTCGTGGAGAAGATGCTCAGGTATTTTTTCCAGAAAATCCATCGCGAGCATTCGCTGTTTGTGCCGCGGCCGCGCGTAGTCGTGGGCGTGCCCCTGGATGTGACAGAAGTGGAACGCAAAGCAGTGGGCGATGTAATGCTGTCGGCTGGCGCGCGCGATTTCTTTTTGATTGAAAAACCGATTGCATCTGCCATTGGCATTGGCCTGCCTATTTCCGAACCTATCGGCAACATGGTGGTGGATATCGGTGGCAGCACAACTGAGATTGCAGTCATTTCCTTGAATGGCATTGTCACATCCAAATCCATACCCATTGCAGGCGATGAAATGAGTCGCAACATCACCCAATATGCGCGTGACGTCTTCAACCTGCTCTTGGGCGAAAAAGCCGCTGAAGACGTAAAAGTCGCGGTTGGTTCGGCTATACCGCTAAAAGACAGGATGGATGTGTCCATGCGCGGCAGGGACCTGCTTTCCGGCTTGCCGCGTGAGATAATCGTGACTGATGGCCAGGTGCGCGAGGCCATTGCCCGGTCTGTCAGGTCAATCGTCGAGCACATCAAATCCATCTTGGAGATCACTCCGCCTGAGCTGGTGGCTGACATCTATAGGCGCGGCGTGGTTTTGACTGGCGGCGGCTCGCTTTTGCGCGGTATGGACCAGGCCATAGGCGAGGGGACTGGTTTGCCTGTGCGCGTGACCGAGGACCCGGTCTCAACTGTCGCCAGGGGAGCTGGTGCTTTGCTTGAATCAAAAGAGCTGCTCAAAGATTTGGCCTTGCCCAAAACTGATCGTATTACTTAATAAATCTTATGCTGAACCGTGCAAAAACAGCCTTAGTGGCTTTTGGAGCTGTATTGGCATTGGCTATTTTGCATTTTACGGGTTTGATTTTACCGATAGAAAATGGTCTACGCTACACTTTCTCTCCGGTCGGCTCTTTTTTGAGCTCAATGGGTACAGGTTTAAAAAGTAAGACTCAGGATTACAAATCTTTAGCTGAGTGCCAAGAGCACTCGTCTGATGTTGAACGCAGGCTTGGGACAGTGAGCGTGGATTACGTGCGTCTGAAAGCGCTTGAGGAAGAGAATTCGGTCTTGCGCACAATGCTCGGTTATCTGCAGAAAAAAGATTTTGATTCTGTTATGGCGCGTGTCATAAGCCGTTCAGTCGCACCCGAAAAATCAATTGTCATGATTGACCGCGGGTCAAAAGACGGTCTGGAAATCGGCTTAGCCGTAATTGTGGGCGAGGGGATCTATGTAGGCAAAGTCACTGGCATACAAGAGCATACGGCAACAGTCACGCTTATTCCTGACCCAACAAGCCGCGTAGCGATCTCTTTGACGGGCCAGCATAAGCTGATCGGACTGCTTGAAGGCAAAGGCAATGGTACAGCAGTGGCCACGCTCATCCCGCAAGAAGAGCCTATCAAGGAAAACGATATTCTGGTTACAGCGGGCACTGATGAAAAAATTCCAGGGGACTTGGCCATTGGCATGGTCAACCGCATAATCGGCCAGCCCATTGATCCATTCAAGAGCGCATCAATCGAGCCTTTGGTTTCATTGGATTTTGTTGAAATGGTGGCGATCTTAAAACCAAAGACAAACAAGTAATATGCGGCCATCATCCTGGGCTATGCTTGTAGGCGGCGCCATGGCCGGCGGAATTTTCGAAAGCACGTTTGCAGCCGCTGCACCTTTTCCGGCCAACATCATCCGTCCGGTTTTGCCTTGCCTGGTCATGCTTGTACTTTTGACCCGCTCAAAGCCAGCACTGTTCGGAGCAGGCATTGCCGGGGCTTGCCTTGATTTGCTGTCAGCTACTCCGGCCGGGTTTGCGACCGCCAGGTTGCTCATTGTTATGCTGTGCGTTGAATATCTTGCGGAGCACGTGGCTACGAACCGCTCTTTGTTTTCGGCCATGGCCTTGGCTTTTTTTGCTGGAATATTAAATTGGGCTTTTCTGCTTTTGGAGGCAACTTTGGGCAATTTGGTATTGAGTTCGCACATATTTTTGGAACCGTGGAGCACATACCTCTTGATAGCATTGGCCAACGTTGCGATCACGGCCAGTTTGTTTTTGGTATTTACGCTGTTCACCAAGCGTTTTTTGATTTCCATCAAAACCCAATGATATGGCTCAAGATCAAAAACGCTTTTCCTGGGATGAACAAGGGTCATATGGCCTGGCTGTTGATTTGGGCAAAGTAGCTGATATCAATGCGGCCGTCATGTACGAGGGCCAGACAACCAAAATCAAAGAACGCCCTTTGTTTATCGGTTCGGATGTAAGCAGTATCAGATTTTTCATTGCCATGGGCCTGTGCACGCTCTTGCTAGCTGTTTTGGTCGGACGCGCTTTTTGGTTGCAAGGCTTTGCGCATGCGTATTACGCGACCAAATCAGACAACAATAGGCTGAGGCCGGAAACAATCATTCCTTCCAGGGGCATGATCAAAGATAGGAACGGAGTAATTCTAGCCGAGAATATATCGACTTTTGACGTTACGGTCACGCCCATTGACTTGCCCGTGGAAAAAGATTCCATGAACGAGGTGTTGGGCCAGATCGCGCGCATTGCAGGCGTATCCATTTCAGATCTGAAATCCACCATTGCTTCATCAACCTCGCTTGAACGGCGCATGGTTTTAGTGCGCGACATACCGTATGCCCAGGCTATTGCGCTTAAGATTAAATTAGCTGATCAGCCGGCCATTGGCATTGAGACCGGCCAAAAGCGCAAGTACTCCTTGTCAGCGCAATTGCCGAGTTTGTCGCACATCATAGGTTACGTGGGGCGCATCTCCGAAGACCAGTTAAAGGAAAAGCTGGCCGCGGGTTATCGTTTGACTGATGTGCTCGGCAAAATCGGCGTAGAAGCTTGGTATGAATCCAGATTAAGGGGCGTGCCAGGGGAGAGGACAGTTGAAGTTGATGCGCACGGCCGCGAGAGCAGAATCGTCCATAACTCATTAGCTGAGAACGGCCAGGATCTTGTCTTATCTTTGGATGCGAGTTTACAAAAAACAGCCGAAGATTCTTTGAGGGCGAATTTGGCCAGGGCGCATGTAAAAAACGGGGCAGTCATTGCCATGGATCCGCGAGACGGGTCAATTCTGGCCGCAGTCTCTTTGCCAGCCTATGACAATAATATTTTTTCAGGGCAAGTGTCTTCCACCAAGTATGCGAGCCTACAGAATGATCCTGACCATCCGTTTTTAGCAAGAGCTTGGGCAGGTTTGTATCCATCCGGCTCCACCATCAAACCGGTTTACGCTTTGGCTGCTTTGAGCGAGGGCATTATCACTGCGCATACGTCATTTTTATCTACGGGCGGCATCAAAATCGGATCTAATTTTTTTCCTGATTGGAAAGCCGGAGGCCATGGCGTCACAGACGTAAGGAAAGCAATCGCGTGGTCAGTCAATACTTTTTTTTACATGATTTGCGGCGGCCTGGACGATTTTAAGGGCTTGGGCGCGAAGAAAATGGCCACTTGGCTAAGACTGTTCGGTTTTGGGTCGCGCACAGGCCTGGATGTACCTGGCGAGGTCGCAGGCCTCGTGCCTGACGCAGAATGGATGCTGCAAAAAAAGAATCAGATTTGGAGGCTGGGCGATACTTACAATTTTGCCATTGGCCAGGGCGACTTTTTGGTCACGCCTCTGCAAGTCGCAGTGGCTACATCTGAGATCGCCAATGGGGGCAAAAGGATAATCCCGCACTTTGTCATGGATGATTCGGATTTTTATCAGCCCAAAGAAACCTTGGCTGACGCTGATAAGGTCGCAGTCATACGTGCTGGCATGCGCGACACGGTTATCTACGGCTCTGGCCGGGCCTTGAGCTCTCTTCCGTTCGCCGTTGCCGGCAAGACGGGTACAGCCCAGTGGCGCCAAGACAAGGCTAACCACGCCTGGTTCACTTCGTTCGCGCCTTATGATAACCCTGAGATTGTCGTGACCGTCCTGCTCGAAGAAGGTGGAGAGGGATCAAGCACTGCTGCGCCCGTGGCCAGCGATGTGTTGAGGGAGTGGTATGCCCTGAAGAACAAGTCGCCAAAATAGAATTGACACTGTTTGGTTTCAATCTTATACTTTATCCAAGAAAGCATTCTACCACGCAAATACTGCGTGTTTTCATCTTTATTTAACCATATGACAGAAAAGGTAAACTATTTCAGCAAGCAGGGTTTGGAAAAACTCAATGCAGAGCTTAATGAACTTAAGAATGTGCGCGTGCGCGAAACTTCGGCTAGGATTGAATCAGCCAAGGCTTTGGGCGATCTTAAGGAAAACGCCGAGTATCACAGCGCCAAAGACGAGATGGGCTTTATCCAAGGCCGCATCCGCGAGATTGAAGAAACTCTAAAAAACATCCAAGTCATCAAAGAGGATGGCGCGACCGACAAAGTCAGCGTTGGTTCAACCGTGGAAGTCGAGTCCAGGAACGGTGCTCGGACTTATACCATTGTCGGTTCTGCCGAAGCTGATCCAATGAATGGCTTCATTTCCAATGAATCTCCGCTGGGGCAGGCTTTTTTGAGCCATAAGATTGGGGATGAAGTAGAAGTGAATACTCCAGCCGGAGTGATACAATACAGTATTATAAGCATCAAATAATTATGATTGACATAAAATATTTGCGAGAAAACCCGGATTTGGTCCAGGAAAATTCACATAAACGTAAATCCGCGGTGGACATCAAGAGCCTGGTGAAAGTCGATGAGCAATACCTGTCGCTTCTCAAAGAAGTTGAGGATTTACGGGGCAGGCGCAATCAAGTCGCGGCCAAGGCCCAGGTGGCTGAAGACAGGCAGGCCAGCATAGAAGAAGGCAAACAGATCAAAGTCGCTATTGCGGCCAAAGAAGTCGAGCTTAAGGACTTGGAGCTCAAACGCAATGCATTGCTACACGCCGTGCCGAACCTTACGCATCCTGACGTGCCAGTCGGAGAAGGGGATGCGGACAATAAAGTACTGAAAGAGGTGGGAAAGCCCAAAAAGATCAAGAATCCCAAGAATCATTTGGAGTTGGCCCAACAGCATGATTTGATAGATTTTGAACGCGCCACCAAAGTTGCAGGCGCTAAATTTTATTTTTTAAAAAACAAATTGGCGCTATTGGAACAGGCCTTGATCCGCTATGGAATAGACTTTATGGTCAAGGAGGGCTATGAAGTGCTTGTCACGCCTGACGTGTCAAAAGAAGAAATCCTTGTGGCTAAAGGCTTTTTGCCGCGCGGTCCAGAGAATCAAGTGTATTTTGTGGAAGGCCAGGATTTGGCCTTGATTGGCACGTCTGAGATTCCTGTGCTTGGCTATCATATGGGCGAGACCTTGCTTGAGGCTGAAATACCCAAGAAATACGTAGCTTTTTCACATTGTTTCAGGACTGAGGCCGGGTCTTATGGCCGCGAATCATACGGCTTATATCGCGTCCACCAATTCAGTAAAGTTGAGATGTTCGCCTTTTGTAAACCAGACCAATCCGAAGCTCTGCATTTGGAGTTTTTGGAAAATGAAAAAAGGTTTTGGAAAAGCTTAGGCATACCGTTCCGCGTCGTTGATTGCGCTACAGGCGACTTGGGCGGCTCTGATTTTCGCCGTTATGACATTGAGGCCTGGATGTGGGGCAAGAACGAGGGCAAAGGCGGCTGGGGCGAAGTTACTTCATGCTCCAATTGCATTGATTATCAGGCTCGCGGTTTAAATATCAAATATGCGACCAAAGAAGGGGATAAAGGTTTTGTGCATACTTTGAATGGCACGGTCGTGGCTACGCCCAGGGCCATAATCGCGATTTTGGAAAATTATCAGCAGGCGGACGGTACAATCAGTATTCCAGAAGTATTGATACCATACTGCGGCTTTGATCAGATTGGTTGATCAAACTTGAATACAAAAATTGTTCATTATGCAAAAAACAAAAATTGCCTGTTTAAAAACTTGGGTTGAAATATCCAAGTCAGCTTTGCAATCAAACGTCAAAATTTTCAGGAATTTGGTCAAATCCAAAACCAAGGTCATGGCTGTGATCAAGTCCAATGCATATGGCCACGGTTTAAAAGAAACAGCTTTAGGCGTTCAGTCGCAAGTGGATTGGTTCGGCGTAGACTCATTGGAAGAGGGGACTAGGCTGCGTCAGGCCGGTATCACAAAACCGATTTTAGTGCTCGGTTTTATCCGTCCTCTTTGCATCAAGCAAGCAGTTGAGAATGGTTTATCATTTGTGGCTTATGAGCCAACGATTTTGCAAGAATTGAAAAAATTATCAACGCAGGGTGTGCTCAAAAAATATCCAGCCAAATTGCATCTCAAGGTCGAGACAGGCACAGTGCGCCAAGGTTTGAATGGAAAGGCTTTATTGGATTTTGCAAAATCCGCATCTAAGATCCAGGGCGTACGAATCGAAGGCATCTATACGCATTTTGCTAACATCGAAGATACGACTGACCATACGTTTGCTGATTTGCAACTCAAGCGTCTGCTGGAAGAGAAGGATAGACTGGCCAAGGCCGGCATAAAACCAGAAATAACGCATGCTGGATGCACTGCTGCAGCGCTTCTGTTCGCTGATACGCATTTGGACATGATTAGGCTAGGTATAGGCTTATATGGGCTCTGGTCGTCCAAAGAAACCCAGGCCGTGGCCCAGAAAATGCATTTAAATATCAAGTTCAAGCCAGCGTTGACGTGGAAGACAATAATCGCTCAAATCAAGAACGTCCCCAAGGGCACGGCCATCAGTTATGGATTGACCGAGCATGTTACGCGGCCCAGCAAAATCGCGATTTTACCAGTAGGGTATTGGGACGGTTATGATCGCGGGCTGTCTGGATCTGGCCATGCCATTATCCGCGGCACGCGCTGCAAGGTCGTGGGCAGAATCTGCATGAACATGCTGATGGTGGATGTGACAGACGTGAAAGGCGTCAAAGTCCAAGACGAGGCTGTGTTGTTGGGCTCACAGAAAAAAGAAAAAATTACAGCCGAGGAAATGGCCTCCAAAATCAGCACAATCAACTACGAAGTCATTACGCGGATTAATCCGTTGATACCAAGGATTCTGATTTAATCCTCTTCGATTCTCCTTTAAATAAAGGAGACTTCAAATTGTATGATTATCAGCAGTACACAAGAGCCGGAAGGCGGTATGTACAGGCGCCAGCGCCTAGGTATGACCATGCAAAAGCAGGCAGTGGTTTATGCTTTGCTGATGAGTTTTGTTGTGCTGGGCGGGATTTGGTTTTTATTCTTTTCCGGATTTTTTGATGTACACAAAATCGAACTATCAAAGCTCCAGGTATTAAGTGAGGGGGCAGTAAGAGGGGAGACAGAGGCTTACTTTAACCAGCCCAAACAACACATATGGGGGAATAGGAACATTTTTTCTTTAGATGAGCAGGATTTAGTAAAATACCTAAATACAAAGCTTTTTGTGGATAAGTTAACTGTGGATAAGTTATATCCTAATATTTTACGACTCAAGATTAAGGAGCGTCAGAGGAGTGTAGTATTAGTCACTAATACTGACATATATATTGTTGATGACTATGGCGTGATTTCTGACCGTGCTGATACTTCCACTACTGCGACCACTCGCCAATTCCTGACGGGCACCACTCCAATTGAAACATCTAAAGAAATTTACGTAATCGCGCCAATATCAGCTGGTTTTGAAAAAGGCCAAAGTTTTGCAAGTTCCACGAGGGTTCGGGCCTGGCTTGAGCTAGGAAACAAATTAAGGGATGCTGGCGTATGGTTCAGAGCCTTACAAATCCAACCAGAGCCTTTAAACACGCTGTACGTAATCCTTAAGGAGAATAAGAACGTAATACTTGATCTGGATCAGCCTATAGACGCGCAAATAGAGACTTTGAGGCAGTTTATACTGACTAAACCCAAATGGAGCGAAATAAACGAGTATATAGATGTGCGCATACCTGGGAAGATCTATTATAAATAAAGATGAAAAGAGAAAAAGTTGAAAAGAGAAAAAGACGGGAGCTTTTTTTGCGACAATTAGTATACGGCCGTTAATAAAAGAACGAAGCAGGTTTTACGACAATATTCGATAGTGTTGTAAAACCTGCGTTATGTTATACGGCGAATAAACAGAGCATTAAGCATATTTTACGATCACTAGCAGTGTCGTAATAATATGCGCAATGTTATACGGTGCATTGATTAAGCCACAATAAGACACAAAAGCTTTTAAAATGCCCCAATGCATCGTATAACATATATTGTGCGACGCTAAGCTATCACGCAAGACTACTCTACCCTGCTGCTTTTTTGAATTTTTCGGCTGTGTTCCCTCTTGTACCAAAAATAAATTTTTTAAAAACTTTTTTATTTTTTTATACCCTACGCGTTCTGGAATTTTATTTTTTTAAATTTTATTTTTGCATTTTTTACTTCTCCGTCAAACTGACTCCCCTGGCCAATTTCGCGTTTTTAGCCAAATAGGGCAGGTTCTATCCCCTGTTGCGCTATATATAGCCCTTATTTATGATCGTGTGCTATACTTTTGTCATATAACTAACATTTTTATGCAAAAAATTTCACAGATCGCAGTGCTCAAGGCCCTAAAGGATTTGGAAAAATCCGTGCAAGGCCTGAAAAAATCAGTAGTTGCATACAATACGTATGCTGAAGAGGCCAAAGAAAAGGCGACTATAGGCAAGATAAAAAAATCTATATCAAGAAAAGTATGAGAAAAAATGAGAATGAAATTGAGATAGCAACCTTGCGCTCACGCGATGTTGAGCCGGCTCATACAGAGCGCAAACCTAGTTTTTGGGATGATGTATCAAAAGGATTGGCCAGCATAGAAAATGAATTACAGTTTTGCATGGCCCAAATGTCTGGCAATCCAATAGAAAGAAATCCTCTGGTTTTAGAGGATGCCCAAGGCCGCCAAAGGGTCGTGACCATGCAAAATAATGCGAATCAAGTCAAAACTGATGTCAGGAAGGTTGTTACAATGTTATTTGCCGTAACTGGGGCGAGCATGGGAGTTATGGGCGGGATGAAAGCGCAGGATATGACTGAAGCTGATTTAGGTGATGCGCTCGCATATGTTAAAAAAGACCTCAAAGCAGAGCTGGATCATACAAGTAAGGACATGGCCGAGGTAAAAGAAATAGCTTCAAAGAAGCTAGAGATAACTGTTTTGGACCAGGTAATAAACCTCCAAACAAATTTAGACACGATTCAAAAGAGACTGGATGAACGCAAAGCTGAACGTCAAGGAGCACGTATAGCAGCCAATCCATCTCTTAAAAAGTAAATAGCTTAAATTGGATAATCTATTTCAAAAAAGACCCGAGGGTCTTTTTTGATTTTCTAGGTGGTACGCATATTGACAATAGAACATGTTTATGCGATAACATATCCTACGCACACTAACAGCGAGGAGGTTGAGATGGATACTGATCCATATCGCGGAAAACCAGCTCTAAAAATTGCAGTTTTGTATACTGCGACTTGGATTGCTCCAGATGAAACATGTGATGTTGAGCCGGCAAATGTCCAACGGTTGGTTAATCAGGAGATTGTGAGCTTGGAAGCGCTCGCTGGAGATCCAGTGAACAAGCTTGGACTGTGGGAACAAGAGGCGAAGTTCGCTCCGCCAAACTACACACACATGGATGGATTCGGCTTTGGTGACGTCGAAACCATAAAAAAGCCGTACACGCAGCTCATTCAAATTCGCGTTGACCAGATCATTCAGTTTCCGTAGCAGGACCGCTCAGGCCCTGTTTTTTTATACCGGTGGCTTTGGTTTTACCACGTTGACATCAATCCACGCCTCAAAGCTGGCTAGCCAGTCGCGGACCGTGAAATAAATAATGCGGACGTATGTATGTTCATCGGCTGACGCGCCTGTAGCATCCATGCCGAGTTTGTTGCAAAGATATAAAGCGCGCGGCAAATGAAAGTTTTGGGTGACCAGGATGGCTTGCTTGATATTGAAAATGCTTACAGCGCGCGAACAGCTCTCATATGTCCTATAACCCTGGCCATCAGTCATTATGGCGCTTTGAGGCACGCCATGAGCCAGGACATAGGTCTGCATTGATTGGATTTCGTTTACATGAAAGCGGCCGTCATCGCCAGTCAAAAATAAAATCGGCGCCAGACTTTTGTGATATAGGTCTATGCCTGTGTCCAAGCGGTCCTGCAGGGCGTCAGAGGGCGTGCCATCGGGTTTTACTGATGCACCGAGCACAATGATGGCCTGAGCTCTTTCCAGCTTGTCTGCGGGCAGCATGCGGTCGCGATATGCAGAACGCACGTTCACAGTCTGAACAGTGATGATGATCGCGCACAGGGTAGCTAGGCTGCCCAGGATCTTAAGCCATTTAAACTTCATGTCATTCCATGATATCAGGTCCTGGGATTTGTTCCACTTGGAAGCCGTTCGTCTCTCCGGTCAAGCGATAGACATCTTTATCGATCTTGGAATATTCTTTGCCGGCCAAGTTGTATTGATTGACCGTGGTATTGAGATTTGAGCCGACTTTCTTGAAGTAGGTTTCATAAGCCATCAAGTGCTTGCCCAAATCTGCCACGCGTAAACGTATCTCCTTGGCCTGCTCTTCTATCTGCATGGCGCGCAAGCCTTGCAACACAGTCTGCAGATAAGCCAAGAAAGAGGTCGGGGATACGACAATGACTTTGTATTTGGAAGAAGCGCGCTGAATGATGTTCTCCGTCTCCTCCCCTATCACGCCGATTTTGTTGATCAACAAGTCGTAATAAATGGCTTCGTGCGGGATGAACATGAAAGCAAAGTCCATTGTCCCCTCTTCAGGCCTGATATATTTGGAAGTTTCTTTGACCCGATCCTTCAGATCGTTCACGAAAAGTTTTTCCAGCTTTTCGCGTTCAGCCGGGTTATCCTCTACGGCAATGCGGTTGTAGTTTTCCAGGCTGAATTTGGAATCAATGGGCACGATTTTGTCCTTGATGAAGACCACGGCATCCACGATCTCCCCGTCCCTGAACTTATACTGCATCTGGAAATGGCCTGGCGGCAGCACGTTTTTGAGCAGGTTTTCCAGGAAGAACTCGCCTAAAACTCCTCTTTGTTTAGGGTTTTTTAGGATATCTTGCAATTTCTGGAGCTCTGTGGTTTCATTGAGCACTTGGCGAGACACTTCCTCAACCTTGGTCATCCTTTCGATGATATCCCGGACGACCCCGGTGACCGAGACCTGCTGTTCCCTGAAGACCTGGTTGGTCTCAGAAAGCTTGCCATTGACATCCTGGTGCAGCTGCGATAATTGTTGTTGCATCAGAAGGAGGCTTTGCGGTTCAAGGGGGATTTTTTGTTCCTTCTCAATGCGCGAAACCTTCCAGATGAGGATAGCTAGGGCAACCAGAACGATCAACAAAAAAGCCACCAAAAATGTTGTGAAATAATCCATAGTTTGCCTAGCATACCTGTTCGTAAAAAGTTCGCCAAGTTCAGTGGATAAGTATCCACTTCCACACTAAAAACTCATTTGCTATCTTTTCCCACAAACAAACTTAATCAATCGCAGTAAAAGTTTTATGGTTACATTCCCATTTGCACTGGGTCCGGCAGACGACTGGGACCCCCAGGGTTACAACACAACCGACGAAGAAGCAGAAGATACCCTCACGCCAGGCATGCATTTTTTGGATGAAGAAGGAAAAGAAGAAGAGCCTGTTGAGGGCGAAGAAGATGCTGTCGTGGTTGAAGTAGCTGACGTAGATGAAATAGCTGATGCCAGCTCTTATGCTGATCAAGAAAAAGACCCGATCGAAGAATTAGATGAATTAGCTAACACCGTAATCGCCAGCGAGCGCGATACTATCCGCTATAATGACTACGCTGATGAAGAAGAATAAAATCCAATCACAGTAATTTGGTAGAGACGCATAATCATGCGTCTCTACTTGTATATTAACGTATTGGTAAAACCGGTACGGCTCTGCGTAATTTGAATTCCTCTCGTTTTTCCTGCCCGGCCGGAATAAGTAATGGGCTGACATTCGCTACCATGGCCTGGCCTACAGCAGCAATGACAATCACCCAGGCAATGCTGGCAAAGGCCCAAGCTTTCAAATGTTTGATGGCATAGACTAAGGCGGCTCCGTATCCAATGATCGGGAAAGCGATTGAAAGGACCCAGTCATTCCTGTCCAAAGCAGTCACCTCTCCGTTTACAGTCAGGTTTAAGGTGACGATTAAGCGCAAGACTATGGGGAAGATCAAGAGTATGGCAAAGAAGATCACGAGTGTATTGCTGCCAAAGGCAAAGAGATAGTCATTTACGTTTGTAGCTTCAGCACTGGTCATGAGCGACCTGACAACTAAGGGCAGGGCCACGAAAATACCCAGCATTGGTGTGAACATGAACCAAAAAGCCCACCGCTTCCAGACGCACCAATACCAGACAGTGGCCATGGGGTTAATAAACAGGCACAGGCTCCATAAGAGCTTTTGGGTCCAGGTGGCCCGAGGGGTCCTGGCTGCATGGACCAAGGCCCAGATCCAGAAACCAATAAAAATGGCCACGGATACGCCCAAAAGGCCATACCAGGTCCAGACCATTGGCTCAAAGGGAAGCCTTTGGAGCCTAAGAAGTGGGAAATTCATGTCGCGGATAGGATAGCAGAAAACCTGACTCTCCCCAACCCCTCCCTTACTCAAGGGAGGGGTTAATGAATACCAAAATTATACTTTATTGTTCTAATAATCCAACCCCTCCCTGGCTAATGTACCTTTATAAAAATAATGTTTGATCATTTTTACCTCAGATACCAGGTCGGCCAAATCAACATATGACTGGGGAGCATTCCGGCCCGTGAGCACGATTTCCACGCTCTCAGGTCTATTTTTTAGGATGCCTAAGACGCGCTGCTCATCCACTATGCCGAGGCTCGTTGATGTATTTATTTCATCCAGCACAATCAAATCAAAATTTTGTTTTAAAACATCCTCTAAAATCATGAGCCCTCTCTCCCCTTCTTGTTTGTCTTCGTCTGTAATACCCATCCTAAACCCCTTGCCCTCGCGTCGATCCAGCCCGGTTACAAAGACTTTAACTTCAGGAAAACGCTCAAGTGCTTTGCGTTCCGAATAGCGCTCCCCGCCTTTATCAAACTGAATGATCGCAACGCGTTTCCCAGCCCCCACAGCGCGCAAAACCAGGCCCAAAGCAGCCGTGGTCTTGCCTTTGCCCTCGCCAGTGTAGACTTGAAGCATATTCTCACTCAGTAACTGCTATCGTAAATAATCGGCGGCTCGTCTTTAAAAAGAGGGTCAGTTTTATCATTAATAAACTGCTCGTTAGGATTGGTTCTGCCGCTATACCCTTTATAGAGCGGCCCTAAACCTTCTCTTTCTTCTCCTATTTCGTAAATATAAGGGATGGGTTTATCAGCCAGCCTGGCATATTGGGTTGCTGTCCAATCCATAACAATGCGATTCGCAAAAACCAGTACCTGATGCAAAAAGGTAAACGGGTCATAACCCATGCTATTGCCCCACTCCGGATGATATTCGCCATAGCGGGCCTCTTCTAATTTTATGCCAAATTTAAATTCACAAAAGCTAGAGAACCTGGAAGGCGTACTTAAGCAATCCCCAACATCTGACCTTTCTTTGCGGTACATGTAAGTTCCGAATTCTTTGATTGCCTTTGACAAGTCTTGGATATCTTCTCTTGGCACATTCCATTTTTCAGCTAATTCGTTCAATTTAGCCAGGCTGGCAACGAAATCTTTTTCAGGAGTCAAAAGCTCTTCGGCCAATTTTTTTAAAGCGGCTTTTTGGGCTTTTAAGTCCCCCAAATCAGACTGATCCACTTGCTCGCCGTCAATTCTGACTAACGTGCCACCATCTACGCCCAATGAAGAATGACCAATCCTTTTATTGCCCATGAATAATCCTTGGAAATGGAAAATTTTCGTGGTAGTGAACTCGTCATAGTGTTTGTTGTCTTTTACAGCGGCTTCTTGGCTGCAAGAGAAGTGGAATTCCAAGCGAGGGCTGTTGCGGAGCGATTCGTAAGCGCTTGGATCTCCATGATCATCTCCTAAAAGATACAGGATTCGAGCGTAATTTTCGCCTTTTTTACCTCCAAATTTTTCGTCCCTCATTATCACCCATCGACCGAAGACGTTCTGGAAAAAATGTTCGTTTCGGGTTATGCGTTGTCTAATTAACCAGTAAAAATCCGGATTTTTCAATAAATCATTGGCCAGCAGTTCAGCCTTCTCAGCTAAAATTGGAGCAATCTCAGCTAGTGAGATTTCTGTGCCCGGTCCTTCTAAAGCTTCACCGAATAGTTCTTTAGCTTCAACTTGCCCTTTTAAGCCTTGAGGCATGGGGTAAAAGCGCGAATCAAATCTTTTTCGTGCTTCGGTCACCTCAAATACAGGATAAGCTTTGAGTATATCTTCTGCCTGTTTCCGATCAGAATTGCTGACCGCAACATCAATTTTTTCTGATACGATTTTTTTTAGGTAATCATCTAAACCAAATGTCCGAACGAATTTATTGATGCTCTCGCCATTGTCAACGGTTATTCCCGGGTCGTATTCATGTTCAAACCACAAAAGATGCATGGCCGTATTCTTCATCTTTTCGCTTTGCAGCGTGTTCCTGCTCAGTTTGAGTTCGGGCAGGAGCTTTAGGACCTGCTCAACGCTGTAATCCATGTTGTCTAGCAATTTAGCCGAGTCTGCCAATTCTTGAGTCGTGAGGCCTGAGCTCTTTTCGATTATTTCCCCATTTTCTTTGGTTATGTAATTGCCAAGCGTCAGAAGCCTTGCACGATGGTATTTTTCGTCCCATTTGGCCAGCCTGAGGGGTTCCCGGATTATTCGGGCGCGTTCAAATCTTTGCTGTCTGATTTCCCATTCATCTGTTTCCTTGGACGCGCTGATTTTTTTATCTGCCTCAGCTTTTGCTTGTTGAACTTTTTTGAGCAGATCCTGTCGATATTCAGCCGGATTAAAAACAGGCTCTGGTTTGAATGGATTAATCATCTCAGGCGAGAGCTGCATAGGACCTAATTATAGCAAGAAAACAAAAAGGACGCAGATTTTATGCGTCCTTTCTCCTGGCGGATAGAGGGTCTAGCTGCACCCGCTCGTTGCCCCGCAATTAAGGCACTTGTAGCACGCGCCATTGCGCACCATGATTGAGCCGCACATGTCGCAGGCCGGGGCGTCTGATTGGTTATCAAACGTGGAGGTCAATGTTGTCTGCTGTGGGTCTTCTTTGGCCTCTAATAGGCTTGTCTGGGCTGGTTGGGCGAGGGTTGGTATGGATTGGTCTTTGGGCATGTCCTCAATCTGTAATTCAGCTGTGGCAGATGTGTCCACGTGGATGCCGATTGCGCGGCGCTCCTCTGGGCTCAAAAACTTCAAGCCTAGCCAGCGGAAGATGTAGTCAATGATTGATTTGGCCACGCGGATGTTGGGGTTGGCAGTAAAGCCGGACGGTTCAAAGCGAACATGCGCGAATTTGTTGACCAGGATCTTAAGAGGCACGCCGTATTGCAAGCCGATTGAGACTGAAGTGCTGAACACATCAAGCAGGCCTGAAAGGACGCTACCCTCTTTGGACATGGTCACAAAGATTTCGCCTGGCGCGCCATCATCATACAAGCCCACGGTGATGAAGCCCTTGTGAGGCCCGATTTGGAACTTGTGCGTGATTGATCTGCGTTCATCTGGCAAACGTCTGCGGCGCGGCGTATAGGTCTGCACCGCCGAAGCGACTACCGGCTGTTCGATGGGCTTGACCGCTTTTTGTTCGATAGCTGCTTCTAACTTCAAACTTCTAGCTTCTAGCTTCATCGGCGCGTTCTGCGATTCAGTTTTTGAGGTGGTTAAAGGTTGGGCTTTCTTGCACCCATCGCGATAAATGGCCACGGCCTTAAGCCCCTGCCTCCAACCTTCAAGATACACGGTCATCACATCCTCAACCGTACTGTCTGTCGGCATGTTGACTGTCTTTGAGATTGCGCCGGACAGGAAGGGTTGGACCGCGCCCATCATGCGCAAATGGCCCATATAATGGATGGAACGCGTGCCATTGGCTGCTTTGAATGCGCAGTCAAAGACCGGTAAATGCTCGTCCTGCAAATGAGGCGCGCCTTCAATCGTATCTTTCTTATCAATCCAATCAATAATGTCGCGGATCTGGGCCTCGCTGTAGCGCAGGCGCTTTAAGGCCTCGGGCACGGTCTGGTTCACGATCTTCATCATGCCGCCGCCGACCAGCCACTTGTATTTCACGAGCGCAATGTCAGGCTCAACGCCGGTTGTGTCGCAATCCATCAAGAACGCGATTGTGCCGGTTGGTGCGAGCACAGAAATCTGAGCGTTCTTATAGCCGAACTTCTCGCCTTTTTCAATGGCTTCATCCCAAGCTGTGCGCGCCCGTTCCAGTACATCGCCAGGTACGCCAGCGCCAGTGAGGTTATAGGCTGCTTCGCGGTGCTTGCGCATTACGTGCAACATGGGCTCAGCGTTTTTAGCATACCCATCAAACGCTCCCATCTTTTCTGCGATCTGGGCTGATTGGTCATAGCCAATGCCTGACATGATGGATGTGATGGCGCCGGCCATGTTGCGGCCCTCGTCTGAGTCATAAGGCAGACCCATGGCCATGAGCAAAGCGCCCAGGTTGGCATAGCCCAAACCCAAGGCTCGGAATGTATGCGAATTGTACTCAATGGCTGGGGTCGGGTAAGACGAAAAGCCTACTAAGATCTCCTGGGCGGTCGCGACTATGCGGCAGATGTGCTCAAAGGCCGGGACATCAAATTGGCCATCGTTCCGGCAGTTCATGAGGTTGACTGAAGCCAGGTTGCAGGCAGAGTCATTCAAAAACATGTATTCTGAGCAAGGGTTGGAAGCATGGATGCGATCCGTGTTTGAGCAGGTGTGCCAGGCATTGGCCGTGGTGTCGTATTGCATGCCAGGGTCGCCGCATTGCCAGGCTGCTTCGCTGATGTCGCGCAACAGTTTTCTGGCTTGGAATTTTTCGCAAGGTTCGCCATTGGTCACATACTTGGTCCAGAACTCCCCATCTTTTTCGGCCGCTGACATGAAAGCATCGGTCACACGTACGCTGTTATTGGCGTTTTGGAAGAAAATGGATGAGTAGGCCTCGCCGTTCATGGTGCCGTCATACCCAAGTTCAATCAAAGCATGGGCTTTTTTCTCTTCTTTGGCCTTGCACCATAAGAATTCCTCGATGTCTGGATGGTCAACATTTAAGATCACCATCTTCGCCGCGCGTCTGGTCTTTCCCCCGCTCTTGATTACACCGGCGAATGCGTCATACCCGCGCATGAACGAGACTGGGCCGGATGACTTGCCAGACGAGGCTGCTAAGCTCTCTTTGGATGACCTGAGGCTAGACAGGTTGGAGCCTGTGCCTGAGCCATATTTGAAGAGCATGCCCTCGGTCACGGCCAGCTGGAGGATGGAGCGCATGTCATCCTGGACTGAGTTGATGAAGCAGGCTGAGCACTGCGGATCAGGATTGACTCCCACGTTAAACCAGACCGGAGAGTTAAAAGCCGCACGTTGGTTGACCAAAATGGATGTCAGCTCAGATTCAAAAATATCAGAGTCTTTAGCTGTCTTAAAATACCCACCTAAACGGCCCCATTGGGCGATTGTCTTGGCCACGCGGTCAACTAGCTGGCGCATGGACGTTTCGCGCTCTGGCGTGCCCAGGCGGCCTCTGAAGTACTTGGAAACAATGATATTGGTGGCTGTCTGGCTGTAGGTCTTGGGTACTTCCACGCCTTTTTGCTCAAACACGACCTTGCCCTTCTCATTGGTGATTACAGCGTCCCTATGCTCCCATTCCAGCTCATCATAGGGAGAGACGCCCTCTGTAGTATAAAAACGCTTGATATTCAAACCGCGGCCATATACGGGCTCACTCAGCTTGCTGTCGCCTT
>JBAYJJ010000006.1:0-42056 GCA_041665165.1 Patescibacteria group bacterium | reverse complement strand
ATCGCGCCGCCATAGATCCGGTTAGCCACGACCATGGAATAGCTCATCATCTGCTTGCAGATTTTTGAGCCTGGAGCGTCTTGGTGGTGAGCGAAGTCAAATATGCTTCGCAGTGACATGGAGGTGGCGAACCCTTTGGACCAATCTTGCGGGCCTGTGTGTCCGTCCATTATCCTGGGCAGGGGAAGCTGCCAAGTTTGCCAGTTGTCTTTTTCGCCCTGGTAGAGCATGGCCTGGCCGCAACCCATATCACCGGATGGATTCCAAATCAGTTCGGGAATCTCAAGTTTCTCGCATTCTCGCTTGAGGCTTTCCAATATTCGCGCCTCGTGGCTGTGCAAGATATTCCCCATGAATTCAAGGAACTCTGGATGGAGATGTAAAAGGAACGAAGCCGAGGCATTGTCGAATTTCAGCATATACCTGGCCGGAACTTCCTGCGTGCGCATCAGGTGGTTCAACATGTCTACCCCCTTTACACCGGAGCCTGAGCTTCTTTCATGTAGACTGGCTGGCCCTCGCCCCACTGCCCGCAATACATGGCCGAACCAGTGCAGCTTGAGTGCGCGAAAGCATGATCAGCTTTGCCTCCCAAGCCATAGCCAATGGGCTTGCCTGGGTAGATGGGCTGCTTGCAGATAGCGCACAGGGTGCTGTGCTTGTGCAGGTAGTCCTCGGTGCACTTGACACACATGGGCGAACTCCTAAGTTCGCATTTTACGCCCAAGACCATGACTGTGAGCAAATGCTCAGTGGTGCCGTGTTCGCAGGCCACTTGTTTTACCCACCCAGAGCCTTGAATGCGTCCGGTAAATGAGGTCAGATGAGGCCTCGGTTTTTTGGAGCGGAACAGGTTTGCGATTGTGTCAAAGAGCCACATGCCTTCCTCCTTGTTTAGACCCAAAACTTTGCTGGCCAAATGTTATATGAAATAGGGTTAGGGTGCAACTGGCTAAGCAGGTAAGGGTATTTACAAAAATTGCAGCTTGAGCTATCCTCGCACAGCATCACCGCCCCGGGCGGGACCCCGTCGTTATCTACCTCAAATCGAGGCGGGGCATCAAACTCAGACAAAGGAGCGTCGGCATGCACGAGATTGAATACCAGGATTTGAATGATCTTCAGATCAAGGCACTGACCAAGGCTGCGCAGGTTCTGCGTTATGCCTATGATCCGTATTCTGGCTTTTCCGTTGGAGCGGCTTTGGCCACGCCAGAGAGCAAGGTCTTTTGCGGAGTGAATGTGGCCAATGCTGCTTCGGGCTCCACAATCTGCGCTGAGCGCGGAGCCATTCTCCATGCCTATGCCCATGGCCACCGCAAGTTCAAGTATCTGGCCATCATCGGCCAGGGCAAGGACTCCAATACCACAGAGGTCACCGAGCCATGCGGCGCTTGTTGCCAGATGCTTCACGAAGCCCAGATCATCTCTGGCAATGAAATCATCTTCATTCTCTCCACGACCAAAAAGGACAAGATTGTCCTGGCTACGCTCAAGGACTTTTTCCCTCATGGTTTCGGCCCTGACAAGCTCGGCGTGGATATCTCCAAGTTCCGCGAGGAACGACTCATCCCGGACAAATAAGTCCGGTTTTTTAAAACGCAAAAATCGCCTTTCGGCGATTCTGCTCTGGCGGAGAGAGAGGGATTCGAACCCTCGCGGGGCTTGTGACCCCCTAGGAGATTAGCAATCTCCCCCCTTCAGCCTCTTGGGTACCTCTCCGTGACTATTTGATTTACGGGCTCAATAATAACCTTTTAGCGCGGTTTAGGCAATAATTTAGACCAGGCCACCAAAAAACTCCCGTAAGGGAGCCTTTTGATGGCGGAGAGGGTGAGATTCGAACTCACGGTGACCTTTCGGCCACGCCGGATTTCAAGTCCGGTGCATTCGACCACTCTGCCACCTCTCCATATTTAATTTTCGGTGTCAGTTTAGCCCAATAGCCTATATATGTCGAGTACTTGGGTTAGACGCGAGCTTAGTATATAATGTAGGCATATGGCATATTCGCCTGAGACTTTACGAGAATTGGCCGAGGCTCAGAACATTTTCGTCTGGGAAACACCTGAATTTGAGTATCATGTCAGATCGCCTTATTGGTATCTTATTGTAAGCATCATAGCCCTAGCTTGCGTAGCATATGGGGTTTGGGCCAATAATTATTTGTTTGCCTTGATTATCGTATTAATCGCAGTAATTTTAATGTTCGCTGGGCATGATGAGCCGCGTAAAGTCCTGGTACAAATCGGCCACAATGGAGTGGTAGTAGACGGTAAATTCGTTGAATTTGATAAATTGGCCAATTTTTCCATCATTTATCAGCCTCCCCTGACAAAGATTCTATATATTGAACGCAAGCTTTCGGCCAACACGAGGTATAAATTGATGATTGAGGACCAGGATCCCATCGCCGTCCGAAGCCATTTATTGAGATATTTGCCCGAAAATCTGGCCTTGCGCGATGAGCATTTTTCTGATATCCTTGGGCGGCTCCTTAAGATATAAAACAAAGAGCAAAGTTCAAAAAGCAAAATGACGGTATCCCTTTGGGATGTTTTATATAATGATAAACGCCGAAGGCTACAAACATTTTGCATTTTGCTCTTTGAATTTTGAATTGAATTATGCGGCCGTAGCTCAGCTGGATAGAGCGCCTCCCTGCGAAGGAGGAGGTCAGACGTTCGAATCGTCTCGGTCGCACCATCAAAAGACTCCCTTTCGGGAGTTTTTTGATTTGCACCAATTGAACGCTCAGACTCGTATTAAGAATACGCTCAAACACAGGGGAACTGTGCTCAAGCGAGCGATAGCAAAGAGTTTTGCCGAAAATTCGGTGATACAAGCATGAATCACTGAGTTTCGGCGATGCAAAAATATCTTGTATCGCTGTTTTCATTAATTCATGTTTAATAATGAACTATGACCAAAGGCAAAAAAATACTTGTCATAACCTCTCTGGCCGCTGCTCTTGGAGTTGGCGCCTTGGGAGCGGGTACGGCATTGGCAGCGCAAAATACAACATCACGTCCAAACTTAATGTCTGGGCTGGTGACAGCTATTGCGCAAAAGTTTAATTTATCGCCCAGCGATGTGCAGGCAGTTGTTGATCAGCAACGCCAGCAAGCCGTTGACCAAAGGAACAAAAACGCTCAACAGCGTTTTACGGATCTTCTCGCAAAGGCCGTAAAAGACAATAAGCTCACGCAAGCTCAGGCTGATTTGATCACAGCTAAGCAAGCCGAGGTCCAGGCCTTTGAAACTAGTTTGCAGGGTAAGAGCGCAGCTGATCGCCAGAGCGCCATGAAGACTGAAATCGATTCCTTAAAAGCATGGGCAACGACTAATAAGATCCCTCAGCAATATCTGATGTACGGCCGCATCGGCCTTAGGGATCCAGGGATGTTTGTGGGCAAGATGATGCGTGGGGGTTGGGGATTGGGCCGCGGCATGATGACTGCACCTCAGGCAAAGTAAAAATTTAATTGTAATCATAAAGCTCCGCTAACACGGGGCTTTTAGTTTGAATAAAATAAAAAACCCAGACACTGAGTTCGAATTTTTGTTTGGTTTGTGTCTGGGTGTTTGAGTCTAGTAGGGGGACTTGGATTCGGAGCTAGGCTGCGGCCTGAATGCTAGCGGAATCGCGGGTCAGCAAATCCATCCAGGCAGCGTGGTTGGCCTTGCGGTACCCATTATAGAAAAGCGCACAGTCATCCATCAAACTCTTGATGTTGACCAGGTTCTCGACATTGCATCTCCGCCTACTGACCATATCCAACCGTTGGTGCAGGATGTAGAACATGAGCGGCAGAGTATCCACCCTTGGGTCCTCAGGCGCGCACTCCAGAGTACGTATCATGCTCATCAACTGTACTGTGGTTTCTGGATTTTTTCCGAAAAACGACATGCACTTGTTTAGGAGTGCTTGCGTGGCTTGTCGGATGTGGCGGCCGTTGCGGCTGGCCAAGGCGTCTCCAAGGCAGAGCAGCGAGAGTTGCGTAGCTTTCATGGTTTGCCCCCTTTGGTGTCTGAGTGTGAGAAAGGTTCGAACTTGGCCCTATTTTACTGTGATTTTAGCTAATGAACAAAGATTGGATGTGGATAACTATTACGCACAACCCTTAACGCTGAACCCTTAACCCGGAACGCTGAACGCTGAACCTTGACTGTCGTTGAAATATTTGTTACGTTGATTCGGTCTAAAGAAGGAGGCTGAGATGAAGAATCGCACATTGATTTCTCTAATTGGATCCATTGCTTTCTTGCCAATCGGAGTCGTAGCCTGCAGCTCGGATACATCCAGCGGCAAGCAGCCCGCCAACATTCCTGCTGACAGCGGTCTTGATACAAACAGCCAGGCTGACAGCAACCCGGCTGAAACAGGTCCAGCCGACGTTTTGCTTGATGAGAGCAGCTCCAAGGACAGCACTACTGCTGACAGCGACTCCGAGGACAGCGGCCCTACTGACAGTGCACCCAGTGACGCCTCTCAAACGGATGTGTCCAATGAGGTGGTCGAAGAGGCGTCGATTTGTCCAAGCTGTGATGATCTGCTCACCTGGGATACCGACAAGCCGGATAACAGCACCTTTGGCGTGCTAAGCACGGGTAGCCCCGTTAGCGATACGTACGCCATACAAATTCTCAGTACGTGCACAGGGTGGGACTACTTTGAAGGCCATAAGGGCGGGACAGGTGATACCCTGGAGATTACCTCGTGCAATAAAGGCATTGTGTTGATCTGGGCATACAATATGTTCATGCGCATCCAGCTTTCTCAGGGGTGGACAGGAACGACAAGCGAGAAGATAGCTATTGGATCAACCTACCAGGACTTCATCCAGGCGTATCCAGGATGTCTTGCGTATCCGAGCGATGCGAGTCCACAAGATGTACAGGTGGCAGGCTGCTCGAACGGAACTGCATTTTTCACCAATGGTTTACTCGTAAGCCTCCGTAATATCTACTGACGCACCTAGACTTCGCACTCGGCGCTGAGATAACCTCAGCGCTCTTTTTTTACCCTTAAAACGCGGTGGATTGGCAGGCGTTGTACGTTGGACGAAGTACGTTGTACGATGTGTCTATGCTTTCCTGGACTGATCCGGTTTCATATATACACGGCTTAACCGCCCAACAGCGGCGTGTTTTAAAACAGCTTGAGGTTGAGACGGTCGGGGACTTAGTGTCAGTCATCCCGCGGCGCTATGACGACTATTCCAACTTGGTCACGATCGCGAATCTGCCGGCAGGCGAGCCTGTGACTGTTAAAGTAAAAATAAAACAGCTTAAAAAACTTCCCACATTCCGCAAGCGCTTGGTCATTATTCGCGGCCTGCTGGAAGATGAGACTGGCGCCGTGGCTGTCACTTGGTTCAACCAGCCCTGGATGCTGGAACAGCTCAAGCCCGGGGATGAGATCTATGTTTCAGGCACGGTCAAATACAGCTCGCGCTTTGGTCGCAGTTTCAATAGCCCGATTTGGGAACCAGCCACGCAAGAGACTTTGGCCGCAGGCAATATCGCGCCGGTCTATCCGCTGATGGGCCAAGTCACGCAAAAAACTTTGCGCAAAATCATGCGCGCTGTGATCGATGATCTGAATGATGCGCCAGATTACATGCCAGCCGATATCTTGCGGCAAAATAGCCTGCCCAGTCTGCTTGAGGCCATGCGCATGGTCCACCGGCCTGAGACTTTGGAGCAAGCAGAACAAGGGCGCAAGCGCTTGGCTTTTGACGAGGTTTTGCTTTATCAGCTTGCTTTGCGCATGGCCCGCCATAAAGCGGATTTAGGCGGCGCGCCAGTCATCAGATTCGATGAACAGTTTGCCAAAGCTTTTTCCAAAGGTTTGCCGTTTGAGCTTACGCCAGACCAGAAAAAAGCTGTTTGGTCTGTGCTTCAAGACATGGAGCATGCGCGCCCCATGCGGCGTTTGCTGCAAGGCGATGTAGGCTCTGGCAAAACCGCAGTGGCTGCTTTTTGCGCAGCCGCTGTCAGCCGCGCCGGTTTATCAGCCGCGTTTATGGCGCCAACCGAAATCTTGGCCAAACAGCATGCGCAGACCTTGGAAAGATTTTTAACGCCGCATCACATTCCAGTCATGCTCATGACTTCGTCCACGCGCTATCTCGCAGAAGGCGGAGAACAGGTCAAGCTGACACCCAGCACTGCAAAAGACCGGCTGGCTCAGGGCAGAGTCGTGGTTGTCGGCACCCACGCGTTGCTTGAACGCGGCCAATGTTCGCCTGATTTGGGCTTGGTCATCGTGGACGAGCAGCACCGCTTTGGCGTGGCCCAGCGCGAAGCCCTCACAGTCCTTGAACGCCCGGACCATCTTATCCCGCATTTGCTTTCCATGAGCGCAACGCCCATACCCAGATCACTGGCCCTGACGTTTTTAGGCGACTTGGACGTATCTATTATCCGCAACAAGCCTGCTGGGCGCTTGCCGATCACCACGCGGGTTTTGGTCGGGGATGTGGGCCGGAACATGGCTTACCAATCCATCTTGGACGCGGCCAGCAGGGGAGAACAGGCTTTTATTGTCTGCCCGCTGATTGACCCGTCCGATACTTTGGGCGCAAAAAGCGTGGAAGAGGAACTGAGCCGCTTAAAAGCCGGGCCTTTAAAGCAGCTCAAACTGGCGGCTTTGCATGGGCGCATGAATGCGGCTGAGAAAGACCAGGTCATGAGTGATTTTAAAGAACGTAATTCTGATGTGTTGATCGCTACCACGGTCGTTGAGGTCGGCGTGGATATCCCGAATGCCACAATCATGATTATTGAGAGTGCTGAACGTTTTGGTTTGGCCCAACTCCACCAGCTCCGTGGCCGCATTGGCCGTTCAGATAAACCTTGCACCTGCTTTTTGATTGCTACTGATGAAGATGCCCAGCTTTCGCGCCTCCGCGTCTTGGAAAAGACCAACGACGGCTTCATTGTCGCGGAAGAGGATTTGAAGATGCGCGGCCAAGGCAATGTTTTGGGCCTGCAACAAAGCGGCCGCAATATTTTTCAATATGTGAATCCGGATGATACAGATACCATGACCAAGGCCCGTGACACAGCCATCGAACTCATGAAAAAAGATCCAATACTCGAGGGATATCCCCAGCTGCGCGACAAGGCAATAGCTCTGCGCGACACAGCGCATGGGGAATAGATTACCCGAGCGCCTCCCTGATATTTTTGCATTGTACCAACTTGATGTTTTTTATTGCGTCCGCGTTTTTTAAGGTCGGGCAGACCACAGTCTCAAAGCCCATGCGCGCGATTTCTTTGATGCGCAGTTCAGGCAAAGCGACCGGACGTAGTTCGCCAGTCAAACCAATCTCGCCAAAGTATGCTGTTTTAGGATCCAGCGTCTTCTTATTTACAGCACTCGCTATTGCAGCGGCCAAAGCCAAGTCAGCGCCTGGGTCACGCACGTCTATGCCGCCCGTGGCATTGGCATACACGTCTTTGTCATACACGGCAATGCCAGCATGGCGCGTCAAAACAGCGAGCAGCATGCCAAGGCGTGTGTTATCCAAACCATTGCCGCGGCGCACTGGCGCGCTATAACCAGCCGGGGACACCAGCGCCTGGAGCTCTACCAGCATGGGTCTGCGGCCTTCCAGCACGCAACCGATAGCAGAGCCTGGCGCTGCTTGCGGCCTGTCAGTCAAAAGCGCCATGGAAGGGTCTTGCACGACCTGCAGGCCTTTTTCATCCATGTCCATCAATACCGTCTCATCAGTTGATCCAAAGCGATTTTTAATGGCGCGCAAAATCCTGAAGCGGTGCAGCCTGTCGCCTTCAAGCGAAAGCACGACATCAACCACATGCTCCAGAGCTCTTGGCCCGGCAATGTCACCGTCTTTTGTGACTTGGCCGACCAGGATGATGGGCACGTCTGTCTTTTTCGCGCACTGAGTGAGTTGGGCCGCGCAAGCGCGCACCTGGGAAATGCCGCCCGATTCGCCGGTGGCAGCATCAGTGCTGACGGATTGAACTGAATCAATGATTGTCAGGTCTGGTTTTTGCGCATTGATCGTAGCGCAGATTGTCTCAACCCGCGTGTCATCAATAAAATCAATTTTGTCTGCTGCTGCGCCCAAGCGCTTTAACCTCAAAGCCACTTGGCTAGGGGATTCTTCGCCGCAAACATATAAAATATTTTTGCCTTTAGCAGCCATGTCAAGTGCGGCTTGCGAGAGCAGAGTGGATTTGCCCATGCCTGGTTCGCCAGCCAACAAAATCGCCGCACCTTTCGTAAGACCGCCGCCCAAAACAGAATCCAAAGCCAAATTGCCTGATGGTACGGATAAAGAGACCCCAGCTTGGAATAGTTGCGCCAGATCTTTTACTTTTGCCGGCGCAACTTGTTCGTCTTGTTCGACGTTGTACGTTGTACGTTGTACGAGGGGGGTCTTCGAGATTGTCCCCCAAGACCCGCAGCTTTCGCATCGGCCAGACCATTTAGGGGACTGGGCATCGCACTTGGAACACACATGGACAGCCGTGATTTTTGACATACTGAACCAAGCTTAGCTCTTGGTTAAGGGAATGACAACAATTAAGGAGTTGGGGCAGTCGGAGTGTCATTCAAATTTAAACAACAGCGGAATCCATTAATATAATCGCGCCAACCGTCGCCCCCTCCATGGCCCCCGCCTGAAGTGAAGGTGCAAGTTGGTTTACCGTTTATTGAGGCAAGGTGGGGAATTGGGCTCCAATCAAATCCTGCCCAGACATAAGCCCTAGGCGTTACAGGCAGCGCCACTCTCTGATCCACTGTCAATTGGCTATATTCGTCTTTAACCGTCATTTCAGCCACGTTGCCTGACATATCAAAAACCCCTTCAGCTGTAACGCAGCCAACACGTGTTCCGCTGGGCTCAGAACCGTCAAACTTTTTTATCTCAGCCGTGAAATTGTTATAACTTTCTAGATATTTAGAATCAGATAAGCGAGGATTCAATGGGTTTAAGATGCTGTACTCTTTATTGCGTTTGGTCGGATACTTCCCATTGAAAGGTTGGATTACGTGTTCATAACCTTGCCAACCTAATGGCATGGTTGAATCATAATTGCATGGAGCTGGCGGTTTGCCTGTTTTTGCGGTTACGCCCATGTTCAAGGTCTGTCCTTGGATGACTTGGGTTTTGCCCGCGTCTTTAATTTGACCCTCAATATAATCAGGACCATAGCCATAAGTATTCGTACCATTCGGACCAAGGCAGGCGCGAACCCACTCGCTGTAGGTGCATAGTCTCTTCCCGCGATCCTGACAATACCATTCAGCTTCCCATTCGTTCGCTCCGCGAATTGGTTTTACGCAATTTTCATTCGGTTTTACGCATTTTTTATTTGGTGCTTCAAAGCGGTCTATGCAAAAAGAGGAAGGGTTTTTGTCTTTTGCCGGTATCTTGTACGATTCGCTATGCTTAATAGTGATCATGTCAGGCGGGCACAAGCCTTGGGCTATATAGCCTTGGACATTTTGCACTATTTTTCCGTCTTCAGCCGTAGCTGATTGTTGGACCATTTGGGTGGCCTGCATAGGATCAGCCGGTGTATCCTTGCGTTCAACAATATCTATTTGTAGGGGTTTAAAAACAGATGTTTGTGGATTTATGTTCGCGAGAATGACTACTGCGCCAAAGGTGACTCCTAGGCCGATGAGCGCATCCTTGATGATTTCTTTGCCTTCGCGGACTTTGGCTCCGGTTGAGGACATGATGTAAAGGAAGCCGCCATAAATTATCATCACGGCCGCGGCAATGAGAGTGAGGGCAAGCAAATATTTCTGAAATCCTACAATGTAGATGGCCAAGTAGGGGACGATAATTTTATTGTCCTTGGTCTCAAACTTTGTGGGGAAGCTCACGCCAGGAATCGGCACACCTAGTTCCATTTTTATGTCTATGGTATTTGCGGGTGCCGCAGCTATGGTTGATGTCGTGAATTGGGCCAGATCTGCTTTGCCAAGATTGGACACGATTGCTGGTTCGTTAGGACATGTGCCGCTTGCACCAGTACTGACCTTTGAACATTTGCTATTTTCAAGTTGTTCGCATTCCACTTCGGTCTTATATACGGAGAGCATGCCATTTAAGGTTTTCTGGACAGTATCGCAAGGTTTGCCTTGAGGAGTCAGGACGCAAAATTCTGGTTTGCCCATGGCATTGCACCTGCAGCAATCAAAACCAACGGGTGGCGCTGCAAATGCCATTGAGACCGGGCTAAGTATCAAGCAAGATGCAATCAGGAATGAGGAAAGATAGAAGATTCTCATACTATTGTAAAACAGACGGATCACTTTTGCATTTTTGGAAAAGGTCGTGCTTGATGAACATGGTACCTGTTTTATAGGTACATTTTTTCCCGGTCATGTACGTGCAAAAAATTAAATTTGGATCAGTCTCAAAACCGGCATTGTAGTTGAAGTTTTTGTAAAAAGCAGGATGTAGCATCATAGCCTCAGCACTTCCTTTGGCTGACATGAGGTCGGCTATGGAAAAACACTTGCCATGGAGTACCGTGCCTGTAACCCGTTTGCCGTCCTTAACGCATTTGTTGCCCATGGTGAAAGTGGCACCATGTCCGAAGCCATGGGTGAAACGAGGATCAAGGCCAAGTGTATCGTCTCCTGCAGCAATAGCCGCTTGGATTTGCGCTTGTCCATGGGGATCGTCGTTATTGATTGCTTGTTGGGCCACGGCCATACAACTTTTCTTGATATCTTCAGCTGAGGTGCTGTTGCGGCAAGCCTCTCCAGGATAGTCGGCTGTTTTGAAACCAGCTGCTGCGCCTGAATTTTTTGTATTGAGCTGAATAAACTTATGCCGTGATGCTTGGACCGGCCAATAAATCCTTACGTCTTCGTCGTGGGATATGCCTTTTAGGTTCCCGCCTGACTCTGACATGACAACAGCCCACACGATACACGGGTCTGGATAGTTCATATCTTTAGCCACTGCCAGGGCGGCTCTGACCGTATCATTGCTGGAAGGAACTGTTGTCTGGCCTGTGATTTCTTTATACTCAGTGTCAGAGACATAGGTCATTTCCACTCGTTTGACCAGATAGAGCTGCAGGGCATCCATGCGCACTGTGCTTGGGTTCAAGTTGATGAGAATCACATACGAACCAGCGATAATGGCCACGCCCACCAGTGCATCAATTATATATTTTTTTCCGGCTGTCACTTTTGCGCCGGTAGCTGAAACAATATATAAGAATCCGCCGTAAACAATCATTAGCGCGGCGGCCACCAGCCCCAGGCCCATGAGCAGTTTTTGGAAAGCAATGATATATTGCGCCAAGTAAGGGACTACTACCTTGCCGTCGCTGACATAAGCGGGCGTGAAACTTAATCCGGGGATGCTGATGTTGAGATTGGGCAGTGCTGGATCAAAATCAGACGCGGACGCCGCGGGTGTTGTGGCGGCAACAGGGGGCAGTTTAAAGGCCAGGACATTTATTGGATCATTCTTGCATACGCCGCCATCCGCTACTTTTTTGCAGCTCGCTTGGTTGCTTTCCAGTTCGCATTCAGCTGATTTGAGGTCAGGGTTCCCGGCAGTATAGAGCTTATTGCAATCAATAGCTTCTTTGTTGATGCAGACTTCGCCGGACGTCTCTGGTATTTTACAGCGGCAGCAGGCAGCCTCAGCTGAAGGTGCGTTCCAAAGCGCAAAAGCCGCGATAAGAGCGGCTGTTGAAAAAAATAAAGGGGAAAAATGTTTTAGCTTCATTTTATATACGGCCTTAATGCATCAAACACTCGGGTGCCGGATGCATCTTGGGCTGAAATGGCTTGGGATACGACAAACAAGAAAGGCGCAGTATCAATGCCATCGCCTTTGGATATGGCAATGGCTTGGCGCAGCGTGTTCCGTACGCTCTGGTCGCGGCGGCAGGTTTCCAGGCCCTGCATTTCTGAGTTCGACAATTGCGACAGGATGCTATCAATGCTCCAATTGTCCAGCGCCGTGCTCGTGAAGCTTCCCAGCAAATAGCGCATTTTCCAAAATGGATCAAGAAATCTGGAACACTCAGACAGCACGGCTGCTTCAAAGGATGGGTTGCGGTCTTCGGTAGAGGAGGGGAGGTCGCGCCAGACAAGCCTTATGCCGCGATACGCCCGCAACTTCGGCTCAAGCTCTTTGAAAAGTTTGTTTGATTTTGGGTTGGCATAGTCCCCGAAAAAGATCACGCCGGCCGTAGAAGTGGGCGAGCCGAAAATAAAAGCATCAGTCGGTGTAATCGCAGGTGGCTTGATTGTATTGTAAGGCACGTGTTTGGGTTTGATTTCTTCCAAAACCGCTTGAGGCGGCAATCCAGCTTGGTAAGTATCGCGTTTTACGCGATAGAATTTGTATCCGGCCGAAGCCAACAGGGCCACCACTGCAACCATCAGGATCAAGGCCGAAATTTTTTGAAGATTCAGTTTCATATCTATTCTTTCAGTTTATAACTATAAAATCTTCCGGTCTCGCTGTCAGTAAAGAGAAGGGTTTTTTTGTCTGTGCTTAATTGCGGGCTGGCAACCGGGTGATTCTGGTCAGGTGTGCTTATTTTTTTGGAGATTCCGGTTGAAAGATCCACTAAAAAAATATCGTCAGGTACGCTTGAAAAATCTTTTTCGCTATAGCCTGCGCCAGGCGGCAAAGCAACCGGGACTGCGCAATACAATTTTTGTTCAGAAGCCCATACGCATTTGTCAGCCCAAGTATTGATGTTCAGCTTGCGGCGGCTTTGGCCGATTTCGTTGGCTGACATGTCCGTGACCCACAGCATGGGTTTCAATTGATCGCGTTCATGGTAAACGCTATACAGGAGCTGTTTGCCGGTTGGAGACCAGCTGGGCATGAAGCCTCGGCCAGGCACATTCAAGTTTGTGAAATTCTCATGGTTTTTGCCGAGCAAGATGATTTCTTCGGCTCCTTCAGGCTGGGGCGAGCCTGTTTTTGAAAAACCCACGATTTGTCCGCTGGGCGACCAGCTGGGAATCACCAAGTTGCCGTTGTTTCCAAGGTGGTAGATGGCAGTCGCCTCATTGCCATCAGCGTTTGCAGTGACCAGGAAACGATTGTTTTCATCCATGCCCATGCTCTTGGCCTCTATCTGGCTGCCTTGCGGAGAAAATTCAAAATCCTGCCAGTGCTGAGGCAGGGTGGTTTGGCGCTTATCATCAAAGTTATAGTAAATATTGCTGCCATCAGGGAATTCTAAAATGGCTTCATTGTTGGTTTTGGACCAGTCCACGTTCTGCACATTAAAGAACTGCTTGTCCGAAAGCGTAGTAACTGTCCCATCCGGGTTCATCTTATAAAAAATACCATCATCCGGGCTGTAAAAACGCGAAGCCCCACTATTGTTCAAACTCAAGCCTTGGGTGACTGCATCTTTTAGCAGAGTTACATCAGCTTGAGCGCCAGCGGCCCCAGTTTCGCCATAGGCGACATTCTCGCCCAAGCTGCCCTCGCCAGCAGGCAAAGTCTGCGGCTCTTCTGTTCTTTGGCCTGCGCCCTGCAGTGCGCCCCCAGCGCCAGTCGGAGTTTCGACCGCAATCTGCTCGGCTTTGGGCTTGAAAAAGAAATAGTACAGGCCATAGCCAGCGCCCGTGGTAAACACGACAAAAAATGCAATGAAAAGTATTTTTTTACCTCTTTCCGAAATGTGCAACATACGCCGGTTATTATACCTGGATTTTCTAGGTTAAAGAAGTGGAGAAATGGCGCCGCTGATCATTACGGCTACGAGCGCAATCAGGATCACTAAAACCGTTAAAATCAGCAATATGGCGCCAAGAATTAGAAAGTCTAAAAATAAATAAGCTGCATCTTCGTAGACCTCTGTGCGCGGAATCCATTTGACCTGGAAAGTGTATTTATTGATCATCTGGAGGTTTGCCGTAACCAGCCACAATAAGGCAGGGTAAACTGCCTCAGATGAAAGAAGTTCGGCGGCATTAATCATTCGCCATATCATCTGAAGATTTTTTTGCATTTTTTGCACATTGTGAATATGCGTCTGCATTGAGACTTTTTGTTGATCTTGGTTTTGGCGTCGCCTAAGCTGCATTTGCTGGGCCATGGTCCAGGCCGCAAGTTTTTCAAAATCTCCGCGCGCGCCTTGGGTTTCGCCTGGTTCTAAAGTCTCCTCAGCCTCTTCGGCTTCTTCTATTTCTTCGGCCGTCGTATAAGCTGGAGTCTCTTCATATTCCGGGGCTTCGTAGCCTTCGTCCATGCCTGGGATGCCTGTTTCTTCGCCTAGAGACATTCTTTGGGCGCGCCTAGCTTGCTGCTGGTTAGCGTTCATTTTTTGGATGGCCTCCAGGTCGCTCTCCATTGCTCCGCCGCCATCCTTGGTTTCCAAGTCCAAATCCGGGCCAGAAGAGTAAGCGCTGGCTCCAAGCGGATTCTGGGAATCCAAAAGTACAGGCGTGCTTGTGCCAAGCCCATGCTCGCCCATGACTTGGGCTCTTTGATCGCTTGGCCCGGCTTTGCGCCGCGCCCTGTATTGTTGCGCGCCAAGGTTGACCATGCGTTCAATCGGCAGAACAGATCCAGGTTTGATGTTGAATGGCGTCCCTGGCGGCATCCTGCGCGCGGGCGGGGGAGTCGATTCTGGACCGCCATTCGCCATTCGCTCTTCGCCATTCGCAAGACCCGCATCGCCCACAGGACCCTGAGAACCATCTAGCTGCTGACCCATTTCGCCAGGCGTCTGAGCTCGCGTGCCTCGAATCTCTGGCGACTTGAATGCTTCGCGTTGCGTCTTTCGCGTTTGTTGGATGGTGGGGGCTGCGAATGCGGCTCCAATTGATCCAGCTTGTTGCCCTGGGATTTTGGTCTGGCTTGTCTGTGTGATTATTTTTTGGGGCGTGACTTGCGCGGGCGTAATCTTCTGTGTTTGGCGGGTTGAGATATTAGCCTGAACCTCTCCTCCTTGTGCGCCTGGTTGTTCCACTCTTCTTTTTGATGTAGCTTGGATATTACCTAAACCGCGCTCGCCTGTAGTTTGGCTGGGTGTTAAGGGTCTGACTGATGTCTGCGTCGAGCCGGGAGTTGATGTTTGGGCTGGCCGTTGAGCAGGCTGAGCTGGGCTTGATGGGGGAGGCGGTGGCGTGAATGATTGCGATGCTGGTACTGGTGTCGGACTTGGTGTCTGAGCAGACGGCTGTGAAGCTTGAACCGGTCTGGCTACAGGAGCCGGAGTCGTAGCAGGAGTCGGCGCAAACGACTGTTCAACTGGCCGTACAGTTGGTGCATTTCGCACTGTGGTTGATGTTTCAGGCTCATTTGTCCCAATCGGTTCAGCCGATGTCTGCGTTGCTTGAGGCTGGTCTTTAGGACTTGTTATCTTTTTATCTTCTCCTCTTTTTATCTTCTCCTCTTTTGCCCGTGGAGCAAACCCCATGGCCGCACCCAAAGCAGCTCCCAGATTTTTTTCAACCGGCTGATCGCTCGTTCCGGTTTTAGCTGATTCCCTGAACCTGCGGCCAAACTGCATCTTGAACTTCCTGAAGTCATTGGGCTCCATCTTTTTTAAAGCCTCAGCCGCATTCCAAGCATTGTCAGCCAACAAAAAATCATTCGGCGCAATCGCATCAAGATTCAGATTCCGTCTGATTTCGTACAGTTGATCCTTGTTCAAGCCCGAGTTCTGCAAAATCCTAATCGCCTCAGTGGGATTTTTCGCATCCACGAAGTTTTTTATCGGATTAGGTGCTGAAGGTGCGTCGGGCATAAACTGTTTTTATTTGACTCTCAGTTTATCATTCGTGGCCGAGATCGTGATGTTGTTCTTTTTATGGTTCTGTATCAGGAACTTGCTGACGGCTGAAGTGATTTCCCGTTCAACCAAACGCCGGATGGCGCGTGCGCCTTCTTCGGGTGGCATATTCTGCCTCATGAGCCAGTCGCGCACAGAATCTGAAATTTCGCAGGAAACTTTTTGCATATTCATGAGGCGCTGACGCATTTCATCAAGCTCGCGTTCCAAAATTGACCTCAAATCCTGTTCAGTCAAAGGATTGAATACGATGATGCGGTCTAAGCGGTTGACCAGCTCTGGCCTGAAGCGGTTTTTAATATCTTCCTGGATTACATCGCCTAATTTGTTTGATGCGCCAAAGCCCATGCCTTTGCGGCCCAGACTTTCGGAACCTGCGTTTGAAGTTAAAATAATGTAGGTATTGCGGAAAGAGACGGTTCGGCCTGTCGCATCAGTGAGTATGCCGTCTTCCAGGACTTGGAGCAGGGTGTGTAATACGTCTGCGTGCGCTTTTTCGAATTCATCAAAACAAATCACCGAGTGCGGGCGCTTGCGGATTGAATCTGAGAGTTTGGCGCTTTCGCGATAGCCCACATAGCCGGCAGGGGAGCCGATGAGCTTGGAAATGGAGTGAGCTTCGGAAAACTCAGACATATCTAATTTAAGCAAAGCATCTTCGCGCCCAAAAAGCTCAAGTGCAATCGTGCGCGCCAGCTCGGTTTTGCCAGTGCCAGACGGGCCAATGAACATCATGGCCGCCTTGGGTCGTCGTTGAGAGTGGAGGCCTATGCGCGCGCGGCGGATCAAATCCGCCACAGCTTGAATTTGTTCGGGCTGTCCCATTATTTTCTGCGAAAGCCTTTCTTCCAGCCCGGCCAGACGCTTGCGCTCAGACGCTAAAATAACAGATAGAGGCACATGGGACATGCGCGCCACAACATTGGCCACGTCCTCGGGGTTGATGATCGGAACGTCGGCTTTAGCTGCTTTATCCAACTCGTCTTCCAGAGTTTGTTTGTCTTTGCTCAATTGTTCGGCCTGAGCCACATCTTTTTCGGCCAAATCCAGATGTTCTTGTTTGAGATGGTCTTCTGAATCCTGCATTTTGGCCTTGATGGCCGCGTCCAAAACAGATAAACGTTCCATTTTATCGCGCGATTGGCGTCTCGCAATCACCGAGGCAGCTGCCTCGTCTATCAAATCAATGGCTTTGTCCGGGAATAAGCGGTCAGTCAAAAACCGTTCAGCCATGTCTACGGCCGAGCGCAATGTCTCGGGGTGGTAAGTCACGCCATGATGCTTAGCATATCGATCCTCAAGCCCTTCCAGCATCTTCAAAGCTGCTTCAGCTGTCGGTTCCTGTATGAGTACGGGCTGGAAACGGCGCTCCAAAGCCGCGTCAGGCTCAATGTGTTTTTTGTATTCGCTCCAAGTGGTCGCGCCAATGCAACGGATTTCCCCGCGCGCCAATGCTGGCTTCAAGATGTTGGCAGCATCCAAAGAACCAGAGGTAGAGCCTGCGCCGACAATGTTATGGATTTCATCAATGAAGAGGATCAGATTCGGATCCTGCTTAGCTTCTTCAACGATTTGTTTAAGCCTAGCTTCAAATTCTCCGCGATACATTGTGCCGGCAACGGTTGAAGCCAAATCCAAAGACAAAAGGCGCATGCCATGCAAAGCATCAGGCACGTCGCCATTAGCCAAGCGTTTGGCTAAACCTTCTACGATTGCAGTTTTGCCCACGCCCGGTTCGCCCAAAAGTACAGGGTTGCACTTTGTGCGGCGAATCAAAATCTCTATCACGCGCTGGATTTCGTCTTCGCGGCCTATCACCGGGTCAAGCTTTTCTGCTGTTTCAGGCTGGGTCAAGTCGCGCGCAAAACTATCAAGTGCCAGCGCGCCTGGGGCTTTGGTAAATGGGCGGGCCGTGTGCCCAGGCAAGGGGCCAAGACCATCTTCTGGCATGATGGACGGTAAAATATCTTCACCGGCTTGCTGACGATCGCTGATTTGGTTCAAAGTCGGGAAATTGGATTCAGACCTGAGCACTGCTTCAACCTGCTCTCTTAAGAAAGCGATGTTGACGCCGGATAGCCTGAAATATTCTTTAATGGGCAGATCGTCTGTCTCAGCAATGGCCGCAACCAGATGTTCAGTGCCGACAAATTTATGTTCGCGTAAGTGGGCAATCACAACTGCTTTTTCAATGATTTTTTTCACGCCCTCAGTCAAGTCCAAGGCCATGATGGTTTTTTTGTCTGTCGGGCTTCCACGGAAATATTCGCTGGCTGTCTTGAAGCTGCAGCCGGATTTCTTGAGTATCTCTCCGCCCAAAGCGCCTTTCTCGTGCAACAAACCCACGATCAAATCGCCTGGCTCCACCAACTCGCGGCCATTGGACACAGCAAAACTTAAAGCTTTTTGCAAAGCTTCTTTAAGATGGCCGGTAAAACGGTTTATCAGGTCGTTGGGGAGGATGGGCATGTCTTTTTTGTCATTTCGACTGGATAGGAGAAATCCCTTGTCTGTCACGCTGATTAATTATCTGGACAAGCGATTTCTCGCAGTCGCTCGAAATGACATCGAGGGGGCGTTCGGGTTGGTAGTGAGTTTACGCTTTAAAGTCAACTGTCGGGACAGCCTTCTCTTCTTCTACTGCTTCAAAGAATTTGTAGGCAGTGAATTTGAGCATGCCGGCAATCATGTTGGTCGGGAAAACCTGAAGCTTGGTGTTGAAGTCGCGCACATTGCCATTGTAAAAGCGGCGGGCGGCCTGGATTTTGTCTTCTGTAGCAGCTAATTCAGTCTGCAATTGCAAAAAGTTTTGGTTAGCTTTTAATTCCGGATAATTTTCGGCAATGGCAAACAAGCTCTTTAATGTGCCGGACAATTGGTTCTCGGCAGCCATCTTGTCGTCTATGCTCCCGGCCTGCATGGCCTTGGAACGCGCTTCAGTCACTTTTTCAAAGACAGAACTCTCGTGCGAAGCATAGCCTTTGACTGTGCTGACCAGGTTAGGGATCAAGTCATGCCTGCGCTTGAGCTGGACATCAATATCAGACCAAGCCTCGTCTGTGCGGTTTTTGGCTGTAATTAGCCCGTTGTAAACAGCTATAATCCAAATTATTACAGCTGCGATGGCAATCAATATTACCCACATCATAATTATGTAAAATTAGGTAATTAATAAGCTAAATAATAGACGAAAAGCTGTTTATGGTCAATAATATAGAACATCAATTTTTTATGCTTGTAGTGAGCAAAGTCGAACTATGAAACCCGAACATTTTTCAGCCTTCAAGGCCTATGACATCCGCGCTACCTCGCCCGAGGTCATAGATACGGCGTTTGCATCCAATTTAGGCACAGCAATCCTGTCGTCCATGAAACCTAAAAAAGTACTTGTAGGGCATGATATGCGCCTTACCTCGCCTGAGCTTGAGGAGGCACTCATAAGCTCACTGACCCAAGGCGGAGCAGATGTCACAAAGATAGGAATGTGCTCGACCTCCATGTTTTATGTGCTCGTGGGCATGGCAAACAAGGCTTTTGACATGGGGATCATGATTACAGCTTCGCACAATCCAGGAATCTACAATGGCTTTAAACTCATCCACGGCGATTGCCTTCCGATCGGCTTAGGCTCAGGCCTTGAAGCAATCAGGGACGCCATGACTGAATCGCCATTTGAACCCCCTCTTGCCAAAGAGGGGCAGGGGAGATCTTCGGAAGACCCCACAGCCCTTGATCGCTACGTTGATTTTGTCCTCCAAAAAGCAGACTTACCCAAAGACATGCCAGATATCAAAGTCTCAATCGATGCTGGTAATGGCATGGCAGGCTTTGTTTTGCCCAAGCTTTTGGAAAAGTGTCCGTGGATCAAGGCCGAAGAGCTTTATTTTCAACCAGACGGTAATTTTCCGAATCATGAGGCTAATCCCTTGAAAGCCGAGACATTGTCAGCCTTGAAGCTCAGCGTGCAAAAATCAGGCGCGGCCTTGGGCGTGGCTTTTGACGGCGATGCAGATCGAGTCGGTTTTGTGGATGAGAGCAGCAACCAGATCATGGGCGATATCCTTACAGCCCTATTCTCAAAGATAGAACTTGCGAAAAATCCAGGCGGCCGCGTCTTGTTTGATGTCAGATCGTCTTGGGCAGTGCCTGAGGCTGTTATCCAGGCCAAGGGAGTGCCTGAGATGTACAAGGTCGGACATGCGTATATCAAGAACGAAATGCACAAGACGGGCGCAGTTTTCGCAGGCGAGGTTTCCATGCACTTTTATTTCTCAGAGCTGTGGAATGTGGAGTGCACGGATTATGCCATGCTCTTGCTCTTAAAAGAGCTGGCTTTGTCCAAAACCAAGCTCAGTGAGCTGTGGAGACCATTGAACAAATATAAGAGCACAGGGGAGATGAACTATAAGGTAAAGGATACAAATATTGTTCTTAAGCAGGTTGAACAATACTATGCATCCAAGGCCAGCAAGGTGATTGATATAGATGGCATCCGTTGCGAATTCGGGGACCCAGCCACTGACCCGCATGCCTGGTGGTTTAATTTGCGCGCCTCCAACACCGAACCGCTCGTCCGTCTAAACATGGAAGCGCAATCAAAAGAAGAGCTCATGCATCATCTGGAGGAACTGAATGTGCTGATAGAGCAGAAAGAGACAATCTAATTACGCACTCTGTCATTCCGAGGGAAGTCGGAGCGACGAGGAATCTTATGCAAGAAATGCTGTCGAGAACCAAGAATCGCTTTGTATACTTAGACAGCATGGTCATAACTGAGATTTCTCGAATCGACTCGTATCCACTTCGTCTCCCTCGAAATGACAAGTGTAACAAAAAAATATGATCGGATTATTTGATTCAGGTGTCGGAGGGCTGACCGTTGTACGCGCCTTGATGCAAGCTGCACCCAAAGTTGATTTTGTGTATTTGGGCGACACGGCGCGCACGCCATATGGCAACAAAAGCCCTGAGATCGTTAAGCAATATGCTATTGAAGATGCTGGTTATGTGATCAACCAAGGCGCCAAGTTGGTGATCGTAGCCTGCAACACAGCGAGCGCGCTTGCGCTGGATGAATTGAAAGCTAAATATCCTAACGTGCCGTTTATCGGTGTGGCCGAACCAGCGGCTCAAGAAGCTGCCCAAAAATCCAAAAAATCAGTCGGTGTGATCGGCACGCGCGCGACCGTGAATTCAGGAATCTATCAATCGCTCATTGAATCGCTCAACCCCAAGCTCAAGGTTCTGCAAAAAGCTTGCCCGCTTTTTGTGCCCTTGGTGGAGGAAGGCTTGGTCAGCGACCAGGTAACTAAGATCATGATCCGTAGATATTTGACTGGCTTGCGCCAGAAAAATGTTGACTCATTGATTCTAGGTTGTACTCATTATCCATTCTTGAAGAACCTGATCCAGCGCTTCATGGGCAAGAAGGTCGCGGTCATAGATTCGGCTCATGCTGTGATCGCCAAGGCCATGCGCGACTACCCGTGGGCTTTCGAAGGCACCTCAACTGGCCAGCAGGTTATTTCGTTCACTGACACCTCAACGCATCTGGATGCCATATCATCCAAATGGCTGGGGAGAAAGGTTGAGGCTACGAAAGCAGAACTAACTTAGTAATGTCATCCTGAGCGGAGTCCTACGGAGTCGAAGGATCTGGACCGTTCTGTGATGCAGACCAAGCCAGATCTTTCGACTTCGTTCGTCGAACTCACTTCGCTCAAGATGACAGAGGGCCGCTGGGGCGACAAACGGCTTTGGACAAAAAGCTCGAAATAAACTAAACTTAAGCTATGATGATTGTATTGATTTTTTTGATTGTCCTGTCGGTTTTGGTGCTTATCCATGAGTTTGGGCATTTTATCGCGGCACGCATCTTTGGCGTAAAAGCCGAGGAGTTTGGCTATGGTTTTCCGCCGAGAATGGTCGGTTTTGTCAAAGACAAGGGAAAGTGGAAAAAAGTCGGGCCCAAAGACGAAACGAGTTATAAAAATACGATTTGGTCAATGAATTGGCTGCCTTTGGGCGGGTTTGTGAGGATCAAGGGTGAGGGCGGGGAAGACAAGGTAGACGATAAAGACGCGTTTCAATCCAAGCCCATTTGGCAACGCATACTCATCTTAGCCGCAGGCGTAGGCATGAACTGGCTCTTGGCCTTTGCTATTTTTGTTTTTATCTTCAACCTCGGCGCTCCAGCCATACTCCAGGACTTGCCCGCTGGCTATGAAGTCAAAGACAAGAGCGTGCGTATCACTAACATTATGGCTGGCGGACCGGCTGATAAAGCTGGTTTGCTGGTTGGCGATCAAGTCATATCCATTGCTGGCGTGACGCCGACAGATTTTGAGCAGGCGCGGACAGAAATAGCGGCTCAGAATGATAAGGCATTTGATGTCAAAGTCCTGCGCGATAATAAAGAGACAGACATTAATGTCCAGCCTGAATTCATCAAAGAGATCAACAAACAAGGTATTGGCGTGGCAATGGCAGATGTAGGCATTGTAAAATTCGGATTCTTCCGTTCGCTCGTTCTTGCTGCCCAGACTGTTTACTCCTATACCAAAGAAGTCTTGTTTGCTTTTGGCGGCATGCTCCGTGACATTATCTTTTTGCGCAAGATAGACCAGGACGTGTCAGGCCCAATCGGCATTGCAGTCATGACCGGCCAAGTGGCAAAACAGGGGATTGTGGCACTTCTGCAATTCGCGGCCATTCTTTCCATCAACCTTGCCGTGGTCAACTTTTTGCCCATCCCGGCTTTGGACGGCGGCCGCGTGCTCTTCCTTATAATCGAGAAAATCCGCCGCAAAGCCGTGGCCCACAAGATCGAGGCCGGCATCCATCAAATTGCATTTATTTCATTGATTATTTTGATTTTGCTCGTCACCATCCGCGACCTCGGCCGCTATGGGGGAGCGATTATAGGTGGATTGAAAAATTTGGTTGGAATGTAACTTGGTTTTAATCCTCTTCGCTTCTCCTTTTTGAATTAATTAGCTCGTCAGCTTACAAAGGATTAGGAAAGGAGACTTTAACGTTTAAAAATATGGCGTTAATGACTACGGGATTTCATTTGCCGTACGACCCAAATTTAAGAGAAAGAGCCCGTGATCTAAGAAAATCGCAGACCAAGTGGGAAAAGAAGCTCTGGTTTGAGTTTTTATCGAATAAAACTCCTCAGTTCTATCGCCAGAAACCGATTGACCATTATATTGCTGATTTTTATTGCCCAAAATTGAAATTGGTAATCGAAATAGACGGTAATCAACATTTGGCTGAGGACAGCATCGAATACGATCGAATTCGTTCTGAGGTTTTGGAGAGTTACTGTCTAAAAATTATTCGTTTTAGTAATAGCGATATAGAAAAAAGTTTTGATTTCGTCTGTTCCTCAATACAGAAAGAACTTGATAAGAAAAGTCTCCCTTATTAAGGGAGAAGCGAAGAGGATTGAATCCCCGTTGCTTTTTCCCATCAAAACCCCTAAACTAAGGGGGAATTATGAAGGACCAATTAGAAGCCCTGCGCTTGGAAATCGGGAAAGAAATCCCCAAAGCCCCTAACAGCCAAGCCCTGGAAGAGCTTGAGATCAAGTATCTCGGCCGCAAAGGCCAGCTTACGGCCATTTTAAAAGGCTTGGGAGTTGTGCCCAATGAACAGAGGCGCGAGCTGGGCGCACTGGCCAATGAGGTCAAGAAATACGGGGAGGACCAAATTGCCAAGCGTCGCCAGGAATTGTCTTTTGAGAAATATTCGCAACTGGCTGAGAACGAAAAGGCAGACATTACTGAGCCGGGCATCAAGCCTCCGCAAGGCCATTTGCATCTGATGACCCAGACCATCCGCGAGATCACGGAGATTTTTGAAAAGATCGGTTTTTACCGCACGCATTACCCAGAAGTGGATTGGGATTGGTTTGCGTTTGAGGCGCTCAACATGCCGCCAGACCATCCGGCGCGCGATGACTGGGAAACTTTTTTCATGGATGCCTTGCCGTCCAAGAAGGGGAAGATTGTTCTTACGCCCCACACATCCAATGCGCAGATCCATGAGCTTGAAAAACATCAGTTTCCAGTACGCATGTTAAACATCGGCAAATGCTATCGCCGCCAATCTGACGCGACGCATGCGCCCATGTTCCATCAATTTGAAGGCTTGCTCGTAGACAAAGGCGTTAACTTGACCCACTTGCGCGGCATTTTGGATTATTTCGCTGAATCGTTTTTCGGCAAAGGCCGCGTCTCGCGCATCCGTCCGCACCACTTCAGATTCACTGAGCCGTCTTTTGAAGTTGATATCTCGTGCGGAGTCTGTGGCGGGACTGGCTTTACCCCACTTTCAGTTCTCCCCTTCTCGAAAAGGGGAGACAAAGAGGGGTCAAAATGCAAAGTCTGCAAGCGCGGCTGGTTGGAAATCGGCGGCGCAGGCATGGTCCACCCCAATGTCCTCAAAGCCTGCGGGGTTGATCCCAAGAAATATTCTGGCTTTGCATTCGGCTGGGGCATTGAGCGCGTGGCCATGATGAAAGAGGGTACTAAGCTGGATGATATCCGTATCCTGTACCAGAACGACGTAAGATTCCTTAAGCAATTTTAATGACCTTCATTCCGTCATCCTGAACTCGTTTCAGGATCTCGATACATATGAACCCAACCACTGAAGATAAAATTGAGCCATACTTAGAGCCTTTGATGGTGCCATTGGTTTTTTGGGCTCTTTTTTGGTTGTTCGTTACTTTTTTGCTTGTTTTAGGACCCAGCTTTGTACAGATTGTTTGGTTAAGACAAATAGTGTCTTTTTTGTATGGCTTCTTGACGGTGGCACCACTTTTGAGTTCTGTGTTGGTACTGATTTATGAAATTTTACTTTGGCTCAAAATGGTAAAACCACGTGCCCTAATAAAAAGTGTGAATCCCGTATTTTTAAAGTTACGGTGGGCTATGGTCGTAATTGCATTGTTTGTGATAGTGCCAGCCTTGATTCAGAGTTTTGGTTTAGCATCGAACACGGTTGATTATTGGCTACATCCTCCCATCGAGACTGCTGGTTGAGAATCGTAATTCGTAATTTTGAATTCGTAATTAAAGTATGAACCTCCTAGTATCCTACGATTGGCTCAAAGAATACGTGAGCCTAAAAGAAACACCCGAAGAATTTGCCACGCGCATTTCGCTTTCTGGTCCGTCCGTGGAAAAGATTTTCCCACAAGGTGAAGACCTGAAAAACATTGTGGTGGGCAAAGTCCTCAAGCTTGAGCCCCACCCACAGGCCGACAAGCTCCAGCTCGTTACTGTTGATATTGGTAAACACCCTCTTGCCAAAGAGGGCAGGGGAGATCTGCGTCTCGTCTGTGGCGGCATCAATCTCTACGAAAGTCAGCTCGTCGCAGTCGCGCTCATCGGCGCCAAAGTCCGTTGGCATGGCCAAGGCGATCCAATCGTTCTTGAAGCAGCTGAGATCCGCGGCATAAAAAGCGAAGGCATGATTTGTGCAGCAGACGAAATCGGTTTGGGCGAAGCTTTCCCAGCTCCTGAAAAAGAAATTTTGGATTTACAATTAGACCCCTCTTTGTCTCCCCTTTTCGAGAAGGGGAGAACTGGAAGTGGGGTAAAGCCAGGCGCGCCTCTCGCCGACCTACTCGGTCTTTCTGGTGATGTTGTTATGGACGTTGAAGTCACCAGCAACCGGCCTGATTGCATGGGCATGATAGGCATTGCATTAGAAGCCTCGGCCATCATGAAACGTCCGTTTATCTGGAAAATTCCAAAAATGCCAAAAGCAGGAGGCAAAGGGGGGGTCTCTGTCATCATCGACGCTAAAACTGCTTGTTCGCGCTACATGGGTGCACGCATCACTGGCGTAAAGGTCAAGCAATCGCCTTGGTGGCTCAAGCGCCGCTTGATGTCTGCTGGCATTCGTCCAATCAACAATCTGGTTGATATTACCAACTACGTGATGCTTGAGATTGGCCAGCCCATGCACGTTTTTGATACAGCTAAACTTAAGGCCCCTGCCATTCATATCCGTTTTGCCCGCGCCGGAGAAAAGATTCAAGCTCTTGATAGCAAAACATATGAGTTGAACGATAAGATTTTGGTCATTGCTGATACTAAAGATCCGATCGCCATTGCTGGCGTCATGGGCGGGGAGCAGACTGGAGCTGATGCCAACACAACGGATATTGTTTTAGAGGCCGCGACATTTGATCCAGTGATCGTGCGCAAAGGTTCGCGCAAACTTTTGCTGCAATCTGATTCGCAATTGAGATTTGAAAAGGGTCTTTCACAAATGGCTCCTCCGGCTGCCATGGCGCGTGCCATTGAACTCGTGCTCAAACTCGCTGGCGGCAAACTCGCTGGCGCGCCAGTTGATGCTATGCCCAAGGCTTACAAACCAGCCAAGTATTCTATTTCCGTGGACGAGGTCAACGCCTTGATCGGCATTGAGGTTAAACGCACAGAAATGGTGGCCATCCTCAAGCGTTTAGGCTTTGAAGTAAGCGGCACAGCAAAAGTGATCAACGTGACAGTTCCTTATTGGCGCGATCATGACATTGAATCTGGCCGCGATTTGGTTGAAGAGATTGCGCGCGTCATCGGCTACTCAAAAATTCCGTCAGTCGTCCCGATTGCTTTGGCTCCTCGCGAATCAGACCAAGAAATCCAATGGGAGAACCGGCTCAAGGATTTTTTCAAGGCAGCCGGATACACGGAAATCTACTCATATTCTTTCGTGTCCAAGGATTTGCTCAAAAAAGCCTGCTTTGATCCAGAAGCGCTTTTGAAAGTGCAAAATCCTTTATCAACGGATTTGGAAGTCATGCGCCCATCCCTGATCCCGCAGATGCTTGAGGCGCTTGCATCCAACCAGGAACGCGAATCATCTCTACGATTGTTTGAAGCCTCCCGGATCTATGTCCGCAAAGACGTGGTACGTGGTACGAGCGACGTAGGACGTAGTTGGAAAGACTTGCCAGACGAAGTGCCCCAGGTCTGCATCAGTTTGATGGACAAGAAACTCCAGGAGCCTTGGAAACATATCAAAGGCTTGTTTGAGCATTTGCTGGATAATTATGGCGTGCAAGAAGTGCATTGGAAGCGCGTGACCCGCGATCCGCTGTGGCACCCAGGCCGCACGGCCCAGGCTTTTGTAAAAGATGAGCTGATTGCCACGGTCGGGGAGATCCATCCCAGCATGCAGGAAAAGTTCAAATTAGATTCAAGCGTGGGCGCGATTGAGCTTGAGCTCAGGAATTTCGAGAAAGTCGCCAGACTCCAAAAATCCTATGTCCCGCCCCAGCCATTTCCGCCATCCAAACGCGACTTGGCCATCATTGTTGCGCAGGATGTCGAGTTCAGGGATATCCAGGTCGCGATCCAAAAAGCAGATGAACGCATCCAAGACGTTGAGTGGTTTGATACATACACAGGCAAAGGCATGCCAGCTGGCAAGAAGTCTGTGGCCATGCATTTGACTATAGGGTCAAAAGACAAGACTTTGGATAGCAACGAAATAGACGGCGTGGTTAATGACGCTATTCTGGCATGTAAGGAAAAGTTTAAGGCTGAAGTGAGGGCTTAGACTGACAACTGCAAACTAAAAACTAACAAGAGTAACCTGGTCACTCTTGTTAGTTGTAAGTTGTCAGTTTATAACTTAGCTACTTCGTCTTTGCCGTGTTTGAGCTCAGTTACTTGTTGTTTGTCTATTTCAAGCAATAAAGCCTGGAATTCGCCCACATGCGTTTTTTCCTCTTTGGCAATGTCGGCCAGGGTTTCTTTGATGCGCTTGGATGTGGCTTTAGCGGCAAACTGTTCGTATAGGTTCACAGCATCCAGCTCGGCAATTATGCCTGCGCGCAGGATTTCCATATCAATCCTGTCTTTTGGGACCTTAGCCAGGTCAATGGGGAGAGATGACATCATATTAAAAAGATTACGAATTACGAAATACATTCTAGCATAAATGTTTGTATGGTATAATCATTCCATATGGACCTCGCCTCATCACAAGCATTCTTCTGGCTTTGCTTCGGAGTTGCTATTTTTGCTGTTGCTGTCTTCATTTGCTGGGTTTTGTTTGAACTGGCGCGTCTTTTGCGCCAAAGCAATGAAGTAGTGGAGCATACGCGCGACATCGTCGGCGGCATAGAAGAGGATATTTCCAATTTGCGCGATAAATTCGGCGGCATTTTAGGCACAGCCGCAGGCTTGGCCAAAAATGCAGGCACAATAGGCGCACTTTTCAATCGCGGGTCAAAAAGTCATTCGCACAAAAGGCACAATAAACTCACGGATGAGGATGAAGAGACAGAGGAGTAGGATCAATCGCTGAAAAGATATTAAAATACACGCCTGAGAGGGCGTGTTTGAGTCTACTTGCTGGCCGACGTGGCCGGGAGCGCGTGCTCGCGGATTATACATAAACACTTAGTGGTGTGGTTTTGCACCTGCTCGATTACGATTACAGGTTCGTCCACTTCATCCTCGCGCATAGGGCGCGTGGCGAGATGTATGGCGTTGGGATTTTCCGGAACAGCCGTGAAGCCTACGAATTTCTTGTTCGAGGGGAGGTCTATGACCTGGCACTCATCGATGCCCTTTTCGTAAGGAAAGAGATGTTTCCTAAAGCAGTATGAAACGATAATCACAACTACCACGACCACGAAAAAGGGGATAGTACCAGCAGGTGTATCACTTTCTTGTGGAATTCTTGGCATGTTCTGCCTCCATCTATTTGCTGGCCGAAGGTGCGGGTTGGGCGGAATTGACTGTCACGCCAATTCGTCCTCCCTGCTCATGAGAGCATAGGAGGTAGATTCCAGTGATCACGACGAAGACAATTGCCAGCTTGGGAAAAGTCTCGTTTCGAGGCTGATTGTTCATGTTCAGCTCCTTTCCGTGTGCCAGGATTAAAGCACTGGCATGCCCATTTGTCAATCATGTGCGCCCAGATTAAGATACGGTTAATTTATGACTGGCAAACGGAATAATATAGCTTATATCGACGGTGCCAACCTGCATAAAGGCATCGGACAGCTCGGTTGGGAATTGGATTATCGCAAGTTCCGTGTTTGGTTGAAGGAGAAGCACTCAATCCAAACGGCGTATCTGTTCATAGGTTTGGTTCCAAAGTATTCGGCTTTGTACACTCGCTTACAGGAAGCTGGATACGTGCTTGTTTTCAAAGAGACGATTTGCGACGAGGATGGTAAACCCAAAGGGAATTGCGACGCAGACCTTGTCCTGCACGCAGTTGTTGATGTGTTTGAAGGGGACCATGATTCATCTGTTTTGGTTACCAGCGACGGTGATTATGCTGGTTTGGTAAAATTCCTTCAGGAAAAAAGAAAAATGGCCACAATACTATCGCCGTCCATTTCAGCCAAATGTTCCATTTTACTGAAGCGGACAAATGCGAAAATTACTTATTTAGACCAAATGCGCGCCATATTAAGTATCCAAAATGAAAAAGCCCCCGGTGAGGACGGAACCTCACAAGGGTCTTTTTCGTAGTGATATGAATAATATACTATATTCCACTTAATTGTCAAATAATTTCTCCGCAGGCTTTAAGCCGTCAGCGGACCGCGATTTATGCCAGACACACCAATCCACAACGATGTACGATGTACGATGTACGATGTACGAAAAAGTCCGTTCGTTCATCTCCATGCCCACTCAATGTATTCCTTGTCCGATGCCTTGGGGAATGCGAAACAGTTCGTAAAAAAGGCAAAAGACATGGGCTATGATGCGATTGCGCTCACAGACCACAGCAGCTTGTACGGCGCCATAGATTTTTATGAAGCAGCCAAGAAGGCTGAAATAAAGCCCATTATCGGGGTAGAGGCTAACATTGCGGTTGATTCTTTGCATGACAGGCGGCCACGCATTGATGACTGGACTTATCACCTCACTTTGCTGGCTGAGACCAACGAAGGCTATCAAAACTTGCTCAAGCTCGTGTCCATCTCATATTTGGATGGTTTTTATTACAAGCCGCGCATGGATAAGCAGATTTTGAAAGAACATGGCAAGGGCTTGATTGCCTTGTCCGGCTGTCTGAAAGGTGAGATCCCAAAAGCATGTGCAGAAAATAATCTGGAAAAGGCCGAAAAGGTACTGAGAGCATATCAAGACATTTTCGGGCCTGAGAACTTCTTTTTGGAGCTGGTAAGCCACCCAGAGTCTCCGACTCAGATAGACGTCAACAAGCGTCTCATAGAATTGTCGCAGAAGACGGGTGCGCCACTAGTCGGCACAAAAGACTCGCATTATTTGGATATGGAAGATGTGGAGGCCCAGGATGCCTTGCAATGCATTCATGCAGGCAAGCTTTTGGCCGATGTGAACCGCCACACCATTCGCACCATGGACCACTCGCTTGCTCCGCCAGATGCCATGGTCGCGGCTTTTGTTGATGTGCCTGAGGCAGTGGAGAATTCGCGCAAGATAGCAGACCGTTGCAATGTGGTTTTAGAGCTTGGAAAAAACCTTCTGCCTACGTTTGAGGTCCCGGCTGGCGAGACTGAAATGTCTTATCTGCGCAAAGTAGCAGAGGAGGGCTTTGTGAAACGTTATGGCGCAACGCCTCCCGAGGGCGCACGCGAACGTTTGGCTTTTGAGCTGGATACAATTGAGCGCATGGGCTTCCCAGGCTACTTTTTGATTGTGCATGACTATGTGAACTGGGCCAAGAATAATGGCGTGATCGTGGGCCCAGGCCGCGGCTCAGCTGCCGGTTCAATCGTGGCTTATTCGCTTAAGATCACTAACTTGGACCCTTTGCGCTATGGCTTGCTGTTTGAGCGCTTCTTGAACCCTGATCGTATCAGCATGCCTGATGTGGACATGGATTTTGATGACATTAAGCGCAAGGATGTGATTGAGTATGTCACCCAAAAATACGGTCGTGACCGCGTGGCTGGCATCATCACCTTCGGAACCATGGCAGCGCGCGCTGCTGTGCGCGACGTGGGTCGCGTGCTGGGCTGGACCTTTCAGGAAGTGGATCGCGTGGCCAAGGTCATACCCCCGCCTGTCCAGGGCAAAAACATACCGATTGATGTGTCGCGCAAGGAAAATCCAGACCTCAAGGCCTTGGATGAGGCTGACCCCAATGTGCATCGTTTGCTAGATTTGGCCTCCAGGCTTGAGGGCACTGCGCGCCATGCCAGCCAACATGCTTGCGGCATTGTCATTGCGCCTCGGCCTTTGGTCGAGTTTGCGCCTTTGCAAAAAGCCCAAGGCGGAGACGTGGAGCAGGTCATCCAATACTCTTTGCATCCTTGCGAAGCAGTCGGTCTGCTCAAAATGGACTTTTTGGGCTTATCCAACCTCACTATCATCCGTGAGGCTTTGGAGATCATTGAAGCTGTGCATGGGGACGAAATCAACGTGGACGACGTGCCTTTGGATGATGAGCTGACGTTTGAGCTGTTCGGCAAAGGGGAGACGACGGGCGTGTTTCAGCTGGAATCTGATGGCATGAAGCGCTATATCCGCGAGCTCAAGCCCTCCAGCATAGAAGACATCATTGCCATGGTGGCCTTGTACCGCCCAGGCCCAATGCAGTTCATTGAGTCATTCATCAACCGCAAACACGGCAAAGAACAAATTAAGTATGCACACCCGCTGACTGAAAATGCCCTAAAGAGTACATATGGTATTCCCGTGTATCAGGAGCAAGTCATGCAAGTGTCCAAAGACATGGCCGGCTTTACAGGCGGCGAGGCTGATACTTTGCGCAAGGCCATGGGCAAAAAGATCCTGGAACTCATGGCAAAAATGCGAAAAATTCATTTCTGGAGCAGTCAAAAACGGAGTAGCACAATCCGTGGCCGAATCAGTCTTCACACAGTTTGAGGAATTCGCTGCTTATGGCTTCAACAAATCGCACGCAGCTTGTTATGCCATGATCGCGTACCAGACTGCATTCCTTAAAGCGCATTTTCCGGAATGTTTCATGGCCGCGCTTCTGAATTCAGACAGCTTGAACATGGACCGCGTGACCATCGAGGTAGAGGAATGCCGCCGCATGGGCATGGTGGTTTTGCCGCCGGATGTGAACGAATCTTTTGCCGGCTTTTCAGTCATCAAAAACACTGTCCAGCCTAGCGCAGAACGCAAAAGCGGCAAGCGCGGCGTAATACGTTTCGGCCTCTTGGCCATCAAAAATTTAGGCAGTGATGTGGTAGAAGCCATTATCCGTGAAAGAAAGGAAAAAGGGCAGTATAAGGATCTGGCGGATTTTATTACGCGCATCAAAGGCAAGTACATCAACCGCAAATCTTTGGAATCGCTTATCCGTTCAGGCGCATTAGATTGCTTTGGCGAACGCGGAAAACTTTATTACAACATAGAATCTTTGTTGGATTACCATAGGCAAGCCGAGCGCGAAGCAGAATCCGGGCAGTTCAATCTGTTTGCCGCGGCCGGTACTTCTGAACCTGCGGCTCTTTCGCTCAAGCCTTCGCCGCAAGTCAGCTCGCAGGAGATGCTGGTTTGGGAAAAGGAATTGTTGGGCCTGTATGTGTCCGAACATCCGTTCAAATCCATTTACCAAAGAATCAAAAGTTTAGTCATTCCCATCAGCGAATTGCCGAATAACAGCAAAGAGAAAAAAATCAGGGTGGCTGGCATCATCACGACCACCAAACGCATCCTGACCAAAAAGAACGAGCCCATGGTCTTCTGCAGGCTGGAGGATGGTTTGTCTGATTGCGAGGTTGTGGTTTTCCCCAGGGTCTATAAGGAAAAAGTTGAATGCTGGGTAGAGGACAAAATGGTGCTGGTAAGCGGGCGCCCGTCTGAGGATGGGGGCAAGTGGAAGGTTTTAGCTGAAACAGCCTTTGAGATCACGCCTGACAACTTAGATGAAATCACTTCTCAGATTGAGCAGGTCTCAGATGAACCGGAGAGTCCTATGAGTCCTCAGAGTCCTGTGAGTCCTGCGAGCCATGAAGCCGGAGGCGTTTCTCTTTATGTCAGCGCAACCTTGCCAGAATCCTCAATAATCAAGTTGAGAACCATTTTTGATGCTAATCCAGGCCAAATGCCAGTAGAATTCATGATTGATGACGTGGGCGGCCGCCGCAAAATCGCCTCATCAGTCAAAATCAAACTCACGCCCGAAATCATATCCCAAATTGAGTCCATTTTGGGCCCACGAACTGTAGTGTTTTAGCGTTGCCGTCATATTTAGACATTAGACAGGAATTGTTATAACATTACGCTATGAATTTTGAGGTAAAAGGGCTTCCTTATTTGAACAAAGATCAGATTCCTGTCAATTTTAGCTGGAAGAGGTTTGAGTTTTGGCTGGAAAATGTACCATCTGATATTAGACGCTGGGAATATGATTTGTGGAAATGCTATAAAATTTTGGATCAGATAGGCTATCGGGATTATGTTCATTTGAAAGAAAAGGGGAGAGTAGTCCCGATACCTGGATATTCATTAGAAATTCAGGAAAAAGATTGGCAAGAATTTAGGGCCTCCTTTCTTTGGGGGAATGAACGTGCCAGTCGTTTTCAGGAAATTGCGGATCAAGTTGAGAGAGATTGGGAAAAAGTACTCGAAGAAAATCAAGTTGAGATTCCTAAAGATGAGATTGGAATAGTTGCATTGGAAGGGTCAGGTTTTTATGGACCAAGGAAAGTGGACGCCTCACTTTCTGATATTGATATTAAGATATTATTGAAGACAAAGGATAATTCTCAAAATTTTGAGATTATGCCGAGTATAAAAAATACAGATAAACCTTTTTATCATGTTATTGGAACTGGCGAAACCGATGAAGGGAGATTTCATAGAGAGGAAATTCATTGGTTGCTTTATCCGCATCTTCCGGTTTTTAATTCTATCGGCATGGACGAATTAAGCGGTCTTATTGATAGCCTCGTAATTTCGACTCGTGGTCGCAAGGATGAGTTGGAGACAAAGATAGCGAACCTAAGGGAGCTTATAGAAAAAAGGAGAGGTGAGTTATCTTTGAAATAATATGTCTAAATCCAAACCAAAAATACTTGTCCTGAGCGGCGGAGTCGGGGGAGAAAGGGACGTTTCATTGGAGAGCGGACGGATGGTCGCTCACGTTTTAGATCGCGAAATATTCCAGGTTTTTGAGGCCGAACTCACGAAAGAGCTGGAATTTATCTATAAGCCAGGAATAAAACGATTTAAGTTTTTGGATGGCCTCAAAAAAATGCAGGCAATGGACATTGATTGCGTATTTCCGGCGCTCCATGGGGAGTTTGGAGAAGATGGTCAGTTGCAGACTATCTTAGAAATATTGAAAATTCCTTTTGTTGGATCCGGACCAGTCGCTTCAAGAAAGGCTATGGATAAAGGGATAGCACAAGCATTATTTTTACGAGCGGGGTTTAGAGTTCCTGAGACCCGTATAATTCAATCGAACGAGGACTTGAGGGCGGCAGAAAAATTTCTAAAAAAGAAACAACTATTCGTAATCAAGCCACTAAACGGCGGTTCTAGTGTGGGAGTCTTGATTACGAACAATCAAAAGAAAATCAGACAGCGCATTGGTCAAGATTTAAAAAATAATCAAGTTGTGGTTTTGCAAGAATATCTTTCAGGAAGAGAATTGACATGCGGTGTAATCGAAAAATCAGAAAAAGAGATAATCCCACTGGTGCCGACCGAAATTTGTCCTAAAAATTCAGCTTTTTTTGATTATAAAGCAAAATACGCAGTTGGTGGTTCAGATGAGATTACGCCTCCAAATCTGCCGGAATCATGGATAAGAGAACTGCAGGAAGCGGCTTTACGTGCGCATAAACTTTTTGGGTGCAGAGGGATGTCCAGAGCGGATTTCATTTTGCATAAAAATAGTTTGTACATTCTTGAAATAAATACTTTGCCCGGAATGACGAAAGCTTCACTCTTGCCGCAAGGAGCGGCGGCTCTTGGGATCGATTTTAGTGCCTTGATGACAATTTTAGTCACGAGAGCACTTCAGGGTTAAGGTGTTTAAAATCGCCTCATCCTTGGATATTGATTATTTGATATCGGTCATTCCTTGGTAATTGGTAATTAAGCATTGGTAATTCTGGGCATTCGGGGGCTTGGTTAACTGGTAAACAGCATGCTATAATGCCCAGCAGTATGGCCATCAAACTTTCGCGTGCCTCGGGCAATAATTTTCCACAGCCGCCCTCTCCCAAGCTGTTCAGGAATATTGCAGTTACTTTTGTCCTTATTACCTTGGCTGTGATAGCCATTGCCCTGTGGACATCTTCCGTAAAGGCCACGGTCATAGTCAAAGCCAAAAGCGAACCAGTCTCAGTTGATACAGTGTTTGATATCTCATCCACACCTCTGGCTGATCAGATCAAAGGCCGCGTAGTAAGCGGTACATTCACTGAGGCAAAGGAATTTCCGGTCGAGGTCGCCACTTCCACGCCTGTTGTTGTCGCTCCAACCCCGGCTCCGGTTCAGGAAACTCCGACCAAGACAGTCGGACGCGTAAAAATCATCAACAATTACTCAAAAGACCAGCCTTTGGTGGTCAAGACCCGCTTGCTCACGTCTGATGGCAAGCTTTTTAGGATTTCCAAGACAGTCACTGTGCCATCTGGCGGGTCAATCGAAGTGGATGCTGTGTCAGACGAGGCTGGGAGCGAGTATCAAATCCAATCAGGCACAAAATTCACTATCCCTGGCCTTTGGATAGATCTTCAGCATCTCATTTTTGCCCAGGCCATAACAGATTTCCAAAGCGGGGGAATAATCTCAAACCCAACAACACCAAAAAAGACTGCTTCAGGCAAGGTTTTGACCGCAGGCGCCCAGGCTAAGGCGTATGAGCAGTTATATGCCGCTGCTTTGGAAAAAGCCAAGCAATCTTTAAGCGTTGAAGCTGGGGCAGAAGCAGGCTGGGAATCAGTCTATCTGATCAACACTGCGCAAAAGCAGAGCAATGTGGCGCCTGGCCAGGAAGCTGATAATTTTTTGGCCCAGGTAAAGCTGAATGTCACGGCCGTGTTTTTCCCGCGCGAGGATGTGCTGGCTTTGCTGCGGACCAGGCTTAAGGAAAAATTGCCTCAAGGCTATGCTTTGGCAGATTTTGACCTTTCAAAAGCAACATTCAAGCTGGAATCAACGGACATGAAAAAAGGCACGGCTCGCTTGGCCATCTCAGCCGAGGCCATGAGCAAGTTGAGCATTGACAGCCCTGATCTGCGCAAAGATTTGATCGTAGGCTTGCCAGCAGACGAAGTCATCCGCAAATGGTCAGTCTTGGACGGCGTAGAAGAAGTGGATGTTGAGCTCCATCCCGATTGGGTGCGCCGTTTACCGAGCATGAAAGACAAGATAACAGTCGTGATCAACTAAAAATCCAAAGTCGAAAATTTAAAATATGACCTTCAAGACAAAATTCGAGAGAGAGAGAGAGTAAAAAGCGGCCGAATTTTCAATTTTAGTTCTCTTGGATTCGGTGCAGTTTTGTTTTGCGCTGGTTTTTTGTTGTTCGGTTTGGCTGGGCAGGCGAATGCAGCGACATATTATGTGAGAGCAGATGGGCTTGTGACCGCAGGCAATAAAGCAAATGCGACCAGCCCGAATGCGTCCACTACATCTTTGAGCATGGCGCAAGTAAACCTTGCATCTTTTTTGGCTGGCGATCATGTCTTATTTAGTTCTCAGGGTGGAAACTATACAGAGACTCTTGTCATACCTTCTGGTGGGTCTGGAGCTGGCAATGAGGTCACTTATGCAAACGTGCCAAGCGAAACTCCTGTAATTGCTATTACTTCTGGTTATTTGATACAAACCAACAGCAAATCAAATATTATAATTGATGGCTTAACCGCTAACTATGTCGGACTGGCAGCTTCAAATAACATAGGAATATACATAACTACAGGTTCCAATCTCCAGTTTAAAAATATTACTAGTGACATGGGGTCTTTCGGACATGTTATGTGGTCCAGCAGCAATCTGAGTGATGTTCTTTTTGATAATGTCAATTTAACATATGTCGGAGCATCTAGGTACGGCATAGCCCTTAACGGTCTAAGCAATGACCATGTGACTATACAGAATTCAACCTTTAATACTGGTTTTTTTAGCGTATATCTGAGCGGTGCCACAAGTACATTAATGAACAATGTAACTTCCACAGGCGTAACGATTATTTCAATCGGCGAGAATTTTACAGCATCTAATATACATTCAACGACCGGAATAAGCTTGACCAGGGTCGATACAGGAACTATCAGTAATGCCATAGGCTCGTCTGGTTGGGGTTTTATTTTTACTGATTCGTCAAATATCACGGTAAATGATAGCAGTATGACCGCTGGCGCTAGTTACGGTGGCTTTGAAGCAGATGGAACGAGCCACGATATCACATATAATCGCGATACTGCGAACAGTAATGAGACGCACGGGTTTGTTGCTAGAGGCACGTCCAATAACATTACCTATAACAATTGTACTGCGGATAATAATGCAAATATCGGTTTTCTTGCTTCAATATCTGCCAGCAACGTAACATATTGGCGAAGCGAGGCATCTTACAACGGTACGGTCAATGTCGTGACCGATGGCGGCGGCTTTTTGCCTCATGATGCAGTTGCGAATATTAAGTGTTATTATTGCATCGCCCATCATAATTACAATGAAGGAATAGGAGATGTTAGTGACGGGGCAAATAATGCATATTATAACAGTACCAATTGGGACAACGGATATGCTATTGGTGAAATCTTCAAAGGAAGCACTGTAACCAACCCATCGGCAAGGAGCAATGTCTATTATAGGAAGGCTAGCGGTAGCTTTGTTGTCAATAATGGAGTTTTTGGTGGCGGCAAGCCACGAGAGATTTTGAATACGGGTCCTTCCTATACTTCTCTTGATTACAATCTGTATAAACCGGTAGACGATAACTTGTTTTATACTACAAGTGAGGCTATAACCCCCATATCCTGGGCAGCTTATCACCCCACTGAACCAAATAGTAATAATTCTGATCCCTTATTTATAAACGGCACAGGTTCATATTCCACATCCACTGATTATAGGCTCACTTATCTTTCGCCTGCCATTGATGCAGGCACTGTTGTTGCAGGGTTGACTACTGACTTTGCCGGCAACCCCATCTACGGAGTTCCTGATATAGGAGCATACGAATATCAGCCGCCGCACGACCTGACTCTGGGTACTCCAGATACGATAGATAGGGGAGCTGGAGCAAGAATCTATGGAGATGGAAAATTCAGGGATTTGGGGACAACCAACAGCAATACAGCTCATCTGAAGATAGCCCCATCTGGCGGGAGTTTTGAGACTTTCGGTTCGACTGCGAAAAGGCCGGCTTGGCTTGATGTCACGAATTTCACGAATTGGACCAATACCCATAAGACATGGACTGAAAACAATGCTTCAACTACCAGCATGGTTACAGACCATACAGTTGGGGATCTGAATGCCAACAAAAATTATACAATCACCATAACCGGAGCAACAGCTTCAAGCATTACTGGCATAAATGGAACAACTTGCAATAATGGAGTCTGCCGATCGAATGGCAGCGGAAGTTTATCATTTAGATATACTGGAGGTTATTCAAGCCATACTTTTGACATGTATGAGAACCCGACTGCGCCTACTACACCAGCACTTGGCACCCCGACGACAGTAGCGATCCCACTATCCTGGACAACAGGTGGGGGAACGGAAACTGTCTATGCCCTTGAAAAGTCTGTGGATGGGGGTACTACGTTTGCTCAAACCGCAAGAGTTAATGTCCCGACGACTAATTATACTTTCACCAGTCTTTCGCCAAACAATTTGTACCAGTTCCGTGTGGCAGCAGGTGATGGCGTACACACTACTTCAACTTACGCGACAAGCTCGCTCATCTACACTCTTGCAAACCAAGCATCAGCTCCCACTCTCGGCACACCCACAACATCAACAGTACCGCTTTTCATCAATGCTAATGGCAATCCAGTGGGCACTACTTACGCCGTGTACGATTCCATTGATTCAAAATACTTCACAGCTCTGGGTGCGGAAACAGCCACTCCTACGTTTTTCACGTCATCTTCGTGGTCTGGCATTGTGCGCGGCTTGCCAGCCTGGACTAATCATTCCTTTAAAGTCATTGCCAGGAATGGCGATAACATAAACGCTGCTACCTCAAGTTCTGCTCTGGCAACCATGGCCAATGGCGGGGTTACAGTCTCTCCAACATCCATCGCAACAGTGATTGGTGGATCAACAGCAACATACACGATTGTCCTAACTTCTGCGCCAACATCCACTGTTCAGATACTGGTCTTACCTGACGCTTCTTCTCAGGTTTCGACATCAACGATTGTTTTTCGCTCAAGCAACTGGAATGTGCCAGTGACAGTCACGGTGACAGGCCTTGGCTATGGCACACATAATATCGGGCACCTGGCCTCAAGCCTTACCATGGGCTACAGGAGCATTGCTGTTTCCTCTGTGACTAATTCCATAACTGGGACTGCTGCCAGTACTGGAAGCACTGGAGGCGGAGGTTCGGCGCCCCAATCCTTGCCCGTGATTACAAAACCTATTGTCGTAGTAACGCCACCAACAACAGAACCAGTCATACCAGCACCTCAAGCCCAGCCGGAGCCCTCAATCCAGACCTTGGATCCCTCTAATCTTCCAGTTCTTCTTGAGCGACTGAATCTTACGCGCAATACAGAGACTGAAGATCTTGTCTTGAAACAGGTCAGGGCAGATGCCAAGGAGTTTGGGTTAGTATTGGACACTAATCAGGAGATGTCCATCCGCAACTTCATTGTCTACGGTATTTCGTCTACCACGAAAAAACTTGGCCAAGGTGAACGCAGAGCAGTAGTTCGCGATTATATGGAAACAGTCCATCGAGCGGATTTTGTTTGGTCTGATATTGAGCGCCTAACTACCGGTTTGATCCCGCTTGTGCGCAACCTTGCCCTCGAACGCCAGAATGTTAACAAGGCTCTTCCGGTTTTCATTGATATATTTGGTCACGCGCCTAATTTCAAAGTAGCCAAAGAAAATCTGGCTTGGAATACTTTGCTCTATCGTATCCGTTTCCCCAGAGACTTGGTTAAAGAGCGGATAGGCATCAAAGCTTTTTACGTATTGTACAAACATTATCCTACAACCCCATTTGGCTGGTCCGTGGTTAGGGCGCTGGGGTATGTTAAGTAGGAAACAAAGTTGACGTTTCAAGCCAATCAGTCTATTCTATTTCTTGTTCCGGACTCACCAACCGGATATCAGCCGAAAATCCAAGATAAAAGTGTCCTGACTTTATGTCGGGAAATACGGGTGGAACCGCCCGCCGAAGACGAGATGAGCTCGACTATGGTGGGTCCCGACGAATTCATTAAATGGATTGGTCGGCTTTTTTATAAAATATGAACACTATTGAAACGATGCGTCACAGTGCTGCCCACGTAATGGCTGCAGCCATCAAAAAGCTTTTTCCGGAAGCTAAGTTCGGCGTTGGCCCGGCCGTGGATTTTGGATTTTACTATGACATTGATATCGGTCGTGCAGTCACGCCCGAAGATCTGAAGGCCATCCAAAAAGAGATGCAGAAGATCGTGGGCGCGAAGCCGGCTTTTGTGCGCGAGGAACTGGATATTGATGAGGCTATCAAATTATTCAGCGACATGAACCAGCCGTACAAGGTTGAACTTTTGAATGACATCAAGACCAAGGGTACGACCAAGCTCTCGGCCGAAGAAGCAGTGGATGTTGATCCAGCCATGAAAAATAGGGTCAGCATTTATACGACAGGTGATTTTACTGATCTGTGCCGCGGGCCTCACGTGGAGTTCGCGAACCAGATAGGTGCTTATAAGGTCTACAAGGCTGCTGGCGCGTATTGGCGCGGCAAAGAGACCAACCCACAGATGCAGCGCATTTACGGCCTATGTTTTGCAACGCCAATCGAATTGGATGCGCACTTAAAGATGATGGAAGAAGCGGAAAAGCGCGACCATCGCAAATTAGGCAAAGAGCTGGATCTCTTCACCTTTTCCGAGCTCGTGGGCAGCGGCCTGCCGCTTTGGCTGCCTAAAGGCGCCATCTTGCGCAATGTGCTGGATGATTATGTGTGGCAGCTGCGCAAGGAACGCGGTTTTTGCCGGGTTGCGATCCCGCACATCACCAAAAAGGAGTTGTACGAAAAAAGCGGGCATTGGGCCAAGTTCAAGGACGAGCTGTTCAAGATCGTGTCGCGCGAGGGCCATGAGTATGCGCTCAAGCCCATGAACTGCCCGCACCACACGCAGATTTTTGACGCGCGTTTGCGCAGCTGGCGCGATTTGCCGCAGAGATATGCAGAGACCACCATGGTCTATCGCGATGAGCAGAGCGGCGAGCTGTCTGGCTTGTCGCGCGTGCTGTGCATCACTCAAGACGATGCGCACGTGTTTTGCCGCAAGAGCCAGATAGAGCACGAAGCATTCGCCATCTGGGATATCATTGATGCGTTTTACAAGACTTTTGGTTTTGATTTGAGGATCCGCATGTCAACGCATGACCCGGACAAGATGGAAAAATATCTTGGCACCAAAGAAGTCTGGCAAGAGGCTGAGGGCCAGCTTAAGGCCTTGATCGAAAAGCGAGGCGTGGCTTATGTGGAAGGCAAAGGCGAAGCAGCCATGTATGGCCCCAAGATAGACTTCATGGGCAAGGATGCTATTGGCCGCGAGCATCAGGTCGCGACTATCCAGCTGGATTTCAATATGCCGGAGCGGTTTGATTTGGCGTGCGTGAATGAGGCGGGGGAGCGCGAACGCATTGTCATGATCCATTGCGCCATCATGGGATCGATTGAGAGATTTTTGTCAGTCTTGATCGAGCATTATGCCGGTGCTTTCCCATTCTGGCTGGCACCGGTCCAGGTCGCTGTCTTGCCAGTCGCTGACCGCCACGTTGATTCAGCCCGCGAATTAGTGTCCAAACTGGAAGCTGTCGGCTTGAGGGTTGAGTTTGAGGATGCAGCTGATAGTGTGGGCAAAAAAATCAGGAATGCTGAAATCAAAAAGACGCCGTGCATGATCGTGTTTGGGGACAAAGAACAGGAGAACGGGGAATTGACAGTGCGCTGGCGCGGACAAAAAGATCAAGAAGTAATCAAGCTTGATGAGTTCATCAAAGTTGCGCAAGAAAAGACAACTACAAAAAACTGACAACTAACAACTTACAAGAGCAACTTGGTAACTCTTGGCAGTTGTCAGTTTAAAGTTGTCAGTATCTATT